>NZ_JALLGL010000370.1 GCF_023072675.1 Streptomyces sp. XM83C
GGGCGGGCCGGGACCGTCCGGAGACGGTGTGGCCGCCGGGGTGGTGGGCCGGGACGACGGGTCCGGCGTGGCGCGGCGGGCCGGGTCCGGCAGCAGCAGGACCCGCAAGCGGCAGCCTGCGGGTCCTGCTGTGGTCGTCGGCTCAGTGCCGGCGCGGCGTCACGCGGCCTTCGGCGCGTTGACGTCGGAGGGCAGCGCCTTCTGCGCGACCTCGACGAG
This sequence comes from Streptomyces sp. XM83C, assembly GCF_023072675.1. Lineage (GTDB taxonomy): Bacteria > Actinomycetota > Actinomycetes > Streptomycetales > Streptomycetaceae > Streptomyces > Streptomyces thermocoprophilus. The sequence continues at coordinate 220 of NZ_JALLGL010000370.1, forward strand.
CGCCGCGAAGGCGTTGGCGTCGTTGACCGCGAGCTCGGCCAGGATCTTGCGGTCGACCTCGATGTTCGCGGCCTTCAGACCCTGGATGAAGCGGTTGTAGGTGATGCCGTTGGCGCGGGCAGCGGCGTTGATGCGCTGGATCCACAGCTGACGGAAGTCGCCCTTGCGCTTCTTGCGGTCGTTGTAGTTGTAGACCAGCGAGTGGGTGACCTGCTCCTTGGCCTTGCGGTAGAGGCGCGAACGCTGACCGCGGTAGCCGGAGGCCTGCTCGAGGATCGCCCGGCGCTTCTTGTGGGCGTTCACTGCCCGCTTGACGCGTGCCACTTTGTTTAACTCCTTGTAGCGGGGCCGTGGGTGTCCTCACACGGCCCGGTGTCGAATGGGTCCCGGTCGTGACGTTCGGCGCTCCCTGCGGGGCGCCGGGTGCGTCACTTGCCGAGAAGCTTCTTGATCTTCGCGGCGTCGCCCGGGGCCATCTCGGCGTTGCCGGTGAGGCGACGCGTCACTCGGGACGACTTGTGCTCGAGCAGGTGGCGCTTGCCGGCGCGCTCACGGAGCACCTTGCCGGAGCCGGTGACCTTGAAGCGCTTGCTGGCACCGCTGTGCGACTTGTTCTTCGGCATAGCGCCGTTCTCTCCTCGTCGGTGGCGCTCCTGTGCCCGGTCGCGAAAACCGGGCACGGTGGAGCGTCGCTCTTGTATCGGTTACTGCCTGGGACCGGGTGGTCCCGGGGATCACGCCTCGGCAGGTTCCTCGGCGGACGCCTTGGGGGCATCGGCGGGGTTCTGCGAGCGGCCGGGGTTGGCCTTCGCGGAAGCCTTGCGGGCCTCCTGCGCCTGGCGTGCCTCGGCCATCGCCTCGGTCTTCTTCTTGTGCGGACCGAGGACCATGATCATGTTTCGGCCGTCCTGCTTCGGGTTGGACTCGACGAAGCCGAGGTCCTGGACGTCCTCCGCGAGACGCTGCAGCAGTCGGTAGCCCAGCTCGGGCCGGGACTGCTCGCGACCACGGAACATGATCGTGATCTTGACCTTGTCGCCCTGCTTGAGGAACCGGACGACGTGACCCTTCTTGGTGTCATAGTCGTGCGGGTCGATCTTCGGCCGGAGCTTCATCTCCTTGATGACCGTGTGCGCCTGGTTCTTGCGCGCCTCACGGGCCTTCATGGCCGACTCGTACTTGAACTTCCCGTAGTCCATGAGCTTGCACACGGGCGGACGGGCGTTCGCCGCGACCTCGACCAGGTCGAGGTCGTACTCCTGGGCAAGCTCCAGTGCCTTCGCGAGCGGCACGATGCCGACCTGCTCGCCACTGGGACCGACAAGTCGCACCTCGGGAACGCGAATCCGGTCGTTGATGCGGGGCTCGGCGCTGATGGATCCTCCTCGGTAGCACCACGCGACAGCCTGGTGGACAGCCGCGTACGTCTGTGTTTGTTAGACCTAACCGCGCCGAGACAGAAAAAATGCCCCGGACGATCACAGGCGGGGCTCCACACATCCGGAGCACCGCCGCGTGGCCGCGGGGCGCCTTTCGGGCGGCTCCATCGTCCGTACGGAACGATGGTGGCCGCCTGACCGGTGACCCGCCGTCCCGGAGGACGGTCAGGTGGGAGATCGGAGCCTCCACTTGTGGGCCGTACATATGACATGTCCGGCCGGTCGGATTCCAGACTAGCAGGATCGTCCGGCAACCCCTAATCGGGAGCGGGTCTCCCGGCACCGCTTATCGTGTGCGTCATGAGCGATACCCCTCCTGAGTCCCCCGAGTCCCCCGGCTTCGACGAGATGACCCGCGACATCGCCGAGGTCCCCGCCGTCGAGGTGATCGTGACGGTCGCCGTCAACCTGATGAGCGCCGCCGCGGTGAAGCTCGGGCTGACCGAGGAGGGCGACAAGTACAAGGACCTGGACGAGGCCCGCAAGCTGGTGCACGCCCTCGCCGGTCTGCTCGACGCGTCCGCGACGGAGATCAGCTCCTTCCATGCGGCGCCGCTGCGGGACGGTCTGAAGTCGCTGCAACTCGCCTTCCGCGAGGCCTCCCTCGTCCCGGACGAGCCGGGTCAGGGGCCGGGCGAGAAGTACACCGGCCCGGTCTACGGCACCCGCTGATTCCCGTACGCGGACCGGGTGCGCGGACGGAATCCGCGTCTCGAATCCGATCCGCGTCTCGAATCCGCGCACCGAGAACTATTCGCGCACGTACAGGGGCTCGCCCGGGGGCGTGGTCCCGGCCGGCAGGATCGCCAGGTCGAGGCCGCGCACCAGGCGGGCCCTCAGTGTGTCGTCGGCGGCGAGCCGCTCGGCGACGGCACGGGCCGCTTCGGCGGGTACGGCGGCGGGGTCCAGGACCAGCGCGAGGGTGCCGTCGGCCCGTCCCGGGCCGAGGTGGGCGCGGACGACGCGCGGCTCGGCGGCGACCGCGTCGCGCACGGCGTCCCGTACCGCCGGGTCGGCGAGCGGGTCGGTGGTGGTACGGCCCTCGGCGAGCGCGAGCAGCGCGGGACCGGTCAGTTCGAACGGCACCGGGCCCGCCATGTCCAGGACGACGGTGTCGGCCTTCTCGTGGGCGGCGGCCTGCAACGCCTGGTGGAGGGGTACGGCGACGGGGCGGGCCGCCGGGTCCCACAGGGCGAGCGAGTCGGTGGAGGTGAAGGCGGGCAGCGCGGTGCGATTGCCGGCCTTCAGCGTCGGCACGGCCATCTCGGAGGTCTTCTCGCGGCGCAGACCGTTCTCGTCCTCCTCGACCTCGCCGAGCACGGCGACGACCGGCACGAGCAGGCGGGCGCCCTTGAGGGCCTCCAGGACGGGTCCGAGCGCGCTGTGGTCCTCGGCCCAGGCGGCGAGCGCCGCGCTCAGCCGGGGGTCGGCGGAGCCGTCGTCGTCGGAGTAGCCGGGGTCGGGAATGTTCTTGTTCGCCACGGTGCCGACCCTATCGGGGGCGGTACGGCGGCCTCGTCCAGGGGCGGTACGGCCGCGGGCGTCCCGCGCGGTACGGCCGCGGCCGTGTCGGAGCGCGGCGTCCCCGGCGTCGAGGGGTCCCCCTGCGTCAGGCCGTCTCCCGGCGTCAGGGCGTCCCCGGCGTCAGGCCTTCTCCCGGCGTCAGGGCGTCCCCGGCGTCAGGCCTTCTCCCGGCCTCAGGCCTTCTCCCGGTGTCACGGGGTCGAGCGCCGGCCGCGCCACAGCACCACGGCCGCGACCAGCAGCACGCCGCCGGTGCTGCCCGCGAGGGGGCCCGCCCAGTCGGCGGTGGAGTCCTCGGGACCGCTCTCGTCGGGTCCGGAGCCGAAGTAGCGCGCCCCGTACGACGCCGGGCTCAGGCCCTCCGGTTTCAGCCGGCCCGCCGCCTCGATGGCCGCCACGGGGTCGATGAAGCCGTATCCACGGGAGTCGTCGCGACCGCCGGCCGGGGCGTCGCGGGCGGTGTCCTCCAGCACGTTCTTGATCTGCGCCGGGGTCAGACCGGGGTGGGCGGCCTTGATCAGGGCGACAGCGCCGGAGACGAACGCGGCGGCGGCCGAGGTGCCCCAGCCCTGGTAGTACTGGTGGTCGGGGTCGGCGATCACGACGTCCACGCCGGGCGCGCTGACGGTGGCGTACCAGCGGCGGGTGGAGAACGAGGCGCGGGTGCCGTACTTGTCGACGGCGGTCGCGGCGATGACGCCCGGGTAGGCGGCCGGGTAGGAGATGTGGTCGCCCTTCTCGCCGCCGTTGCCCGCGGAGGCGACGACGACGGCACCCTTCTTGAGGGCGTACTGCACGGCCTCGTCCTCGGCGGGTTCGGGGTGGGCGGAGGCCGAGTCGTCGCCAAGGGAGAGATTGATGACGTCGGCGCCGTGATCGGCGGCCCAACGGATGCCCTCGGCGAGCGCGTTGCCGCGGGTCTTGCGGGCCTTGGCGCGGGCGGGGTCGGCGTCCTCCAGGATGACGCGGACGGGCAGGATCTTCGCCTCCGGGGCGACGCCCATGACGCCGTCGGCGGCGCCCGGCCCGTGTCCGTGACCGGCGATGATGCTCGCCATGGCGGTGCCGTGGCGGGCCCAGGCGCGGTCGCCCTCGACGGCACCGAAGCCGACCAGGTCGGTGCCGGCGAGGACGTTGCCGGCGAGGTCGGGGTGGTCGGCCTCCACGCCGGTGTCCAGGACGGCGACGGTGATGCCTGCGCCCTTCGTGGTCCGCCAGGCCTCATTCAGGTGCAGGGCGTCCAGGGCCCACTGGGCGCCGCGTATGCCGTCGGCGTGCGCGGGGGCCGCGGGGACGAGGAGGGCGCAGGCGGCGAGGAGGCAGCCGGCCAGGCCGGCGCGGCGGCGCGTGCGAAGACTCATGACGGCTGCTCCGTGGGCTTGTTCACGGTGGCGCGCAGCCCGCGTTCGATGCGGTCGGCCAGGCCCTGGGCCTCGTTGCCGAGGCCGGCCTGGGCCGGGGCGGTGGTGGCGCCGGGCTCGGCGGCCTCCTTGGCGGGCTGCGGGGTGTCGACGCGGCGGCCGTCGGCCCAGCCGGAGACGGCGTAGACGACGACGGGCGCGTCGGTGAGGACGGAGACCGACCAGGAGGCCCGCTGCGCGTCGCCGAACCCGGCGGCGGCGGTGCCCTTCGCCGCGTAGGGGCGGGGCATCAGGTCGGCGCGGTCGGCGAGCTTCTCCCGCTCGAAGCGGCTGCGCAGGGTGCGCATGGCGTCGGCGTCGGCCTCGGTGAACAGCAGGCCGACGGTCGTCACGTAGCTCTGGGTGGCGTCGGTGTAGGTGGCGCGCAGCAGCCGTTCGCAGCCGACGGGGGCGAGGGTCGTGGCGAGCAGCGGGTCGAAGGCGCCGTTGCATCCGGAGTCGGGGGCGACGGCGATCCGGGTCCAGGTGCGGTCGGCGGCGCCGGGTCCTGCGCCCTGGCCCTGCACGGTGGGCGGGAACAGCCGGTCGACGGGGACGTTGTGCCACAGCTCGCCCGCCGCCTCGAACGCGTCGGCGTCGGCGGCGTCGCCGGAGCCTCCGGTGAGAAAGCTGCCGGTGACGGCGCCGCCGATGAGGCCGAGTCCGAGGACGAGGCAGACGGCCGCGGCGGCACCGCGCCGGCGGCGGCGCGTGCGGTGGTCGGACGCGTCGAACCGTTCCGGCTCGGCGAACGACACGTGGGGCCGACTTCCCGGGCCTTCGGCCGCGGTCCAGGACAGGGCGGGGTCGGGCGCCGTGGGGTGCGGCAG
>NZ_JALLGL010000371.1 GCF_023072675.1 Streptomyces sp. XM83C
CGTCGGCACCCGGCGCCCCTGCCAGACCCCCGCACGCCCCCGCCTCACCAGGCCTTATGCTGTCCGGCGGCCCGGAGCCACCCATTCCGCGGCCGTCGCGCGCCTCCACCCGGGCGCACCCGTCCCCGAGAAACGAGCACCACCCGCATGCCCCGCATCAAGTCCCCGGCCCTGCTGGTCGCCGAATCCGGCGCCGACCGCGAGGGCCACGGTCTGGCCCGCACGATGGGCCTGCCCCAGCTGATCTGCTTCGGTGTCGGCGCGATCGTCGGCACCGGCATCTTCGTCGGACTGTCCGACTCGGTCGCCCAGGCCGGCCCTGCCGTCGTCGTCTCCTTCGTCCTCGCCGCGATCACCTGCGTGTTCACCGCGTTCTCGTTCGCGGAGCTGGGCGGCGCGATCCCGGTCTCCGGATCGTCGTACTCCTTCGCCTACGCCGGGCTCGGCGAGACCACCGCCTTCCTCGTCGGCTGGTGCCTGCTGCTGGAGTACGGCGTGTCCATCTCGGCCGTCGCGGTCGGCTGGAGCGAGTACGTCAACGAGCTGCTGCACAGCCTCCTCGGCCTGAGGATCCCCGACGTCCTGTCCGCGGGGCCCGGCGACGGTGGCCTGGTCAATCTGCCGGCCGTGCTCGTCATCGCCATGGGCTGTGTGCTGCTGGTGCGCGGGGTGCGGGAGAGCGCCCGCGCCACCGCCGCGATGGCCGTCGTGAAGATCGCCATCCTGCTCGCGTTCTGCGCGATCGGCTTCAGCGCGTTCAAGGACGGCAACCTCACCCCGTTCGCCCCGGCCGGGCTCGGCGGCATCGGCGCGGGCACCACCGCCGCGTTCTTCTCCTACATCGGCTTCGACGCGATCACCACCGCCGGCGAGGAGGCGAAGAACCCCCGCCGGGACATCCCCGTCGCGATCCTCGTCTGCATGGGCGTCGTCACCCTGCTGTACTGCGCGGTGGCCCTCGCCGCGACCGGGGCCGTCGGCGGCGCCGAGGTCGGCGGACGTCCCGCCGCCCTGTCGTACGTGGTCAACCAGGTCACCGGCTCCACCGTCGGCGGCGGTGTCATCGCGTTCGGCGCGGTCGTCGCGATCGCCTCCGTCGTCCTCGCCGTGATGTACGGCCAGACCCGCATCCTGATGTCGATGTCCCGCGACGGGCTCGTTCCGCGCGTCTTCGAGAAGGTCTCCCCGCGCACCGCCACCCCGGTCGCCGGCACCCTGATCGTCGCCGTCGTCTTCGCGGTCCCCGCCGCCTTCGCCTCCCTGGACGCGGTGGTGGACCTGTGCACCATCGGCACCCTCGCGATCATGGCCGTGGTCAACATCGCCGTACTCGCGCTGCGCCGCCGCGAGCCCGACCTGCCCCGCACCTTCCGGGTGCCGCTCCACCCCGTGCTGCCGCTGCTCGGCGTCGGCTTCTGCCTCTACCTCATGTACGAGACCGGCTGGACCGCCTGGCTTCAGTTCGGGGTGTTCCTCGCGGTGGGCCTCGCCGTGTACGCCGCCTACGGTCGCCGGCACTCCCGGCTCGCCGGCGGCGTCACACCGGACGCCGCTGACCGGGAACCAGCGGCAGTCTGAACCACACCGCCTTGCCGGACCCGGTGGGGCGGTGACCGCAGGACTGGCTCAGGGCGCGGATCAGCAGCAGACCGCGCCCGCCCTCCTGCCACGGATCGGGCATCGCACCGGCCGGGTGGGTCAGATCACCGGGCGGCTCCGGGTCCGGATCGTGCACCTCGACCTGGCAGCCGCTCGGCAGCAGCTCCACCACCAGCTCGATGGGGGAGCTGCCCGAGGTGTGCTCCACCGCGTTCGCGACCAGCTCCGCCGTCAGCAGCTCCGCCGTGTCGCGGTCCGCGCCGTGCTCCGCCTCGGTCAGCGCGTCGCGCACCAGGGCACGCGCCACCGGCACGGCCGCGGAGGTGTGCGGCAGCGCTATACGCCAGCAGGGGGACGAGGAGGCGGGGCGTTCGTGCAAGGCGAGTCCGTTCATGGCGCAGGCTGTCCTGCTTTCAACCTCTGAATGGTACGGGGCCGCCCGGCGAAGCCGTCGGACGGGCACCGCCCGGAGCCACGGGCCCCGGCACCGAGCGGCCTACCCAGTGAAAACGCCCGCCGCGCGCGACAGGACACGTTGTTGCCCTCCTGTCGAGAACCCGGCGGGTTCCGGTCACATCGTGACGGCGACCGGCATCACCTCGTGCGGGCACCCCGCTCCCCCGTGACGGCAACAGACGTCACCCCCGTGCCGGCACACCGCGTCACTTTCCGGACGACGTGCCGTAACCGTGTATCGCGCACTCCTGACGACAGTCACGAACAAGTGATAACTTCAGAGGGTCGTCCTGGCCGAGGGAGGCCCTCCTGATGAGTCCCTTCACCGGTTCCGCCGCCCGCACCCCCCACTGGCGTCATCTGCGCGTCGATCGCACCGACGGCGTCGCCACCGTCACCCTCGCCCGCCCCGACCGGCTCAACGCGCTCACCTTCGGTGCCTACGCCGACCTGCGCGATCTGCTCGCCGAACTCTCCCGGGAACGCTCCGTGCGCGCCCTCGTCCTCGCCGGGGAGGGCCGCGGCTTCTGCTCCGGCGGCGACGTCGAGGAGATCATCGGCGCCACCCTCGGCATGGACACCGCCCAGCTGATCGACTTCAACCGCATGACCGGGCAGGTCGTGCGCGCGATCCGCGAATGCCCCTTCCCGGTCGTCGCCGCCCTGCACGGCGTCGCCGCGGGCGCCGGAGCCGTCCTCGCCCTCGCCGCCGACTTCCGCGTCGCCGACCCCACCGCCCGGTTCGCGTTCCTGTTCACCCGCGTCGGCCTGTCCGGCGGCGACATGGGTGCCGCCTATCTGCTGCCCCGCGTCGTCGGCCTCGGCCACGCCACCCGCCTGCTCATGCTGGGCGAGGCCGTCCACGCCGCCGAGGCCGAGCGGATCGGCCTGATCAGCGAACTGACCGAGGCGGGCCGCGCCGACGAGGCCGCACAGGCCCTGGCCCGCCGTCTCGCCGACGGCCCGGCCCTCGCGTACGCGCAGACGAAAGCCCTGCTGACGGCCGAACTGGACATGCCGCTCGCGGCGGCCGTCGAACTCGACGCCTCCACCCAGGCCCTGCTGATGAACGGCGCGGACTACGCCGAGTTCCACGCCGCGTTCACCGAGAAGCGCCCCCCGAAATGGCAGGGACGGTGACCCCATGCCCGGCACAGCACCCGCATCGCCCGCCCCTCGGCAGGACCGGCCGCTGCGTGTCGCCGTCACCGGCGGCGGCCCCGGCGGCCTGTACGCCGCCGCCCTGCTGAAACGTCTCGACCCGGCCCGCGAGGTCACCGTCTGGGAACGCAACGCCCCCGACGACACGTTCGGTTTCGGTGTCGTCCTCTCCGACGAGACCCTCGGCGGCATCGAGCACGCCGACCCGGTGGTGTACGAGGCGATGCGGCGGGAGTTCGTCCGCTGGGACGACATCGACATCGTCCACCGCGGCACACGGCACACCTCCGGCGGCCACGGCTTCGCCGCCCTCGGCCGCAGACGCCTCCTGCGGATCCTCCACGACCGCTGCCGCGACCTCGGCGTGGACCTCCGCTTCCGCACCGAGGCACCGCACCCGGACACGCTGGCCGCCTCGTACGACCTGGTCGTCGCCGCCGACGGCGTCAACAGCCTCACCCGCGAGGCGTACGCGCAGGCCTTCCGGCCCCGCGTCACCACGCACCGCTGCCGCTACATCTGGCTCGCCGCCGATTTCGCCCTGGAGGCGTTCCGCTTCGAGATCGCCGAGACCGGGCACGGCGTGATGCAACTGCACGCCTACCCGTACGCGCCCGACGCCTCCACCGTCATCGTCGAGATGCGCGAGGAGGTGTGGCAGGCCGCCGGCTTCGACGGCATCACCCCCGAGGAGTCCATCGACCGCTGCGCGAAGATCTTCGCCGACGCGCTCGGCGGACGCCCGCTGCGCTCCAACAACTCCGACTGGACCCGCTTCCGCACGGTCGTCAACGACCGCTGGTCCCACGGCAAGGTGGTGCTGCTCGGCGACGCCGCCCACACCGCGCACTTCTCCATCGGCTCCGGCACCAAACTCGCCGTCGAGGACGCCCTCGCCCTCGCCGCCTGCCTCGACGAACAGCCCACCGTCGGCGACGCCCTCGCCGCCTACGAGGAGGAACGCCGGCCCGTCGTCGCCTCCACCCAGCGGGCCGCCCGCGCCAGCCTCGAATGGTTCGAGAACCTCGCCCTCTACGTCGACCAGCCGCCCCGCCAGTTCGCGTTCAACCTCCTCACCCGCTCCCGCCGCGTCACCCACGACAACCTGCGGCTGCGCGACGCGTACTTCACCGCCGCCGTGGAGCGGGAGTTCGGCTGCCCGCCCGGCACCCCGCCGATGTTCACGCCCTACCGGCTGCGCGGCCTCACCCTGCGCAACCGGGTGGTCGTCTCCCCGATGGACATGTACTCCGCCACCGACGGCGTCCCCGGCGACTTCCACCTCGTCCACCTCGGCGCCCGCGCCCTCGGCGGCGCCGGACTCGTCATGACGGAGATGGTCTGCGTCAGCCCCGAGGGCCGCATCACCCCCGGCTGCACCGGCCTGTACACCGGCCGCCAGGCCGAGGCGTGGCGGCGCATCGTCACCTTCGTGCACCGGCAGTCGCCGGGCACCGCGATCGGCGTGCAGCTCGGCCACTCCGGCCGCAAGGGCTCCACCAAGCTGATGTGGGAGGGCATGGACGAACCCCTGCCCGACGGCAACTGGCCGCTCGTCGCCGCGTCGGCGCTGCCGTACAAGCCGGGCAGCCAGACACCGCGCCGCCTCACCCGCGCCCAGCTCACCGACATCCGCGAGCAGTTCACCGACGCCGCCCGCCGCGCCGCCCACGCCGGGTTCGACCTGCTCGAACTGCACTGCGCCCACGGCTATCTGCTGTCGGGGTTCCTCTCCCCGCTGACCAACCACCGCACCGACGCCTACGGCGGCTCACTGGAGCGGCGGCTGCGGTTCCCGCTGGAGGTCTTCGACGCCGTACGCGAAGCGTGGCCCGAGGAGCGGCCGATGACGGTCCGTATCTCCGCCACCGACTGGGCGGAGGGCGGCAACACCGCCGACGACGCCGTGGAGATCGCCCGCGCGTTCGCCGCGCACGGCGCCGACGCCATCGACGTCTCCACCGGTCAGGTCGTCGCCGACGAGCAGCCCGAGTACGGCCGTTCCTACCAGACACCGTTCGCCGACCGCATCCGCCACGAGGTCGGCGTGCCCGTGATCGCGGTCGGCGCGATCTCCTCCTGGGACGACGTGAACTCCCTGATCCTCGCGGGCCGCACCGACCTGTGCGCCCTGGCCCGCCCCCACCTGTACGACCCCCACTGGACCCTCCACGCCGCCGCCGAACAG
>NZ_JALLGL010000372.1 GCF_023072675.1 Streptomyces sp. XM83C
GGTGAGGGGCGGGCGGTCGGTGACCGGAATGGCGGGGCCTAGGTCGGGGGGCGGATGTCCTGTGCCTCGGTCGGGGTGGATGCCCGTGCCTGGGGCGGGGCGGACCCTGCGTCTCGGCCTGGGCGGATGTCCCGTGCCTCGGCCTGGGCGGACGCCTCCGCCCCTGCCTCGCGTGGGGCGCCCTGCTTCCGGTGCCGGCACCCTGTTCAGTGCCCGATGCCCGCCGCCGCGTCCAGGTCGGCGAAGAGCAGATCCCCGTTGATCGCCGCGCCCGCCCGGTAGCCGCGGCTCGCCGCGTTGATCACCTGCTCGGAGAAGCCGGACGCGTTGCCCGCCGCCCACACACCCGGCACACTCGTCCGGCCCTGCTCGTCGATCACCGGATACGCGCCGAACGGCGTCTCCCGCAGCTCCGCCCCCAGCCGCTCCAGCAGATCCGTCCCCGGCACGGCACGCGGCGCCACGAACACCGCCTCACGCGCGTGCACCGTGCCGTCCGCCAGCCGCACCCCGGACAGCCGGTCCTCCTCCACGACCAGCCCCGCCACCTCACCCGGCACGATCCGCACCCCCGCGGCACCGAGCCGCCGCAGGTCCTCCTCGGCCAGGTCCCGCTCCGCGACCCTGTGCAGGAAGAAGGTCACGTCCTTCGACCACTGGGTGACCATCAGCGCCTGGTGCACGCTGAGCGGGCTCGTCGCCAGCACCCCGAAAGCCCGGTCCCGTACCTCCCAGCCGTGGCAGTACGGGCAGTGCAGCACATCCCGCCCGAACCGCTCCGCCACGCCCGGCACATCCGGCAGCTCGTCCCTGAGGCCGGTCGCCACCACCAGACGCCGGGCGCGCACCGTGCGGCCGCTCGCCAGCGTCACCTCGAAACCGTCGTACGGGTGTGTGGCGTCGACCTCCGGGGGGTGCCCGATGCCGGGGGCGGTGGGGGCCGTGTCAGGTGTGCCGTGCGCGGACGGCACCCCGTGCGGGCTCCCCGGCCGCCGTACGTCGGCCACCCGGCGGACGTCCACCGCCCGGTCCCGTACCAGATCCACCCCGTACCGGGCGATCTCCTCGCGCCCCACGGCCAGGAACTCGGCCGGCGGCATGCCGTCCCGCGTCAGGAAGCCCTGCGTGTGCGCGGCGGGCGCGTTGCGCGGCTCTCCCGCGTCGACCACCAGCGTCCGGCGCCGCGCCCGGCCCAGGACCAGCGTCGCGGACAGCCCCGCGGCCCCGCCGCCCACGACGATCACTTCGTACGACTCGGTCATGATGACCACCTCCTGACGCGAGAGTCGCCCGGCGGCGCGGGATTGACAAATCTGTTTGCCGTTCCTGCAATACGAGCATGACCACGGACGAAGTGCTCGCCAACGTCGGCCCCCGCCTGCGGCGGATCCGGAAGGAACGGGAGGTGACGCTCGCGGCGCTGTCCGAGGCGACCGGCATCTCCGTCAGCACCCTCTCCCGGCTGGAGTCCGGCCTGCGCAAACCCTCACTCGAGCTGCTGCTGCCCATCGCCCGGGCCCACCAGGTACCGCTGGACGAGCTGGTCGGCGCGCCTTCCACGGGAGATCCGCGGGTGCGCGCGAAGCCGATCCGGCGCAACGGACTCGTGATGTACCCGCTCACCCGGCAGACCGGCGGACTCCAGGCGTACAAGATCATCGAGCCGAATCGGGTGAACGAGCCCGACCCGCGCTCCCACGAGGGCTACGAGTGGCTCTACGTGCTCTCCGGGAGGCTGCGCCTCGTCCTCGGTGAGCACGACGTGGTGCTCGGGCCCGGGGAGGCGGCCGAGTTCGACACGCGCGTTCCGCACTGGTTCGGCTCGACGGGGGAGGGGCCGGTGGAGATCCTCAGCCTGTTCGGGCCGCAGGGCGAGCGCATGCACGTACGGGCGCGTCCGGCCGTACGGAAGTGAGGGGCGCGGACGCCTGCCGCTGACGCCGGCGTGCGGGGGCGCCGAGCCGAGGAGTCGCGGAGTCGGTGCACCGGGGTGGCCGTCCTGTTCCCCAATCGGCAAGCGACCGCTTAGTATGCCGGGGACCGGACGGACGAACGCAGTCTTGTGGAGGCTCCCCATGCAGGCATGGCAGGTGCACGAGAACGGCGAGCCGAGCGAGGTGATGCGCCTCACCGATGCCGAACCGCCCACGCCCGGCGATGGCCAGGTGCTGCTCCGCGTACGCGCCGCGAACGTCAACTTCCCCGACGCCCTCCTCTGCCGGGGCCAGTACCAGGTCAGGCCCCCGCTGCCGTTCACACCCGGCGTCGAGGTCTGCGCCGACACCGAGGACGGCCGCCGCGTCATCGCCACCCCCGCACTGCCGCACGGCGGCTTCGCCGAATACGCCCTCGCCGACGCCAACGCCCTGCTGCCCGCCCCCGACTCCCTCGACGACGCCCAGGCAGCCGCCCTCCACATCGGCTACCAGACCGGCTGGTTCGGCCTGCACCGCCGCGCCCACCTGGAAGCCGGCGAGACCCTGCTCGTGCACGCCGCCGCCGGCGGCGTCGGCAGCGCCGCCGTCCAGCTCGGCAAAGCCGCCGGCGCCACAGTGATCGGCGTCGTCGGCGGCGCCGCCAAAGCCGCCGTCGCCCGCGAACTGGGCTGCGACATCGTCATCGACCGGCACACCGAGGACGTCGTCGCCGCCGTGAAGGAAGCCACCGGCGGACGCGGCGCCGACGTGATCTACGACCCGGTCGGCGGCCAGGCCTACACACAGTCCGCCAAGACCGTCGCCTTCGAGGGCCGTATCGTCGTCGTCGGTTTCGCCAGCGGCACCATCCCCAGCCCCGCCCTCAACCACGCCCTGGTGAAGAACTACTCCATCCTCGGCCTGCACTGGGGCCTGTACAACACCAAGAACCCCGCACTCGTCCGCCACTGCCACGAACAGCTCACCGCCCTGGCCGCCCGCGGCGCGATCGAACCACTCGTCAGCGAACGCGTACTGCTCGAAGACGCCGCGCGGGCCGTGCAGCGCGTCGCCGACGGCGAGACGACCGGACGCGTCACCGTCGTCCTGGAGAAGGGAGCCGCAGCATGACCGACGCCGACGAACTGCGCCGACGCACCCGAGAGTTCCTGGCCGCGCACCCGCCCACGACCACCGACCGGCTCGACTTCCTCCGCGCCCGCTTCGACGCCGGCCTCGCCTGGGTGCACTTCCCCGAAGGCCTCGGCGGACTCGACGCCCCCCGCAGCCTCCAGGCCGTCGTCGACGCCGAACTGGAAGCCGCGGGCGCCCCCGACAACGACCCCCGCCGTATCGGCATCGGCCTCGGCATGGCCGCACCCACCATCCTCAAATACGGCACCGAGGAACAGAAACAGCGCTTCCTCAAACCCCTGTGGACCGGCGAGGAAGTGTGGTGCCAGCTCTTCAGCGAACCCGGCGCCGGCTCCGACCTCGCCGCACTCGGCACCCGCGCCGTCCGCGACGGCGACGACTGGGTGATCGACGGACAGAAGGTGTGGACCTCCAGCGCCCACCTCGCCCGCTGGGCCATCCTCATCGCCCGCACCGACCCCGGCGTACCCAAGCACGCCGGCATCACCTACTTCGTCTGCGACATGACCGACCCCGGTGTCGACGTACGTCCGCTGCGGCAGATCACCGGCGAAGCCGAGTTCAACGAGGTCTTCCTCACCGGCGTCCGCATCCCCGACGACCGCCGCCTCGGAGCCGTCGGCGACGGCTGGCGCGTCGCCCAGACCACCCTCAACAACGAACGCGTCGCCATCGGCGGCATGCGCGTCCCCCGCGAAGGCGGCATGATCGGCCCCGTCGCCCGCACCTGGCGCGAACGCCCCGAACTGCGCACCCACGACCTGCACCAGCGCCTGCTGAAACTCTGGGTGGACGCCGAGGTCACCCGCCTCACCGCGGAACGCCTGCGCCAACAGCTCGCCGTCGGCCAGCCAGGCCCCGAAGGCGCCGGCATGAAACTCGGCTTCGCCCGCCTCAACCAGGAGATCAGCGGCCTCGAAGTCGAACTGCGCGGCGAGGAAGGCCTGCTGTACGACGACTGGACCATGCGCCGCCCCGAACACGTCGACTTCACCGGCCGCGACGCCGGCTACCGCTACCTGCGCGCCAAGGGCAACAGCATCGAAGGCGGGACCAGCGAAATCCTGCTGAACATCGTCGCCGAACGCGTCCTCGGCCTGCCCGCCGAACCGCGCACCGACAAGGACGTCGCATGGAAGGACCTCGCCCGATGACGGATCTTCTCTACTCCGAGGAGGAAGAGGCGCTGCGCGCCGCGGTGCGGGACCTCCTCGACGACCACTGCGACACGTCGAGCGTCCTCGCCCGCGCCGAGACCGACACCCCCCACGATCGCGCCGTGTGGAAGGCGCTCACCGACGGCATGGGCCTCGCCGGACTGCTCGTCCCCGAACAACTCGGCGGACAGGGCGCCACCCACCGGGAAGCAGCCGTCGTCCTCGAGGAACTCGGCCGGGCCGTCGCCCCCGTGCCCTACCTCACCAGCGCCGTCGTCGCCACCGAAGCCCTCCTCGCCTGCGACGCCGAAGACCTCCTCACCGGGCTCGCCTCCGGCCGCACCGTCGGCATCCTCGCCGTCGCCCTGCACCGCGCACCCGGCGCCCCCTTCCCCGCCGTACACGCCGAGAACGGGCTGCTCCACGGCGAACTCACCGGCATCGCCGACGCCGCCGTCGCCGACGTGCTGCTCGTACCCGCCGACGACGGCGCCCTGTACGCCGTCCAGGCCGACACCGCCACCGTCACCTCCCAGGTCTCCCTCGACCTCACGCGCCCCGTCACGACCGTACGGCTCGACGGCGCCGCGGGCCGCCGTATCGGCGACGCCGAACCCGCCGTACGCCGCGCCCTGCGCACCGGCGCCGGACTGCTCGCCTCCGAACAACTCGGCGTCGCCGAACGCCTGCTGACGGACACCGTCCGCTACCTGAAGGACCGCAAACAGTTCAACCGGCCCGTCGGCTCCTTCCAAGCGCTCAAACACCGGCTCGCCCAGCTCTGGCTGGAGGTCGTCAACCTGCGCGCCGCCGCACGCGCCGCAGCCGACGCCCTGACCACCGGCGGGAACACCGACGTCACCGTCGCCGTCGCCCAGGCCTACGCCGCGCCCGTCGCCGTCCGCGCCGCCGAGGAAGCCCTCCAACTGCACGGCGGCATCGGCATGACCTGGGAACACCCCGTCCACCTCTACCTGAAACGAGCCAAGGCCGACTCCCTCGCCTACGGCACAGCGGGCGCCCATCGCGAGGCGCTGGCGGGGTTGGTGGATCTTCAGGGGCCCTGAGCTGGGTGCTTCGGTCGTCCTACGGGGGGACTCCTCTTGGGGCCCCCACCCCCACCCACCCCCACCC
>NZ_JALLGL010000373.1 GCF_023072675.1 Streptomyces sp. XM83C
CCCCACAGCACCGCCGCCCCGCCCACCAGCAGCACGAACACCCCGATGGACGCCACCAACGTCTGCGCCGGATCGCCTCCGAGGACCGACAGCGGGCGGAAGACGAACCGTTCCAGCAGCACTCCGATGCCCGGCGCCACCACCAGCAGCGTCAGCGCCGCCGAGGGCCACAGCGGCCACCCCCAGCCCGCCACGCACTGCCGCAGCACATAGGCGCACACCATCGCGATCGCGCCGTGCGCGAAGTTCAGCACCCCGGTCGCCCGGTACGTCACGATCAGCCCGACCCCGGTGAGCGCGGCGGCGCTGCCCACCGACAGCCCGGCCAGCGTCAGGTCCCACGTCAGCGACGACATCGCCGTGACCGTCGGCGAGGACGGCCAGACGGCCGGCGGGGCGGGCATCAGCCGGTGCCCCCGGCCGGCTCACAGATCGGGCACGCGCTCAGCCCTCCACCGCGCAGCAGCCTCGCGTCGACGGGCAGCGCCTCCGCCTTCCCCGCGACCAGGGGACAGTCCGCGCGGTGCCACAGCGTGCCGCCCGGCACCATGCGCATCTCCCCGCTCACCGCGAGCGGCGCCGTCCCGGAACCGGTCTCCTCCCCGCCCACGGGGCCGGCCTCCACCAGCAGCGCGTACAGCTCCTCCACGCGCGTGGCGGCGACCTGCCCGCGGCCGTGGGCGAGCAGCACCGCCCCGGCGACGATCAGCGCCGCCCCCGGCACCGTGCAGGACGCGAGGTACGGCAGCTGCTGTTCGGCGAACCGCTCGCCCGAGACGCCGTACCAGCCGATGACGCACAGCACGGCGCCGGCCGCGAGTGCGGCCCAGGCGGCCCACAGCAGGGGAGGGACGGTCCGCAGACGGCTGGCTGTCCTCATCTCGGCTCCCACACGTCGGACGGCGGAGGTGTCGGCGGTGCCGGCCGATGGCTTGCACTGCGCCCCCTGTGCGCCGACCCTGAGAACACCGGAGGCACCCGGCCCGGAACGACACCCGGTGGTGAGCCAGATGGTTCTCGGGAGCACGTACAGGCACAGGACGCGAACCGAGCGGCGCGGCCCACGGGCAGCGGGACGGGGGACGGCGTCGGCCGTCGCCCTCCTTCTCATTCTCGCCCCGGTGCTCGCCGCGTGCGACGACGGCGACGGAGGCGGAGGCAGCGCCTCCGCCACCCCGACGGCACAGACGGCCACCGGCGGCACGGCCACCGGCACGGCGACCGGAGCGCCCGCCGACGCGGCGGCTGCCGAACGGGAGATCAAGGAGAACTGGCAGAAGTTCTTCGACCCGGCGACCCCCCTGAAGGACAAACAGCGGCTGCTGGAGAACGGCGAACAGATGGCTCCCGTCCTCCAGGCCTTCAGCGGCGACAAGCGCGGCGGACAGGTCACCGCCCGGGTGGAGGACACCGAGTTCACCTCGGCCACCGAGGCCACCGTCACCTACACACTGCTGCTGAACGGCGCCACCGCCCTGCCGGACGCCTCCGGCACGGCCGTCGAGCAGGACGGCACCTGGAAGGTGTCCGTGCGCACCCTGTGCGCGCTGGTGCAGCTGAGCGGCAATGGCTCGGCCACGCAGTCGCCGCTGCCGGGCTGCTGAGGCCGCCGCCGCGGCGCTGCTGCTCACCCTGGCCGCCGCCTGCGGCAGCCGCCTGCCCGAGAGCGACTTCGAGCACCGCGACCGGCCCACGGCGACCGCGACCGCCCGCGAGCCGCTGCGCGTCGGCATCATCACCAGCGCCACCAGCCCCGTCGGCGGCAACGCGTTCACCGGGCCCCGCGACGGCGCGAAGGCCTTCTTCGACCGGCTCGACGCGCGCGGCGGCATCGACGGCCGCCGTGTCGAGGTCCGCACGTGCGACGACGGAGGCAGCGGCGTCGGCAACAACGCCTGCGTGCACCGGCTGATCGACGAGGACAAGGTCGTCGCCCTCGTCGCCACCACCGCCCTCGACTACGCGGGCGCCCCCCGCGTCTCCCGTGCGGGCGTCCCCGACATCGGCGGCCAGCCCATCGGCGCCGCCTACGACACCTGGCCGCACCTGTACGGCATCTACGGCAGCCTCGCACCCCGCGACGGCACCCCCGGCTGGCACGGCACGCTGTACGGCGGCACCGAGGTGTACCGCTACTTCAAGCAGGAACAGGGCGCGCGCACGGCCGCCGTCGTGTCGTACAACCAGGCCGCGTCCGCCGCCTACGCCCGCCTCGTCGAGCGCGGCCTGCGGGCCGAGGGGTACCGGGTGGTCAGCGAGCAGGTCGACTTCGCGCTGCCCGACTTCCGCGCGGTCGCCGCCGATCTGAAGCAGCAGCACGCGGACCTCGTCCTCGACGCCCTCGACACCCACGGCAACGCCCGCCTGTGCGAGGCGATGGACGACCTCGGCGTCCGTGTCACCGCCAAGGTCACCAACGTGCAGAACTGGACGTCCACCGTCCCCGAGGACTACCGGGACGCCCCGCACTGCCGCAACGCCCTGTGGGTGACGGGATCCAGCCGCAACTTCGACGACACCGGCGACCCGGCCGTACGGGAGTTCCGCGACGCCACACGGCAGCTGAGGACGCACTCCCAGTGGCAGCTGGAGGGCTGGGCGGCGGCCCGCTGGTTCACCGAGGCCGCCGAGGCCTGCGCGCCGCGCGGCATCACCCGGGCCTGCGTGGACGCCTGGATGAACCGCAGCGAGGGCTTCACCGCCGGCGGTCTGCTGCTGCCCGTCGTCTTCGAACGGCTGCCCGAGCCACCGGAGTCCCGGCGCACCTGTCTGTCGGTGGCGCGCTGGCGCGACGGCCGGGGCTGGGTCACCCAGGGCGACATGAACCGCACCTGCTACGACGTCCCGCAGCTGCCCTACGAACCCTGACCGTCCCCGCGCTCGCCCTCGCCCCGGTCCTCCACCGCCTGGTGCGCCGTCGGCTCGGGCTGCGCGGTCAGCGCGGCGAACTCCGGGTGGTGCAGGTCGAAGGCGGGCGACTCCGAGCGGATCCTGGGCAGCGCCGTGAAGTTGTGCCGCGGCGGCGGGCACGACGTCGCCCACTCCAGCGAACGCCCGTACCCCCACGGGTCGTCGACGTCGACCTTCTCCCCGTACTTCCCGGTCTTCCACACGTTGTACAGGAACGGCAGCGTGGACAGGCCCAGCAGGAACGCGCCGATCGTGGACACCGTGTTCAGCGCGGTGAAGCCGTCCGCCGCCAGATAGTCCGGGTAGCGGCGCGGCATGCCCTCCGCGCCCAGCCAGTGCTGCACCAGGAACGTGGTGTGGAAGCCCACGAACAGCGTCCAGAACTGGATCTTCCCGAGCCGCTCGTCGAGCATCTTCCCGGTGAACTTGGGCCACCAGAAGTACAGCCCGCCGAAGATCGCGAAGACGACCGTGCCGAACACGACGTAGTGGAAGTGCGCCACGACGAAGTACGAGTCGGTGACGTGGAAGTCCATCGGCGGCGACGCCAGGATCACCCCCGTCAGCCCGCCGAACAGGAACGTCACCAGGAAGCCCGTCGCCCACAGCATCGGCGTCTCGAACGACAGCGAGCCCTTGAGCATCGTGCCGGTCCAGTTGAAGAACTTCACGCCCGTCGGCACCGCGATCAGGAAGCTCATGAACGAGAAGAACGGCAGCAGCACCGCGCCCGTGGCGAACATGTGGTGCGCCCACACCACGATCGACAGCCCGGTGATCGCGATCGTCGCGCCGACCAGCGTCAGATAGCCGAAGATCGGCTTGCGGGCGAAGACCGGGATGATCTCCGTGATGATGCCGAAGAACGGCAGCGCGATGATGTACACCTCGGGATGCCCGAAGAACCAGAACAGGTGCTGCCACAGCAGCGCCCCGCCGTTCGCCGCGTCGAAGACCTGGCTGCCGAAGCGCCGGTCCGCCTCCAGCACCAGCAGCGCCGCCGCCAGCACGGGGAACGCCATCAGGATCAGGATCGACGTCAGCAGCGTGTTCCAGGTGAAGATCGGCATCCGGAACATGGTCATGCCGGGCGCGCGCATGCCGACGATCGTGGCGATGAAGTTGACGGCGCCGAGGATCGTGCCGAACCCGGCCAGCGCCAGCCCCATGATCCACAGGTCGGGGCCGACGCCGGGGGAGTGCACGGAGTCGTTGAGCGGTGCGTAGGCGAACCAGCCGAACGCGGCGGGCCCGTCCGGCACCAGCAGCGAGCCGAGCACGATCAGCCCGCCGAACAGGAACAGCCAGTACGAGAACATGTTCAGCCGCGGGAACGCCACATCGGGCGCGCCGATCTGCAGCGGCATCAGCTCGTTGGCGAACCCGGCGAAGCTGGGCGTCGCGAACAGCAGCAGCATGATCGTGCCGTGCAGCGTGAACAGCTGGTTGAACTCCTGGTTGGTCACGATCTGTAGTCCCGGCCGGGCCAGCTCGGCGCGCATCAGCAGCGCCATCACCCCGCCGACGAGGAAGAACACGAACGATGTGATCAGGTAGAGATGCCCGATCTTCTTGTGGTCGGTGGTGGTCAGCCAGTCGACGACGATCCGGCCGTGGCGCGTGACCGGCCTCGGGTTCGCCGCCGCCGGTACGGTCTGCGTGCCCATCGCTTGCTCGCCCCTTCGCTCGTCGCGTGCCGGGTCCGCCGCGGGCCGGCACCGCGGTCGCGGGCGGGCCTCCGCCATCATGCGCTCGCCGCCGCCGGCTCCGACAGGGTGCGTACCGGCCGTCTTGTGACCGTGCCCGGTATTCCCTGTGCGATGCCCGCCCCGCGGACCTCGCGGAAAAGAGACGGGAAAGCCGTGCCGGGGCAGTTCCCCGGGAACTTTCCGCGAGGCCGGGGAACCGGGGCGGCAGACACGCGGAAATCGCGTTCGATTACGCGCGGAAGGCGTAGGGATTCCGTCGATTTCGCGCCACGGAACAGCTGAAACACCGGTCGGTATCCTGTGACAGAAGTGTGACCGGAGTGATCCATCGCACGGGATCGGGGTTCCTCGGATACGGTTCGGCGCCTAGCGTGGGAGCCATGTCACCCACGATTCCCACTCCGCCGCAGGAGCCCCAGGACAGCCCCGACGGTTACGTCGGTCTTCCCGCCGGACGGGCCGAGCAGCGTGCCCGCGAGCGGGGCTGGACGACCGTGCGCTCGCTGCCGCCCGGCGCGATCATCACCATGGAGTACCGGGTGGGCCGGCTCAACTTCGAGGTGCGGGACGGTCGCGTGACCCGCGCCTGGAAGGGCTGAGCCACAGGCCGCAGGCCGCCGACAGGACCGGTACGGCGAAGGCCCCGGCTCCCGGACCGTGAGGCCGGGGGACCGGGGCCTTCGGCCGCGCGGCGGCGTGTGCGTACCGGGTGCCGCGGGGGTGGGCCGGGGCCAGCCC
>NZ_JALLGL010000374.1 GCF_023072675.1 Streptomyces sp. XM83C
GGGCCGCCCGGGGCGGCGGGGGTGCCGTGTTCGTCCTCTGCCTGGGCGACGCCCAGAATTCTGTACCGCACCGCCCCATTCTCCCCGGGCCCCCACGCTCCGACCCAGTGGTTCCCCGGGGCGAGTCCCCAGCGCCCCCGCGCCACGGGTCCACCCAACGTGGCTGCGAGCCGGGTCAGCGCCCCGCGCTGTGGGGTCACCCGGCGTGGGTGCGGGCCCTTTCGGCGCGGGTCAGCGCCCCCGCGATACAGGGTCACCCGGCGTCAGTGCGGGCGCGGGTACCCTCGGCGCCCACCCTCCCCCAAGCTCTCGACTTCGGTCGAGCAGGGGGGACCCCCATCGCCCCAGCGGCACGACTGCCCGCAGCCATATGAGCAAGCGCCCCCGACACCACCGATGCCCGGGTGGGCAAACCACCCCAGCAAGCACGACTGCCCGCAGCCACGCGAGCGTGCGCCCCGGGCCCCCGCCGCTGCATCGGACGGTTGCCGTCAGCCGCGACGGCGGACAGCCGCCCGCGGCGGGAAGGGGGGGGTGCCCGCCCGCAGCGTGCGGCGAAAACTCCCGGCGCGCACCCGATCCACCCACCGGAGAGACGGCGCTACCGCAACCACGCACCCTCGGACACAGGCCGCCGCAGGCACTCAGGGGCGCGGGGAACTGCGCGAGAACTCCCCACCGGCTCGCAGGTGGAAACGAAACCCCGAAGGGGCGCGGGGAACTGCGCGAGAACCCCCCACCGGCCCGCAGGTGGAAACGAAACCCCGAAAGGGCGCGGGGAACTGCGCGAGAACCCCCCACCGGCCCGCAGGTGGAAACGAAACCCCGAAGGGGCGCGGGGAACTGCGCAACCAGCCCCCACCGGCCCGCAGGTGAAACACGATGGCCCAGCCAAGACAGGGGCGCGGGGAACTGCGCGCCAAGCCCCCACCGGCCCGTGGTGAACAACGAAACCCCAGGCACCCCAAAAGGGGCGCGGCGACCTGCGCACCAGCGGCGTCACCGGCCCCCGGTGGCAAAGGGGCGCGCGGCACTGCGCAAAGGCCCCCCACCGGCCGTAGGTGGCAGCGCAGGCGTCAGACCAGGCGCCGCACAGCCGCCCCCGGCGACCCCGCCGGCCCCGCCGGCACCCGGCGTGACACCCCCGCCGGAACGGCCCGCGCCCGCGCCGGTGTCCCCGTCCAGCACGTGCCCCGCCGCGCCAGCAGCCGCCGTAGCCACAGCTCGAGGGAGACGAGATCCGCGAGCCCGTCCAGCGGCAGCGGCTCCCCCGCCGCGGCGCCCCGCACGGCCTTGCGGACGACGCGCGCCTCGACGAGCCCCGCCTCCGCGAGCAGGGGCGTGTCGAACAGGTCGAGCAGGGAGTCGGCGGCGACGCGCAGCCCGGTCCGGGCGGCTGCGGCGGACGGCGCGTGGGAGGGGGCTCCCCAGCCGGGCGGAAGGTCGGTCACCCCGGCGCCCTGGAGGACGGTGCGGAGGATCTCCGCGCGGGCCCCGGGTCGGACGCGCAAGGTCTCGGGGAGGGCGCGGCACGCGCGTACGACCTGGTTGTCGAGGAACGGCGCGTGCAGCCGCTGGGAGCGGATCTCCGCGGCCTGTTCGAGGATGCGCAGGTCGGCGGCGGCCCGGGCGAGGGCGGCACGCGCGCGATAGTCGCCGGGCCGCTGCCCGGGCCCGACGCCGGACCGGGCGGTCGCGTGCTGGAGGCGAACCGATACTTCAGCGAGCGCCTCTCCGGTCAGCCACCGCGCCGCCGGCCCGGGTCTGGCCCAGGTGAGCGCGGCGAGGGAGGCCCCGGACGCGCCGCCGGGTTCGTCGAACCGCTGGTGCAGCAGCCGTTCGGCGAGGCCTTCGAGACCGGCCCGGTAGGGGGTGCGGGCGAGCCGCCGGGCTGCGGCGTACACGCGCGCGGGGACGAGGACGGAGCCGTCGGCTCGGGCGAGGGCGGCGACGGGCCGGACCAGGTGGCGTCGTTTGCGGTCCATCAGCAGGTCGGCGAGGCGCGCCGGGTGGGCGTCGAGGACCTGCCGGGCGCCGGTGCCGATGAAGTGGTCGGCGCTGCCGGACATGAGGCGGGCGCGGTTCCGGGCGGCGGTGACGAGGGAGGGCGCGGGTTCGTCGGTGAGGGGTCCGTCGAGGTCGGCGTAGGGCAGGACGTCCTCGCCGCCGGTGACGACGACGTGGTGGAGGCGGGGGTTGGCGGCGAGCGCGCCGGCCCGTTCGAGTTCGGCTTCGCGTCCCGCGACGGCGAGGTCGTTGAAGGTGACGGCGAGGAGGCGTTCGCCGGCGCCGGTGCCGTGTCCGAGGAGGGTGCCCGGGTTGCCGGGGAGTCCGGCGGCGAGGAGGGCGAGGGTGGCGGAGGCGGGTCCGCCGGACAGGTCGGCGCCGATGCCGGGTACGGGCATGCCGCGGGCGGCGCGGCGTTCGGCGGGGCCCATGCCGGGGACGGGCCCGGGGTCGATGTCGGGCACGTGGCGGGGAGCGGACAGCCGGGTGCGTACGGCTTCGACGAGCGCGTCGCGCACGCCGTCCACGGCGCTTTCGGGGTCGGCGGGTGGTGCGGCGACGGCGAGGGAGGCGACGGGTTCGTACCCGGCGATCTCACGCGCCCCGGCGCGCAGGATCAGCGCGTGCCCCGGCGGTACGCGCCGCACGCCGGCGTAGGGGGTGGAGTCCTGTACGGCGGCGGGCACGTCGGGGGCGGCGAGCAGCGCGGCGAGGTGCGCGAAGTCGAGGTTGGCCTCGACGAGGTCGGCGAGGGGCAGGGCGGCGGTGGCGTAGGCGGTGCCGCCGGCCCAGGGGGTGTAGAAGACGGGTCGGGCGCCGGCGAGGTCTCCGCAGACGGTGATGCGGCGTCCGACCTGGACGACGGCGGTGTAGCTGCCGGGCCAGGCGGTGAGGTGGCGCAGGGCGCCGCCGCGGGCGGCGAAGAGGGCGACGCGCAGTTGTTCGTCGCTGGCGCCGCACAGGCCGAGGACGGCGATGCGGGTCTCGGGGTCGGCGGTGACGACGCGGATCTCGTCGGGCCGCCAGTCGCCGACGGCCCACAGCGGGTCGGGGTCGCCCCACAGCAGGTGGGAGCCGACGGGGTGCAGGGTCTCGCCGTCGTATCCGGTGGCACCGGCGGAGCCGATCTCGGCGGCCCTCGCGGCGGTGCTGCTCCATCCCACCAACCACCGCATCGACGCCTCCACAGGCTGTGGACAACTCTGCACCGCTCGAACGGTTCACATGCTGCCACGAAGAACGCGTCTCAGAGAGTCGGCGGAGCCGCTCGCGCGTCGGCGGGCCCACCCGCGCACAGAAACCCCGACGATGTGAATGCGCCCCCGATTCACTCCCCTCGAACGCCCTGTGCGCCCTCAACTCCCGTGGTGGGAGCGGGTGTCGAGCCCGGGAACAGGGGGTCGATTTTCGGCCAAATCGACGCCCGGTGGCGAACTTGGGCACGCGCGCGTGCGCGACACGTACACGCTCCGTACACATCTGGCGCGGACTCAACCGCGGCCGGAACGCGCGCAGTCCGGGAGGCGTCGCCGCCCCCCGGACCGTTCCGCCGCCCGCGGGGATGAAGGCGGCGGTGTCCCCCAGCCCACTGGATCCAGTACAGCGGGCCGACCCACGCACCGCCCATGGAACCGCTCCCGAGATGGCCGGAGAAGAGCGCACACACGGGCGCACGGCCACACGCCGGGAGCGCGCCGCCACCGTCCGTGCAGGGGCCCGTACTTCCGTACGGACCACAATCCCGCCATCCGGAACAAAGCCCCTTAACGCTTGGGATCCGGCGAACTACGCTGGGTTTACGAATGCCGCGTGGTTATGCCAGCGCGGCAGCCGTCTGTGTCGAGGGGTGGCGCATGTCCAGGGAGCAACGCGGGCCGAACGAAAAGCTCGGCGCCGTTCTCGCCCTCGCGGGAATCAGCAACGCAGGACTCGCCCGGCGCGTCAACGACCTTGGCGCCCAGCGCGGGTTGACACTTCGCTACGACAAGACGTCGGTGGCGCGCTGGGTGTCGAAGGGCATGGTGCCGCAGGGTGCCGCGCCGCACCTCATCGCCGCCGCCATCGGCCAGAAGCTCGGCCGGCCGGTGCCGCTGCACGAGATCGGCCTGGCGGACGCGGACCCCGCGCCGGAGGTCGGCCTGGCGTTCCCGCGTGACGTGGGGCAGGCGGTGAAGTCGGCGACGGAGCTGTACCGTCTCGACCTCGCCGGGCGCCGCGCCGGCTCCGGCGGCATCTGGCAGTCGCTCGCCGGATCGTTCGCAGTGAGCGCATACGCAACGCCCGCCTCCCGTTGGCTGATAACCCCGGCCGACAGCTCGGTCGCGCGCGAGGCCGGACCGGCGGAGGGCACGGGCGCACCGATCAAAGTCGGCCACAGCGACGTGCGGAAGCTGCGGGAGGCCGCGGAGGACGCCAGGCGCTGGGACTCCAAGTACGGGGGCGGCGACTGGCGTTCGTCGATGGTGCCGGAGTGCTTGCGCGTCGAGGCGGCGCCGCTGCTGCTGGGCTCCTACTCCGACGAGGTGGGCCGGGCGCTGTTCGGCGCCGCCGCCGAACTGACCCGCCTGGCCGGCTGGATGGCGTTCGACACGGGCCAGCAGGAGGCCGCGCAGCGGTACTACATCCAGGCGCTGCGGCTCGCCCGCGCCGCCGCGGACGTCCCCCTCGGCGGGTACGTGCTGGCGTCGATGTCGCTGCAAGCGACCTACCGCGGTTTCGGCGACGAGGGCGTGGACCTCGCGCAGGCCGCGCTGGAACGCAACCGGGGCCTGGCCACCGCGCGCACCATGAGCTTCTTCCGTCTGGTGGAGGCACGCGCGCACGCACGCGCGGGTGACGCCCAGGCGGCGGGTGCCTCCCTGAAGGCCGCCGAGGGCTGGCTGGAACGATCCCGCCCCGGCGACAACGACCCGTCCTGGCTGGGCTTCTACTCCTACGACCGGTTCGCCGCGGACGCCGCCGAGTGCTACCGCGACCTGAAGGCGCCGCGGCAGGTGCGCCGCTTCACCGAACAGGCCCTGTCGAAGCCTACGGAGGAGTTCGTCCGCTCGCACGGGCTGCGCCTGGTGGTCTCCGCGGTGGCCGAGCTGGAGTCCGGCAACCTGGACGCGGCGTGCGCGCAGGGCGTGCGCGCGGTGGAGGTCGCGGGTCGGATCTCGTCGGCGCGGACCACGGAGTACGTGAAGGACCTGCTGCACCGCCTGGAGCCGTACGGCGACGAGCCCCGGGTCGTGGAGCTGCGCGAACGGGCGAGGCCGCTGCTGGCCCCGGCATAGGACTGACGCCGGACCGGCACGGCCCCCGGGGGGACGGACACGGGCCGCAGCCCACGGCAGCCCCGCCCCGTGC
>NZ_JALLGL010000375.1 GCF_023072675.1 Streptomyces sp. XM83C
GGAGCGGGGGGATTCCTTCGGGGTTTGCTCATGATCAGCAGGGGGCGGAGAGCGCGGCTGCGAACTATGCGATGGTGCTGGGCTCTGACGGCATGTTCAACGCCGCCAGACGCCACGAGATCGTGCAGACCATCTCTGACCCGAGTGCCGTCGACCAGCTCCAGGCGGGCTTCGACGCGGACTACTCCGCGGCCTTCCTGAAGAAGATCGGTCTCAACGACGACGGCAGCGCCCGCCCGGGCACCACCTTCGTCAACCGCACCATGCCTGCGGGCACCAAGACAACGTCCTTCACTACCAGCACAGCCACCGTCGAGGTCTGGTGCAACGGCCTCTTCGGACTGGCCAGCGAGGACTCGACGAATCCCGTCACGAGCGGCTGGTTCACCGTGACGATCAAGCTGAACTGGTCCGGCAACGACTGGAAGGTTCTGGAGACCAGCCAGAAGACCGGCCCCACTCCGGTGGCGGGAGACAACCCCGTTTCCGGCGCCGATGAGATCAGCAAGGCGGTCAAGGAGTTCGGAGGGTTCACCTATGCCCGCTAACCGCCGCGTCCTCACACTGGCTGGGGCTGTCACCGCCGTAGAAGCGATCGCAGTGCTGGCAACCACACGTGCCTTCGCCGCGCCATCGCCCAGTCCCAGTCCTTCGCCGAGCCCCTCACAGAGCAGCGACCCCTGCGCTCTGATCGCCGGGCCGGCCAAGAAGTACTGCGAACGAGGCAACCCAACCAACCACCCCTCCACCCCCGGCACAACCCAAGACCCCAACTCCACCCTCGACCCCCTCAGCTCCCTCGCCAAGGGCTGCGCCGAGGCCGCCTCCTGGACCGTCGACAAGCTCAGCGCAGCCGTGAAGAACACGGCCTCCGTCGACTTCACCAACCCGAAGTTCCTCCAGCAGTACGCCATCGTCTTCGCCGCGTCGGCCATCCTGACGCTCGTGCTGTGGCTGCTGGCCGTGGCCAAGAGGGCGATCCGCGGTGTGCCGTTCACCACCGCCGTGTCCGAGGCGATCGGGTTCCTCTGGCTGACCGTCCTGGCCTCCGCGTTCACGCCGCTGATCCTCTACACGGTCGTCTCGGCGACCGACGGCGTCAGCGACGTCCTCGCCAAGGCGACCGGCGACCAGACGGACACGTTCTTCGGCACCTTCTCCGAGGCCCTGAAGAAGGGCACCGACATCGGCGGCGGCCCGATCATGCTGATCATCGTCAGCCTGATCTCGATTCTCGCCGCCGGCGTGCTCTACCTGGAGCTGTTCCTGCGGGCAGTCCTCCTGTACGTCGGCGCGCTGCTCGGCGTCGTCGTCTACGCCGGCCTCGTCGACAAGAACCTGTGGGGCCACGTCCGCCGCTGGGCCGGGATCATGATCGCGGTGATCCTCGTCAAGCCGGTCATCGTCATCGTCCTCGGCCTGGCCGGGGCGCTCAGCACCGACGACGGCCCCGACTCCCTCGCCGCCGTCGTCTCCGGCCTCGCCATCATCCTGCTCGCGATCTTCGCCAGCGGCATGATCTACCGCTTCGTGCCCGGCTTCGGCGACGAGATCGCCAACTCCCGCAACAACCGCATCATGCAGAGCGCCGAGAGCAAGGCCGCCGCCGTCATCAGCTCCCCGGCCACCCTCGTCGCCCAGGGCATCAAGACCCACAGCACCCGCGCCGACAGCAACGGCGGCGCCGCCGCGGCCACGACGAGCAGCACCCCCCGCCCGGCCAACCCGGCCACCGGCGGCGTCGCCGCGCACAGCAGCCGCACCCCGACCGGTGGTGGCGGCGGATCTGTCCCCTCCGCCGCACCCCCGCCCCGCGCCAGCACCGTCCACACACCTCACGCCAGCACGACCCGCAACACCGGCAACAGCCCCAACCGCACGGGAGGTGAAGGGCGTTGACGACCGACTCCCATGTGTCCCACCCGGTCACGCCCCGCCGTACGTATCTGATCGGCCGAGCCCGGCCGAACGCCATCGTCGGCCGCAACCGCGAGACCGGCGAGATCGCGCTGATCATCGCCGGCGCGTTCCTCGGCATGATGTGCGGCCTCCTCGTCCCCGTCCTCCCGCTGCGCATCGTGCTGCTCACCGGCTTCCCGCTGCTCGCGCTCGCCGCGGTCTACGTGCCGTACAAGCACCGCACGTTCTACAAGTGGTTCGAGATCAACCGCAGCTACAAGCGCACCCTGCGCCGCGGCGCCACCTACCGCTCCGGCGCCATCGAGGCCGGCACCCGCCTCGACGGCCGCGAGGTCGAGATCGGGCCCCCACCCGGCATCGGCCGCATCACCTGGCTGTCGGCACCGTTCGGCCCCGACGAGATCGCCGTGCTGCTGCACGCCGACCGGCGCACCGTCACCGCCGCCATCGAGATCGAGGGCCCCGGCGTCGGCCTGCGCGACAGCGAGGACCAGGAAGCCCTCGTCGACCGGTTCGGCACGCTCCTCAAGCACGTCGCCAACGGGGACGGCTTCGTCACCCGCTTG
The DNA here is from genome assembly GCF_023072675.1 of Streptomyces sp. XM83C. Classification (GTDB taxonomy): domain Bacteria; phylum Actinomycetota; class Actinomycetes; order Streptomycetales; family Streptomycetaceae; genus Streptomyces; species Streptomyces thermocoprophilus. Next base: position 2,487 of record NZ_JALLGL010000375.1, read on the forward strand.
CAAATGCTCGCCCGCACCCTGCCCGCAGACCCCGACGCCCACGCCAAGGACGTCGCCGTACGCGGCGACGACAAGGCCCCGCCGTGGCTCCAGCAGTCGTACGACCAGCTGCTGTCGATGGTGTCCACCTCCAGCGAGCAGCACCGCGCCTACCTGGTCGCCTGCATGCACTACACCCGCGAGCTGGCCGCCGAGGCGCACGCCATGGCCCGCGCCGCCCGCACCCAGGCGGGAGGCCGCAGAGTCGACCGGGACGCGGGCCTCGCCGTCGTCATGGCCCGCGAGCTCACCGACATCTGCTCCCGGCTGCAGGAGGCCGACATCCGGGTCCGCCAGCCCCTCGGGCAGAGCCGGCTCGCCTCCCTCATCCACTCCATGTACGACCCGGACCACCCGATCGACCACATCCAGGCGATGACGAAACGCAACGCCTGGCCGGCCGAGCTGGACGCCACCGAGCCGACCTACCTCCAGGCCAAGACACGCGAGTCCTCCACCCGCGCGCCCTGGTGCCACGCCACCGCCTGGATCAAGGAGTGGCCCATGACTCCCGTCGGGGTGAACTTCCTCGCCCCGCTCCTCGTCCACACCCCGGACGTCATCCGCACGGTCGCCGTCACCATGGACCTCGAACCCACCGAGGTCGCCATCGAACGCATGCTGACGGAGAAGACCAACGACGAGGCGGAGGCCTCCCGCGCCGCGAAGATGAACCGCACCGTCGACCCGCGGGACATCGCCGCCCACAACCGTCTCGACCAGCGCGGCGAGGACCTCGCCAGCGGCGCCGCCGGCGTCAACCTGGTCGGCTACATCACCGTCTCCTCCCGCTCACCCGAGGCCCTGAACCGCGACAAGCGGACGATAAGGGCCTCGGCCGGAAAGTCGTATCTGAAGCTGGAGTGGTGCGACCGCGAGCACCACCGGGCATTCGTGAACACGCTGCCGTTCGCCACCGGAATCCGAAGGTAGGGGCTGATGCGCTGATGCGGGACCCGCTGTCCGTCCTCACGGACGCCTTCACGTCCTTCCTGTTCGGAAAGGTCGAGACGACCCGCCTGCCGGTCCGCACCTCCACCGGCCAGGCCCAGGCCGTGTACCTGCCGACGGCCGCGCCCGGCCTCGGCGACTCCGGCGTGATCATCGGCCGTGAGGTGTACTCCGGCAAGGGCTACATCTACGACCCGTTCCAGCTGTACGGCCAGCAGCTGCCCGCCCCGCACTGGCTGGTCCTCGGCGAGTCCGGCAACGGCAAGTCGGCGCTGGAGAAGACGTACGTCCTGCGCCAGCTCCGCTTCAAGGACCGCCAGGTCGTCGTCCTGGACGCGCAGGGCGAGGACGGCGTCGGCGAGTGGAACCTCATCGCGCAGGAGCTGGGGATAACTCCCATCCGCCTGGACCCGATGGCCGCCCTCGACCACGGCATCCGCCTCAACCCGCTCGACCCGTCCATCACCACCACGGGGCAGCTCGCCCTGCTGCGCACGATCATCGAGGTGGCGATGGGTCACGGCCTCGACGAGCGGGCCGGTTTCGCCCTGAAGGTCGCCCACTCGTACGTCAACGAGACCATCGTCGACCGCCAGCCCGTCCTGTCCGACATCGTCGAGCAGCTACGGCACCCGGAGCCGGAGTCGGCGGAGGCGATGAACGTCGCCATAGACGACGTCCGGGCGTGGGGCCTGGACGTCGCCCTGGTCCTGGACCGTCTCGTCGACGGTGACCTGCGCGGCATGTTCGACGGCCCGACCACGGTCGGCATCGACCTGGACGCCCCGCTGATCGTGTTCGACCTCAGCCACATCGACCGCAACAGCATCGCCATGCCCATCCTCATGGCGATCGTCGGCGTGTGGCTGGAGCACACGTGGATCCGGCCCGACCGCAAGAAGCGCATCTTCCTGGTGGAAGAGGCCTGGCACATCATCAACAGCCCGTTCGTGGCACAGCTGTTCCAGCGTCTGCTGAAGTTCGGCCGCCGCCTCGGTCTGTCGTTCGTCGCGGTCGTCCACCATCTGTCCGACGTCGTCGACGGCGCCGCGGCGAAGGAGGCGGCGGCGATCCTGAAGATGGCCTCCACCCGCACGATCTACGCCCAGAAAGCCGACGAGGCCCGCGCGACCGGCCGGGTCCTAGGCCTGCCCCGCTGGGCCGTGGAGATCATTCCGACGCTCACTCCGGGCATCGCCGTGTGGGACGTCAACGGCAATGTGCAGGTCGTCAAACACCTGGTCACCGAGACCGAACGCCCCCTCGTCTTCACCGACCGCGCGATGACGGAGTCCGCCAGCGACGTCACGGACGACGCCCTGCGCGCCGCCGAGCTGGAGGCGGAGGAGCGGGCGGCGGCCTTCATGGAACAGCACCTGGGCGACGCCGAGTCCACGGTGGCGTAGAGCAGGGGGTGGACGTGGCAGCGGACAACCAGCGCGGTCAGAGAACCGGTCAGGGCGGCATCCCCGACGGTCTGCTGGTGGGCATACTCGCGTTCCTGCTCGGCATGACCCTGCTGGTGTGGACGGCGACGGGCCTGGCGGGCTGGTTCGCGCACGGCGCCTGGCCGGACGGGGTGACGTTCACCCGCACCCCGCTGGCCATGCGGCATCTCATCGGCCAGCCGCACGACATGGCCGGTGCCTGGCCCGACACACCTCCCGCGCAGCTCTCCGGGTACGGCCTGTTCTGGGGGCTGTTCATCGGCCAGCTGATGGTCCTGTTCGTGCTGTCGGTGTTCGCGCTGGGCACGCTGGCCCGCTGGAAGGCCGGCCGGGCCAGGCGCCGCGCAGGGAGAACCTCGACGGCACCCCGCCCCGAACCGACGACACCCGACCCGGCCCACAAGACCACTACGGCAC
>NZ_JALLGL010000376.1 GCF_023072675.1 Streptomyces sp. XM83C
GGGCGGCGGGCCGGGCGGCGGCCTTGTAGACGACCGCGCTGCCGGCGGGGACGGTGACGGTGAGCCGGGCGTCGGCGCCGGACGTCACCCGCTGGGTGGTGCCGTGGATGCCGTCGTAGCGCATGTGCGCGGAGCCGGCGGTGAAGGTGGCGGTCTGCGCCCGGGCCGCGTTGTTGAACGCGACGATGTACTCCTGGCCGCTCTTGGCGTCGGTGCGGGAGAAGGCGTACACGCCGGGTCCGTCGGCGGCGTACCGCTCGGTCTGGACGCCGTCCGTCAGGGCCGGGTTGGCCTTGCGCAGGTCGGCGAGGGCGCGGATCTGCCGGTAGAGCGGGGCGGTGGTGTCGTAGGCGTCGCTCGCGTGGGTGCGGTCGGTGCCGATCTGGTCGTCGTCGAGGTAGTCGGCGGTGCGGGAGGCGAACATCGGCTGGCGGGCGTCCTTGTCGCCGCCGGCGCCGGTGAAGCCCTGCTCGTCGCCGTAGTAGACGACGGGGTTGCCGCGGCTGAGGAACATCAGCTCGTTGGCGAGCTTGTCCTTGGCGAGGATCTGGGCGTCGGTGGCGTTCGGGTCGTCCTGCTTCAGGAAGGTCCCGATGCGGCCCATGTCGTGGTTGCCGAGGAAGGTGACCTGCTCGTACGCGTTGGCCTTGTCGGTCGTGTACTTGTAGTCGTCCGCGAAGACGGCGGCGAGCTTCTTCGCGCTGCCGCCCTGGGAGACGTACTGGCGGGCAGCTTCCTGGAAGGGGAAGTCGAGGGTGGCGTCGAGGCGGCCCTGGGTGACGTACGGCGAGGTGACGGAGGTGTCGGCGGAGTAGACCTCGCCGAACATGAAGAAGTCCTCACGGCCGTGCTTCGCGGCGTACGCGTCGAGCGCGGTCGCCCACTGGGTCCAGAACTCCATGTTGACGTGCTTGACGGTGTCGATGCGGAAGCCGTCGACGTCGAAGTCCCGCACCCAGCGCTCGTAGATCTGCTCCATGCCCTTGACGACCTCGGGCCGTTCGGTCCACAGGTCGTCCAGGCCGGAGAAGTCGCCGTACGTGGTGGACTCGCCGGAGTATGTGGAGTCGCCCCGGTTGCTGTACATGGTGGGGTCGTTGAGCCAGGCCGGGACCTTGCTGCGGCTGGTGACCTTCGGGGTGCGGGGGAAGGAGTCCTTGTCGACGGCGGGGAACTTCCTGCCGCCGGCGGCGTAGTCGGCGTCGTCGAAGGGGCGGCCGTCCTCGGTGAGGTACGGGAAGGCGCCCTTGGAGAGGTAGTCGTGGGACTTCGGCTCGTAGTCGACGACGTCGGCGGTGTGGTTGGTGATGACGTCGAAGTAGACCTTCATGCCCTTGGCGTGCGCCTTGGAGATGAGGTTCTTCAGGTCCTTGTTGGTGCCGAAGTGCGGGTCGACCTGGGTGAAGTCGGTGATCCAGTACCCGTGGTAGCCGGCCGACGCGTCGGCGCCGGTGCCCTGCACGGGACGGTTCTTGAAGATCGGCGCCATCCAGATGGCGGTGGTGCCGAGGCCCTTGATGTAGTCGAGGCGCTGCGTGAGGCCCTTGAGGTCGCCGCCCTGGTAGAAGCCCTTGTCGGTGGGGTCGTAGCCGGTGGTGAGCCGCGAACCGGTCAGGCCGCCGCGGTCGTTGGAGGTGTCCCCGTTGGCGAAACGGTCCGGCAGGACGAAGTAGAACTGCTCCCGGGTGGCGTCGTGCCGGGCGGGTTGCGCGGCGAGCGCGGCGTCCGAGGGCGGCGGGGGCGGGGTGGCCGCGCGGGCGGCGAGTGGCTGGATCACTGCGGCGGCGAGTGCGGCGGCGGTGACGGCCGCGACCCGCCCGACCTGCGGGGTTCGGTGCCGCGGCGGCGCCGACCATCTGGGTATCACGGGCGTGAACTCCTTGCGGGTTGTGGCTCAAACGGGTCCGACCCCGGCGCGACGGTATCCCCGCCGCAACCGTTGCAGCAAGGGTCGTGAAAGCATCGGCAAGAGATTTCACGACCCTTGCCCGGAACGGCCGGTTCAGCAGCTGGACTTGCCGCTGTAGACGGCGAGCGCGGTGTTCGCCCCGAGGGTGGCGGTGAACTGGCCGGAGCCGTTCACGGTCACGGTGGTGTTGTTCTGCACGTTGCAGTACGTCCCGGCCGGCAGGGATGTCTGGAAGGTGCGGCTCAGCGTGGACGACTCGTGGTTGACGACGACGTAGCCCTTGGAACCGCGGCCGAACGCGATGGCGTTGTTGCCGTTGTCCCACCAGTCGGTGACGGCCTGGCCGCGGGTGGCGTTGCGGAAGCCGACCATGCGGATGATCTCGGGCCACTTGTGCTGGCACTTCCAGCCGTCCTGCCAGCAGGCTTCGACGGTGCCGCCGTTGGGCGGGCCGGCGTCCGCGTCGGACCACTCGTAGCCGGAGTTGATGTCGGGGGCGCCGTACGGCCAGGCCAGCATGAACACATTGGCGAGGGTGTAGTCGGCGCCGTCCTTGTAGTTGAGGGTGGAGCCGTTGCGCTCGGTGTCGTGGTTGTCGACGAAGACACCGGCGCCGGAGCCGCTCAGATAGCCCCAGCCCTCGCCGTAGTTCTTCAGGTAGGCGAGCTTCTCGTTCTTGAAGACCCGCTTGAGGTCGTAGGCGTACCGGAACTCCTGGACATCGCCGTTGCCGGTGTACTCGGACGGCTGGACGGCCTCACCGGCGCCGTAGATGACCTCCTGTTTCCAGTAGGCGTTCGGGTTGGTCAGCCGGGACTTGATGTTCGCGAGGTCGGCCGCGTCGATGTGCTTGGCGGCGTCGATGCGGAACCCGTCGACGCCGAGCGAGAGCAGGTCGTTCATGTACCCGGCGATCGCGCCGCGCACATAGGACTCACTGGTGTCGAGGTCGGCGAGGCCGACGAGTTCGCAGTGCTGGACGTTCCAGCGGTCGGCGTAGTTGTTGATCTGGCTGGTGCAGTCGTCGAAGTCGTACGAGGAGTACAGCCCGGGGTAGTCGTACTTCGTGTACGACGATCCGCCGGTGCCGGTGCCGCTGCCGGCCGACATGTGGTTGATGACAGTGTCGACGACGACCTTCACACCGGCGGCGTGGCAGGTGTTCACCATGTCCCGGAAGGCGGTGCGGTCACCGAGCCGTCCGGCGATCCGGTAGCTGACGGGCTGGTACGACGTCCACCACTGCGGGCCCTGTATGTGCTCGGCGGGCGGGGAGACCTGGACGTAGCCGTATCCGGCGGGGCCCAGGGTGTCCGTGCACTCCGCGGCCACGGAGCTGTACTTCCACTCGAAGAGGACCGCGGTGACGTCCTTCGTGCCGGGCGGGGAGGCCTGCGCACTGGTAGCCGGGGTCATGACAAGGGCCGCCGTGAGGGCGGCGACCCCGGCGAAGGCTCTGCGTGCCATGTGGGGTTCCTTCGTCCTTGAAGGGGGCGTGGGGACCGCAAGCCCTTGCTGAAACATGACTGCAAAGTTGCGGTGACGCAGATGTTAAAGGCCCGCTGCCGGAAAAGGCAGCGGGCCGGGTGAAGTTGTTGAAATTTTTCACGGACGGGCCGGGCGGCCCACGGGCATCAGGCCGCCGAGAACCACACCGTGGTGTCCGCCGGAACCTTCGTGTCGTCACCGCTCTGCCGCACGTCACCGCTGGCCAGCAGGACACGCCCGTACGCCGGCACCGTCACCGGCTCACCGGTCGTGTTCGCCACGCACACGAAGTCGCCGCGCCGGAAAGCGACGACGCCCTCCGGGGCGCGCAGCCACTGCACCGCGTCGCCCGCGCCCAGGTCCGGCTGCTCCCGCCGGACGGCGAGTGCCGCGCGGTACATCTCCAGCGTCGAACCCTCCACGCCGGTCTGCGCCTCCACGCTCAGCTCCGCCCACTCGGCGGGCTGCGGCAGCCAGCTGCCGCCGTCACCGAAGCCGTACGAGGAACCCTCCCGCGTCCACGGGATCGGCACCCGGCAGCCGTCGCGGAAGCCGTCCTGGCCGGCGCCGCGGAAGTACGCCGGGTCCTGGCGCACCTCGTCGGGCAGGTCGACGACGTCCGGCAGGCCCAGCTCCTCGCCCTGGTAGATGTACGCCGAGCCGGGCAGCGCCAGCATCAGCAGGGTGGCGGCGCGGGCGCGGCGCAGGCCCAGCTCGCGGTCGCCGGCCAGCCGGATCTGCGTGCCGAGGCCGGGCGGGTTGGCGAAGCGGGTGGCGTGCCGGGTCACGTCGTGGTTGGACAGCACCCATGTGGCGGGGGCGCCGACCGGGCGCATCGCGTCCAGGGTGCGGTCGATGCACTCCCGCAGCGCCTCGGCGTCCCACTCGGTCGACAGGTACTGGAAGTTGAACGCCTGGTGCAGCTCGTCGGGGCGTACGTAGTTCGCGGTGCGCTCGACGGTCGGCGTCCACGCCTCGGCGACGAAGATGCGTTCCCCGGCGTACTCGTCGAGGACCGTGCGCCACTGCCGGTAGATCTCGTGCACACCGTCCTGGTCGAAGAACGGCATGACATCGTTGCCCAGCAGTTTCAGCTGATCGTGCGAGCCGAGGTCGGGCAGACCCTCCGCCTTCACCAGGCCGTGGGCGACGTCGATACGGAAGCCGTCGACGCCCATGTCCAGCCAGAACCGCAGGATGGAGCGGAACTCGTCGGCGACGGCCGGGTGCTCCCAGTTGAAGTCGGGCTGCTCCGGGGCGAACAGGTGCAGATACCACTCGCCGGGGGTGCCGTCGGGCTCGGTGACGCGGGTCCAGGCGGGGCCGCCGAAGATGGACTCCCAGTCGTTGGGCGGGAGTTCACCGTTCGCGCCCTTGCCGGGGCGGAAGTGGTAGCGCTCGCGCAGCGGGGAGCCGGGGCCCTCGGCGACGGCGCGCTTGAACCACTCGTGCTGGTCGGAGGAGTGGTTGGGGACGAGGTCGACGATGATGCGCAGGCCCAGTTCATGGGCGTCGCGGATCAGCGCGTCGGCGTCGAGCAGGTTGCCGAACATAGGGTCGACGGCGCGGTAGTCGGCGACGTCGTAGCCGGCGTCGGCCTGCGGGGAGGCGTAGAAGGGGCTGAGCCACACGGCGTCCACACCCAGGTCGCGCAGGTAGGGAAGCCGGGAGCGTACGCCCTCCAGGTCCCCCATGCCGTCGCCGTTGCTGTCGGCGAAGCTGCGCGGATAGACCTGGTAGATCACCGCGTCCCGCCACCAGTCGCGGCGCTGGGCGACGGTGGCGAAGGGGCTGTTCGGTGCCGGGTCGGCGGTGTGCTGGGTCATGGCGTCCTTGAGCGTCAAGAAGCGGTCATCGGTCGGTGGGTGCGGGTGCCGCGCGGGGTGGGGGCGGGAGGACGAGCTGGTCGCGGGGGCCG
>NZ_JALLGL010000377.1 GCF_023072675.1 Streptomyces sp. XM83C
CCCCCCCCCCCGCCCCCGCGCCCACGAACGCGCCTTCGTCCTCGCCCCCTGGCACGACGTGGACCCCGGCGCGCAGCTCCCCGGCCACGGCCCCGTCGCCGACCTGCTGCACGCCGTCGGCCGCGCCGGCGTGGCACCCCGCAGCGACCTGGAACTCCGGCTGCCCGAGTAGTCGTTAAGGTCAAGACGACCACCACATCCGGGGAGACGAAGGAACACCGTGAAAGAGCTGCGCATCAGGGTGCTGGTCGGCGTGTTCGTCGTCGCCGGAGTGCTCTCCTGGGCGGGCGCCCGCCTGTGGAACTCCCTGGGGTCCCTCCCCAGCGTTCCGCTGGCCGCCCCGATCGTCCTCGCCCTGATCGCCGTCGTGCTGCTCGCCACGGCCGTCTCCCTGCGCGCCCGCCTCAAGGCCCAGCGCGAGCGCCGCCCCGACGCCAAGGGCGTCGACCCCCTCATGGCGGCCCGCGCCGTCGTCTTCGGCCAGTCCAGCGCCCTGGTCGCCGCCCTCGTCGCCGGCATGTACGGCGGCGTGGGCGTCTTCCTTCTGGAGTTCCTCGACATCCCCCCGCGCCGCGACCAGGCCATCTACGCGGGCTTCTCGGTCGTGGCCGGCATCGCCGTGATAGCGGCGGCGCTCTTCCTGGAGCACGTCTGCAAGCTCCCGGAGGACGACGACAACAACAAGGGCGCGACGTCCCCGGCGTGACACACCGGGCACTCCGCGCCCCGGAGGGGGTCGGCGAGACCCCTCAGTCGGCCATGATCAGGCTCATCGCCTCGTTGCGGGTGGCCGCGTCGCGCAGCTGACCGCGGACCGCCGAGGTGATCGTCTTGGCGCCGGGCTTGCGGATGCCCCGCATGGACATGCACATGTGCTCGCACTCGACGACCACGATCACACCGCGCGGTTCCAGGATGTCCATCAGGGAGTCCGCGATCTGCGTGGTGAGACGTTCCTGCACCTGGGGGCGGCGGGCGTAGACGTCCACGAGCCGGGCCAGCTTGGACAGCCCCGTGATCTTGCCGCTGGTCGACGGGATGTAGCCGACGTGGGCGACGCCCCGGAAGGGGACCAGATGATGCTCACAGACGCTGAACACCTCGATGTCCTTCACCAGGACCATCTCGTCGTGCCCGATGTCGAACGTCGTCGTCAGCACGTCCTCGGGCTTCTGCCACAGCCCCGCGAATATCTCCTTGTACGCCCGCGCCACCCGCGCCGGGGTCTCACGCAGGCCCTCGCGGTCCGGGTCCTCACCGACCGCGATGAGCAGCTCGCGTACGGCGTTCTCGGCGCGCTTCTCGTCGAACTCGCCGATGGGGCTCTCGCCGCCGTCCAGCGTCACGGGGTCGGTCATCTGGTGCCTCGTTCCTGTGCCTTTCGCGCGTGCGGTCACACGCCTGAACTGCCGACATACGACGATGCCGCGCCCCCAAGGCTAGAACCCTGGGGGCGCGGCATCCATTCCGGGCCGATGTGACCCTGTTCTGCTTCAGCCGTCGGTGCGGTCCTCACCGGCGGGTTCGGCCGCGGGGGCCGCTTCCGTCGCCGTGGACTTGGCGGTGCTGATGGCCGCGGTCGCGCCGTTGGCGCCGTTCGTCAGGGCGAGCTCCTTGGGGGAGAGCACCGGCGGACGCGTCGACGGGGTGCGCCGGGAGGAGCCGGTCCACGCGGGCCGCGGCGGGCGCTTGACGACCGGGGCGAAGATCTCGGCGATCTCCTCCTTGCCCAGGGTCTCCTTCTCCAGGAGGGCCAGGACGAGGTTGTCGAGGACGTCGCGGTTCTCGACCAGGATCTCCCAGGCCTCGTTGTGCGCGTTCTCGATCAGCTTCTTGACCTCCTCGTCCACCAGGGCGGCGACCTCTTCGGAGTAGTCGCGCTGGTGGGCCATCTCACGGCCGAGGAAGGGCTCGCTGTTGTCTCCGCCGAACTTGATCGCGCCGAGACGCTCGGTCATGCCGTACTGGGTGACCATCGCGCGGGCCACGTTGGTGGCCTTCTCGATGTCGTTGGCCGCGCCGGTGGTCGGGTCGTGGAAGACCAGTTCCTCGGCCGCCCGGCCGCCCAGCATGTAGGCGAGCTGGTCGAGCATCTCGTTGCGGGTGGTGGAGTACTTGTCCTCGTCGGGCAGGACCATCGTGTAGCCGAGGGCACGGCCGCGGGACAGGATGGTGATCTTGTGCACCGGGTCGGAGTTCGGGGAGGCCGCCGCGACCAGGGCGTGACCGCCCTCGTGGTACGCGGTGATCTTCTTCTCCTTGTCCGACATGATCCGAGTCCGCTTCTGCGGGCCGGCCACGACGCGGTCGATCGCCTCGTCCAGCATCTTGTTGTCGATCAGCTTCTGGTTGCTGCGGGCCGTCAGCAGGGCGGCCTCGTTCAGCACGTTCGCCAGATCGGCACCGGTCATGCCGGGGGTGCGGCGGGCGACGGCGTTGAGGTCGACGTCGGGCGCGACCGGCTTGCCCTTCTGGTGGACCTTGAGGATCTCCAGGCGGCCCTGGAGGTCCGGCGGGTCGACCGCGATCTGCCGGTCGAAGCGGCCGGGGCGCAGCAGCGCCGGGTCGAGGATGTCGGGCCGGTTGGTGGCGGCGATGAGGATCACGCCGCCCTTGACGTCGAAGCCGTCCATCTCGACGAGCAGCTGGTTCAGGGTCTGCTCGCGCTCGTCGTGACCGCCGCCGAGGCCGGCGCCGCGGTGGCGGCCGACCGCGTCGATCTCGTCGACGAAGACGATCGCCGGGGCGTTCGCCTTGGCCTGTTCGAAGAGGTCACGGACTCGGGAGGCACCGACACCGACGAACATCTCGACGAAGTCGGAGCCGGAGATCGAGTAGAAGGGCACGCCCGCCTCGCCTGCGACGGCGCGGGCGAGCAGGGTCTTGCCGGTACCGGGGCGGCCGTACAGCAGCACGCCCTTGGGGATCTTGGCGCCGACGGCCTGGAACTTGGCCGGCTCCTGGAGGAACTCCTTGATCTCCTGGAGTTCCTCGACGGCCTCGTCACAGCCCGCGACGTCGGCGAAGGTCGTCTTGGGGGTGTCCTTGGTGATGAGCTTGGCCTTGGACTTGCCGAAGTTCATCACTCGGGAGCCGCCGCCCTGCATCTGGTTCATCAGGAACAGGAACACGACGACGATGAGGACGAAGGGCAGAAGGGAGAGGAGGATGCCGACGATGGGGTTCTGCTTGGACGGCGAGACCGTGTACCCGTCGGGGATCTTCTTCTGTTCGAACTTCTGCTGCAGGGTGTCGGCGATGGCCACGCCCTGGTTGCCGATGTAGCTGGCTTGGATCTTGGAGCTGTCCTTGATCTTCACCCCGTCCTTGAGCGTGACCTTGATGGTCTGCTCGTCGCCGGTGGTGAGCTTCGCCGCCTCGACCTGGTCCTGGTTGATGGCCTGGACCACCTGGCCCGTGTCCACCGTCTTGTAGCCGCCGGACGAGCCGACGACCTGCATCAACACGACCACGGCAAGGACGGCCAGCACGATCCACATGACCGGCCCACGGAAGTATCGCTTCACGTCCATCCACACGGAGCGGTGCCGCCCCGTCCCTCCTGCCATAGTGAGTTTGATAAGACAGTTCTTCTGACGGTACCCCAGCATCGGCGCCCGAAGCCGCACGGTAGGGCCGGCGATCCCGTCTGCATGGTCCAACGGTGCACGGGCGGCCGGGGTTCCCGGCCGCCGTGTGCGGTCCACCGCGCTGTGTCAGCCGCCGTAGACGTGAGGCGCGAGCGTACCGACGAACGGGAGGTTGCGGTACTTCTCGGCGTAGTCGAGGCCGTAGCCGACGACGAACTCGTTCGGGATGTCGAAGCCGACCCACTCGACGTCGATGGCGACCTTGGCGGCGTCGGGCTTGCGCAACAGGGTGCACACCTTGAGGGAGGCGGGTTCGCGCGAGCCGAGGTTGTTGATCAGCCAGGACAGGGTCAGGCCGGAGTCGATGATGTCCTCGACGATCAGGACGTGCTTGCCCTTGATGTCGGTGTCGAGGTCCTTCAGGATCCGTACGACGCCGGAGGACTGGGTGCCCGCACCGTAGGAGGACACGGCCATCCAGTCCATGGTGACGGGGGTGGACAGCGCTCGGGCCAGGTCGGCCATGACCATCACCGCGCCCTTGAGGACGCCGACGATGAGCAGGTCCTTGCCCGCGTACTCCGCGTCGATCTTCGCGGCCAGCTCGACGAGCTTCGCGTCGATCTCTTCCTTGGTGATGAGTACCTGCTTGAGGTCGGCACCCATGTCTTTCGCGTCCACCCGCATCACTTTCGGTCGGTCGTCCCACCGGCCTGTACCGGGGCCTGCCGGTCCCGTGAGGGGCGGCCGGTGGGGCTCCGGATTCAGCCTTGCCGAATCACCAGTCTGCCACCCTGCCGCTGGGCGACGACTCTGCCGGGCAGATTGATGGCCTTCTGGCCGCGCCAGCCGGTGATCAGCCGGTCGACCTCTTCGATGTGCCGGGCGAAGAGGGAGCCGGCCGGTGCGCCGGCCTCGATGGCGGCGCGGCGCAGGATGCGGCGGCGCACGGCGGGCGGCAGGGCGTAGAGCTTGGCGCACTCCAGCAGCCCGGAGGCGTCGCGGACGGTGGCCTCGGCCTGGCTGGCCCAGGTGTCGAGGGCGTCGGCGTCGTCGCGGGAGAGCTGGGCCGTACGGGCGAGGGCCTCCACGACCCCTTTGCCGAGGCATTTCTCCAGTGCGGGCAGGCCTTCGTGGCGGAGCCGGGAGCGGGTGTAGGCGGGGTCGCTGTTGTGCGGGTCGTCCCAGACGGGCAGGGACTGGACCATGCAGGCCTTGCGGGCGGTCTGCCGGTCGAGTTCGAGGAAGGGGCGCCGGTAGCGGCCACCGGCCCCCGAGACCGCGGCCATGCCGGACAGGGAGCGGGTGCCGGAGCCGCGGGCGAGGCCGAGGAGGACGGTCTCGGCCTGGTCGTCGCGGGTGTGCCCGAGGAGGATCGCGGCGGCGCCGTGGCGTTCGGCAGCGGCGTCGAGCGCGGCGTAGCGGGCATCGCGGGCGGCGGCCTCGGGGCCGCCGTCGCGGCCGACGGTGACGGCGGCGGACTCGACGGGGTCGAGGCCGAGTTCACGCAGGCGGAGGACGACTTCGGCGGCGCGGGTGTCGGAGCCGGGCTGGAGGCCGTGGTCGACGGTGATGCCGCCGGCGCGGATGCCGAGGCGGGGGGCTTCGAAGGCGAGGGCGGAGGCGAGCGCCATGGAGTCGGCGCCGCCGGAGCAGGCCACGAGGACGAGCGGCGGCTGGGGGTGGCCGGGGGC
>NZ_JALLGL010000378.1 GCF_023072675.1 Streptomyces sp. XM83C
TCCGCGACGGCACCTTCTACCAATCCCGGACACCGAAGGCCGTCGAACTCGCCGCGTGACCCCAGCAAGCCAAACCACCTCCAACCCAACCCAGGCACCTTGACGAAGGACATAGAGGCACCCCCCCCGCAGAAGCCCCGCCAGGACGCGCCTAACGGGGCTTCAAGTTTGCTGCTGCTATCCAGCGCGAGGGTTGCGGGATCGGGCAGCGAGGCTACACCTCACCCTCCAACCAACGCTCGAATGGTGCGACCTCCGACAGTTCGGAATTGATCGCCTTCAACCCTCTGGCGAAGTCTTCGGCCAATTTCGAGAGCATCGCGACTAGCTCACTCTGTGCAATGCTCTCGCGCTCTGGGTTTGGAACCCAATTGGTCCGCGACTCGCAGTGAATCATCACGAGATCCCCGCTTGGGCGGAAAATCAAAGTCCTCTCGATGCCCTGCGAGTAAAGATCCACCTCGACTTCGCGACGGTCGCGCACACCCGCCAGAAGCGACGGGAGTTGCTCCATGATGGCAGACAAGTCATAGGCGACATCGAGCGGCCACTCATCACTCCCGAAGCCGCCAATGTGGAACCTGCTGCCTCCAGCATCAGAGAGGGCGCTACACGCCTCCATGACCAGGGTTTCGTAATCGTCACCCGGCTCCAGACCCGCTGAAGCAGGAGACACAGCACCTGACGGCGCGGCCGGATTGAACGACACAGAGAAGCTCATCTCTCCAGCCTCCTAGTTCGGACCAATGATCGGGAATCCCGTCTTGTACAGCCCATTTGGACTCGGGATGATGGTAGCTGCCCGCGCTTGGACGATACTCCCATCCGGCATAATCACCTGCCCCAGTCCGTCCGGAATGCGCACCGACCTGGGCCCGGCTCCTTCGATATGGAGTCCCTTCAAGAACTCTGCCGCGGCATCATTGTCCAGCCACTGACCTTGCGGATTATTGGTGCTACGAGCGCGATCGGTCAGTGCCTTCGTGTTCTTCGCTCCGGCGCCATGAGTCTTGAATGTATGACCCCACGTTTTAACGCTGTTGGAGGCACAGTTCACGCATCCATTGCTGTTGTGAACGAGTACCAGCGTCTCGCCCGCCAGCACATAGTACGTGTGGAGGGCATGGGCTTATGACCTGCGTTTTCGCAGGTCAGCGCCGGTTCGTCGGTCCGTGGAAATCCGTCGGCGTCCGCCGTTGGCGGGGCCTGTTGCCGTCGGCGTTGCCGTCAGAAGGCAACTACTGCCGGGAAAGTCCGGCCGGATCGATTGCAACAGGGAACGGGGCATCCAGGCGGGTGGTCGCTCCCGCGAGGGCGGTCGTCCGCTCCACGTACTGGCCGCCTTCCAGCTCGTAGACGACAAGCATCGGAGCTGGGTCGAACTCGAGTCGCCAGAAGTGTGGGATGGCGGCCTCGGCGTAGAGCATCGGCTTGAACTTGCGGTCCACGGTGCGGTTGCCGGGAGAGACGAGCTCGACCACGAGCTGTACGCCGTCGGCGTCGACGCTGACGCCGTCCTCGGCGGTCGCGCCAGCATCGGTCACTACAAGGTCAGGGACGACAAGGCCGGAGGGCAGGATGACGTTGATGGCCTCCAGCACCTCGACCGGCGCCTCGGCAGCCTGGGCTGCCGCGTGAAGGATCATGGCGAGCCTGAGCGAGGCACGCTGGTGGCGGATGCCGGGGGCGGGGGACATTACGAGGGACTCCCCCAGCAGTTCATAGCGGGTGGTGCGGTCTTCGGGCAGGGCGAGGACGTCGGCGACGGTCCAGGGCCCCGTGTGGTCGATGGCAACGCTCATGTCCCTTTCACCTCCTCGTCCGCCCTGCGAGCCACGGGATGCCCGGCAGGCGGTACACGGCCAGCATACGGGCGCTCTTACCTGCTGACACGGGCTTTCGCTGTCATGAGCGAGACTCCGAACACGTGTGCTGCCAGACTCTTTGCCGGTGGCGGTATCGGCATGGCTCACACACGGCTGACCTGGTCTGTCGAGTGCTGATGCGTCGAGAGGCCCTGCGGTCGACCGGCCGTCCCGGAGCACTGTCTCTGCGCGGCCAGGGGCTCGGGTCGGGCGGCGGGGCGGCGCTGTAGCAGCCGGGCCCGCGACCCGGCCGCGCGCGGGTCCGCGTCAGCGGGCCCGCCTCGAAACCGCAGAGAAAGTTTCGACGCAACCTCACTACGACAGCCCCTGACCAGCCAGGATGCGGTCCTCGGCCGGTAGCTGTACCCCAGGTGGTCAGTCGCGGGTGTGCTTGCCTTCGAGGCGGTCGAGTCGGTCGCGGAGCTCCTGGATCTGAGCAAGGGCGTCCTCGAGTGCGTCAGCGAGTACGTCGATGCGAACCCGTGCCTGCATCTCCTCGGGGCTGAGTCCGGTGAAGACCTCGATAGTTCCCGGTGCCGCCTGGCCTGGTCCAGGGCCAATGACGGTGACTTCCTCGACCTTCATCCCGCCGTCGTTGGCGGTGATGCCTCGGCGGACGCGGGCGGCCTTGTGCTCCATGATCAGCAGGTTGAGTGCCTGCTGCGCGGTGCGTACGTCCGTGCCGAGCAGGTCGGCTGCGGCCTCGGCGGTGAGTTCGGTGCCCTCGGGGAGGCTGCCGTCGTCGATCTTCCGGATCAGAGCGGCGTGGGCGAGTCGGTTGGCCATGGCCGGATGGTCGGCGTCCTGAACGTGGACGTCGGTGGTGTTCTCGTCGCGACTCAGCCAGTGGTCGTCGATGAGGCGGTCGAGGGCAGCGTCGACGACGGTCACGGGTGCCTCGTACTGGTCGGCGAGTTGTTGCCGTGAGGGGAGCTTCACGCCGGGGGCGAGGTGGCCTTGACGGATGAGCCGTTCGAGGTCGGTGGTGATGGTCTCGTAGGCGTGGCCGAAGTCGCTGCGCGTGCTGACGAAGGTGCCCTTGCCGGGGCGGGAGACGGCCCAGCCCTCGTCCCGGAGCAGGGCCATGGCCTTCTGCACGGTCAGGCTGGACGCCCCGTACTGCTTCATCAGCTGGGACTGCGACGGCAGCGCCGCACCCGGGGTGAGGGCGTGGTCGCGGATCTGCTGCTTCAAGTCCTCGGCGATCCGCTCGAACGCCAGCAGAGTCCCGTCACCGGATACCAACCCAAGCCGCCTTCCCACTCAGTCCGCACGCCGTCGTAGCCGGCGCGTGAGAGGTCAAGGCTACCCGTTCAGGGATGAGGTCGAACCGAGAAGGCAGGGATGGAGTTGGATGGGCTGGGATTGGATGCTATGCTTGTAGCTCCTCGATCACCCGTGCCCTGGTGATCCAGCTCCTGTCCCCATGCCCTCCCCCTGAAAGAGGCCCCCTCCATGCGTGTCATCCCTGTCGACACCAGCAACGCCGCGCTCATGCTCGGTGCCGTCCGCCCGAAGGTGAAGGACCGGCAGACCGGCGAGATCGCCGTCGACCGCGACAGCGGCACCCCGCTCGTCCTCGCCGACGTCATGTTCGTCCTCGACGGACGCGCCGAAATGATCACCGTCACCGTCCCGGAGACCGGCATCTCGTGGGAGTCGGTCTTCAACGGCCAGTCCCGCCACGGCATCGCCTACCGCGCGACCGCCGTCAACGCCAAGGCGGCCCGATGACCGAACCCCTCACCCTCCTCCACCAGATAGCCGGCCTCGACCCGGCCACCGTCACCCTCCAACTCCTCACCCCCTTCGCCACCCTCGGCGGCGCCGTGGTCACCTGCCGGACCTTCTACACGGAAGTCCGCTGGCTCCGCGCGGACGCCGAGACGCGGGTGAGCCTGGAGCAGTCCCGCCGCATCCGCCGCACCTGGCGACTCCTCGCCCCGCAGGTCGGCCTCGCCGTCACCGAACCCGCCAGGCCCGGCAGAGACGGCCGGCCCGCAGAGCCGAAGGTGCGCCTGCCCCGCATCAAGGTGCACGCCGACGAGTTCGGCGTCACCGTCACCGCCACCACCCTCCCCACCATCGGTCGCGAAGCCTGGCAGGACGCCGCCGACGACCTGCGCAACGCGTGGGGCATGCAGCGGATGAAGATCAGCCAACCCAAACCCGGCAGCGTCGTAGTTCGCGGCTTCCGGCGCGAACCCCTCGACACCCCGCTCCCCTCACCCCTCGTCCGTGACGACGGGGCACCGGCGGTGGAGCCCGGCTCGCTGTCCTGCCGGGACGATGTCCTGCTCGGCCAGGACGAGGACGGACACCCTGTCCGCCTCAACCTCGCCGCCGGTGCACACGGGCTGATCGCGGGGGTGACCCGGTCGGGCAAGTCGGTGACCGTCAACACGCTTCTCGCGCACGCTTCCCTCATGCGAGATGTGCGGCTGGTGGTGATCGACCCGAACCTGGCCGCCGCCGCACCGTGGTGGATCACCGCCCACCGCGTCAGCGACACCACCCACCCCGACCAGGCAAGCGAACTCCTCGCCGAGATCCGCGAGGAGATGCACCGCCGCGAAAACCTGTTCTGGACGGCACGGACAGACAAGATCACCGAGTTCAGCCCGGAACTGCCGCTGCTCGTGGTGGTGATCGACGAGGTCGCCCACTACACCCGCCACACCGACCGCAAGGCCCGCGAACGCTTCGAGGCCCACCTCCTCGCCATCGCCTCCCAAGGCGCCAAATACGGCGTGAGGCTGTGGCTGATCACCCAAAAGCCCTCGGCAGAGGTGCTCACCACCGCGCTGCGCACCAACCTGTCCACCCGGATCTGCCACCGCGTCGACACCACCGAGGACTACCTCCACCTCTTCCCCGACGGCCGCGACCTCGACATCACCGCCGCCGACCGCACCCTCCCCCCAGGCGTCGCCATCACCTCCACCCCCGGCACGCCCACACCGGTACGCATGCGGGCCGTGCACCTGCCCACCGAAGCCTGCTGGCGCATCAACGACACCCTCACCACCACAGGCCACCAAGTCCGGCCCCTTCCCGGCACGACGGACTTCACCAAGGCCGCGTAAGCCCTTCTCGGGCTCCGGCTCCCACGGCTTCAGCCCGTCCTGACGTTTCCGGCTTCTCCGCCACGTCACGCCGCCACACCCACCGCCCGGCAGAGGCACCACGGCCTCTCGTCCCTTCGCCCCTGCCGGGCCCGCGGCCCTCTCACCACCCCTCCCGTCCTTTTCTTCCTTCCTTGTCGTCTTCCCGCCGCTGCGGTTGTTCGCCGTACGGCAGAAAGGCCATGCCCGCATTGACCACCCGCACCACCCCCACACCCGCCACC
>NZ_JALLGL010000379.1 GCF_023072675.1 Streptomyces sp. XM83C
TGGCGGTGGGTGGGTCGGGTGCGCGCCGGGGGGTGTCCGTCCTCGGTGCGACGCTCTGTCTCTCAGATTCGTGCCGGGCGTTTTCGCCGCACGCTGCGGGCGGGCACCCCCCGACACGCCCCCTTCCCGCCGTACGCGACTGCCGCCCGCCGACGGCCGAGGTCCACGGGGCGATGCCGCTGCGAGCGGTCGGGCCGACGCAGCTGGGGCAGTCGTCCCGCAGGGCGGTTTGCCCACCCGGGCAGCGGCGAGGGCCGGGGGCGCTTGCCCACGTAGCTGCGGGCAGTCGTGCCGCTGGGGCGATGGGGGTCCCTCCTGCTGAGCGAAGTCGAGAGCTTGGGTGGGGGTACCCCCTCCGGGGAGCGCTCCCGTAGCGCCGGGTGGCGCGACCCACCCCTGGTCCCGCACCCACGTCGGGTGTCCTGTTGCGTCGGGGCGTTGTCCCGCACCCATGTCGGGTGTCCTGTTGCGTCGGGGCGTAGTCCCGCCCGAGGTCGGGGCCCGCGTCGGGGTCGAGGCGTTGGAGCGGGGCTCCGCAGGGGACGTGCCGTCCCCGGGGGAAAGTCGGGCGTGGAATTGTGAACCAGTTCGGGGGGCTCGTCCGATGAGGAGATGTGAGCGAAACGAGAAGCGACGGGGAGCTGCTGCGGGCCATCGCGGCAGACGGGGACCGTCACGCCTTCGAGGAGCTGTACCGCCGGTACGCACCCTGGCTGGCCGCGCGCATGCGCAGCCGCTGCTCCGACGCCGGGATAGTCGACGATGTCGTGCAGGAGACGTTCCTCCAGGTGTGGCGGGGCAGCGCCCGCTATCGCGAGGAGGGCGACGTCGCCGGGTGGCTGTGGCGCATCGGGTCACGCCGCCTGGTCGACGCCCTGCGCGGCGACGGCGCACGGGGCCGCCTGCGCCAGGCCCTCGCACGCCTGCGGCACCGGGACGAGGCGTCGGCGGAGGAACGCGTGCTCGCGGGGGTGGAGCACGGGGACCTGGCCGGCGCGCTGATAAAGCTGTCGCCCGAGCTGCGTGCCGTCCTCCAGGCGACCGTCATCGACGGGCTCACCACCCGGGAGGCCGCCGTCGTCCTCGGCATTCCGCCCGGCACGGTCAAGACGCGGGCGCAAAGGGCCCGGAAGCAACTGCGGGAGGCGCTGGCATGACGTGGCACGTGGCAGAAGAGGACCTGTGCGCCTACGCGCGAGGTGATCTCGCGCCGCCCCTGCTGTGGTCGGCGGACACCCATCTGACGGCCTGCGCCGAGTGCCGCGCACGGCTCGCCGGGGTCAGTGACCCGGTCGCCGTGACGGACGGCTGGGAGCGGCTGGACGCCGAGCTGGACGCGCCCCGGCGGGGCCTGTGCGAGGGGCTGCTGGTGCGGTGCGGGGTCACCGACCACTCGGCGCGGCTGCTGGCGGCGACGCCGGTGCTGCGCCGGTCGTGGCTGCTGGCGGTGACGTTCGTGCTGGCGATGACCGTGCTGATGGTGCGGGTCGCCGACAGCCCGGGGCTGTTCCTGGCTCTCGCCCCGCTGCTGCCGCTGGCGGGCGTGGCCGTGTCGTACGGGCCGGTCCTGGACCCGACGTACGAGATGGCTGTCGTCGCCCCGATGCACGGCTTCCGGCTGCTGATGCTGCGCACCTGCGCGGTCCTCGGCGCCGGCCTGGTCCTCAACGGCCTGGCCACGCTCGCCCTGCCCGGGTACGGGCTGCGGGCGCTGGCCTGGCTGCTGCCCGCGCTGGCCCTCACCGCGACGGGCCTCGCTCTGACGCCCCGCCTGGGCCCGGTCCTGGCACCGGCCCTGGTGGGCGTGGCCTGGACGACGCTGCTGCTGATCGCGCAGGCCACGACCGAGGGCACACCCGCGCCGTTCACGGCGCCCGGCCAGCTCGGTGCCGCCGTGGTGGCCGCCGCGGCCGGCTGGCTGCTGGTCCGGCTGCGGGACCGCTTCGACACCACTCCCGCCCACGCACCGTTCACCGGCTTCACCCACGGGAGCGCCGTATGACCGTCACCGTCTCCGCCACCGGGCTGACCCTCCGCTACGGCGGCACCCGCGCCCTCGACGATGTCTCTCTCACCCTGGGCACGGGGGTCACCGGGCTGCTCGGCCCCAACGGGGCGGGGAAGACCACCCTGCTGCGGGTCCTCGCCACCGCGGTCCCCGCCGACCGGGGTTCCTTCACCGTGCTGGGGCACGACCCGGGCAGCGCGGCCGGCCGTCAGGAGCTGCGCCGCCGTCTGGGCTATCTGCCGCAGAACCCCGGCTTCCACCCGGACTTCTCGGCGTTCGAGTTCGTCGACTACGTCGCGATCCTGAAGGAGATGACCGATCGCGGCGCCCGTCACCGTGAGGTGCGCCGGGTTCTCGAGGCCGTGGATCTGTCCGATGTGCGGGGCCGCCGGATGAAGCGGCTGTCCGGCGGGATGCGGCAGCGGGTGGCGCTGGCCGCGGCGCTCGTCGGCGACCCCGGTTTCCTCGTTTTGGACGAGCCGACGGTCGGGCTCGACCCGGAGCAGCGGGTGCGGTTCCGGGAGCTGATCGCGCAGGCCGGTGAGGGCCGCACGGTGCTGCTGTCCACGCACCAGACGGAGGACGTGGCGATGCTGTGCCAGCGGGTCGTCGTCCTGGCGGGCGGCCGGGTCCGCTTCGAGGGCACCCCGGCCGAGCTGACCGCGAGAGCTGCGGGCCGGGTCTGGAGCAGCGCCGAGCGTGATCCGGGCGCCCGCGCCGGCTGGCGCACCGGTACCGGCATGTTCCGCAACGTCGGCGATCCGCCGGAGGGCGCGGACCTGCTCGAACCCACCCTGGAGGACGGCTATCTGCTCACCCTGGGCGACGGTGAGCGGGAGGCGGTGGCATGAGCACCACCGTGAAGCCTCCTCCCGACGAGGTCACCCGCCCGCCGGCACCCACGCGGGACCGGCCCTGGGCGGCGGTGCTGGCCCTGGCCCGTTTCGAGGCGCGTGAACTGCTGCTGCATGTGCCGGTCTTCGTGTTCCTCGCCCTCTACCTCGCCTACTCCGTGTACCGCCTGGTGGTGGCCGAGGGTGACGACCGGACGGACTATCCGGTCCTGCACGACGTCGACCGGGGCACGCAGGCCGCGCCCCAGCTGGTGGCGCTCGCGGTGCTGCTGTGCGTCAACGTCGCGGTGCTGCGGTCCCGGCGGCACGGCACCGAGCGGCATTTCGGGGTGCTGCCGGTGCGGCCGTGGCGGCGTCTCCTCGCGCATGTGCTGTCGGTGGTGCCGTTCGCCGTACTGGTCGCCCTCGTGGTCGCGGCCGAGTTCGTCTGGGCGGCGGCCAAGCCGGGCGCCGTGGGGCGTGGTTCGCTCGCCGAGCTGGCGGTGGGCCCGCTGATCGTGCTGCTGGCCGGTGTGTTCGGTGTCCTGCTGGCCTGTCTGATCCGCTCCGCGTTCGCGGCCCCGATGTTCGTGGTCGGCCTGTATGTGCTGTTCGCGATGGTCGCCGCCGCCTCGGACGGTTCGGCACCGCACTGGCTGACCTGGCTGTCCCCGGTCGTTCCGGAGTCGGGCGGCCATCCGCTTCCGTCGGATCTGCTGGGCCGCCCCGCCGCCTGGCATGCGCTGTATCTGGCGGGGCTGACGGTGACGTTGCTCGGCGCGGCCCTTCTGGTGAGCGGGAGACGGACCCGGCCGGTCGCGGTGGTGACGGCGGTCGCGCTCGCCGCCACCGCTGTGGGCATCGCCGGCCAGTCACCGGACGGGTCGCCGCGGCTGACGCGTGCGAGGACCGTCGCCTCCGTCACGCCGGAGCAGCAGCAGACGTGCACGGTGCGCGCCGGGGTGACGTACTGCGCCTTCCCCGAGTGGTCGGGCCGTACGGCCGACTGGGCGGCGGTGGTCGACCGGGTCCGGCATCTGGCGGGCGACCCGAAGGTCCAGCTGACGGTGCGCCAGCGGGTGGAGGCGCGGTACGGCATCGCCTCGCAGGCCGCGATCGCCCCGCTGACCGGACCCGGCCAGGTGTCCGTCGGCACGTGGTGGGGCGGTAACCGTGTTCCCGAGTTCGCCGTCGGTGTGGCGTCGGTGCTGGTCGCGGGCAGTGAGGAGGAGGCGAGCGGGATCTGCGACGCCCGCGCGGTGACCGTGCTGTGGCTGGCGCTGGCCGCCCAGCCGGACCCGGCCGGCGCGTTCGCCCGCATCCGTCTCGACGACAGCACCGTCGGCCCCGGTCTGGTCCTGGCGCCGACGGAGCCTGTGGCTGTGAGCGCGGAGGAGACCCGCATGGTGCGCGAGCTGCTCGACCGGCCGCGCGAGGACGTCACGGCGGCGGTGCGGGCCGGCTGGGCCGAACTGACCTCACCGAAGACATCCCTGACCCGGGTCGCCCGCCTGCTGGGCGTGCGGGAACCGAAGGAGGAGGACGACCGTGCGTGCACTTCGTGAGCGGCGGCCGGGCCCGCCGGTGACCGGCGCCCTGATCCGCCCCACCGTCCGGGCGCTGCCTCGCGGCCCCCTCGCCACCGGTGCCGTCGTCTGCCTGCTGGCGGCGTCCCTGCCGCGGCTGCTGCCCGACTTGCGGACCCTGGAGGCCGCCACGCTGCTGTTGCGGGCGGGCGCGGTGGCGCTGGCCCTGGGGCTGGCGTTCCTCCTGGACGATCCGTCCCGCCCCACGACGCAGACCACCCCGGCCGGGCGCCCGCTGCGGCTGTGGCTGCGCGCCGCCCTGGTCGTGCCGGCCGCCGGTCTCGCCTGGTCAGGGGCCCTGCTGCTGATACCGGCGGAGGCACGGCCCCCGCTGGCCGGCCTGACCCTGGAGGCCGCGGCGCTCGCGGTGACCGCCCTCGCCCTCGCGGCGACGTCCCTGCGCACCACCGGGCGGTCCGAGCCGGGCCGGGGCGCGGCGGCGGCACTGGTGACTCTGGTCGCGGGGGCACTGCTGCTGCCGCGCGGGTGGGTCCTGTTCACCGCCCCGGACAGCCCCCTGTGGGCGGAGGCCCACACCAGATGGTCGGCCGTCCTGGCCGCCTCCCTCACCGTGTGGGCAGCAGGCCTTCCGGAGCCACTGCGCCGGCACAGACTGCGGCCCGGTGCCGCGATACGCCCGTAGGCGGCCGGGTCAGCCCTGCGGGTCGAGGGCGGCCGGGTCAGCCCTGCGGGTCGAGGGCGGCGGGGG
>NZ_JALLGL010000037.1 GCF_023072675.1 Streptomyces sp. XM83C
GGCTGGGGCCAGTGACCGGGGGCGGCCGGGCGGCGGCTGCGGCCGGGCACGGCGAAGGGGCGGTCCAGCCCTCCGGGTGGACCGCCCCTGGCCTGGGCAGGCCGTGTCAGACCTTCAGCGGCTTGATCGAGGTCGGTGCGTGACCGGGCTCGGTGGCCAGGTCCTCGAACTCGCTGATGTCGCTGATGTCCATGGTGCGGCTCATCGCGATGTTGGTGATCCGCTCCAGGATCGCCTCGACGACGACCGGCACCCGGTACTCCTGCGCCAGCTTCTTCGCCTGCTCGAAGGCGGCGCCGAGCTGCTCGGGCTCGGTGACGCGGATGGCCTTGCAGCCCAGGCCCTCGGCGACCTTGACGTGGTCGACGCCGTAGACGCCGATCTCCGGGGAGTTGATGTTCTCGAACTCCAGGTTGACCTGGAAGTTGATGTCCAGGCCGATCTGCGCCTGCCGGATCAGGCCCAGGTAGGAGTTGTTGACGAGGACGTGGACGTACGGGATGCGGTGCTGCGCCGCGACCGCCAGCTCCTCGATGAGGAACTGGAAGTCGTAGTCGCCGGAGAGCGCCACCACCTGGGCGTCCGGGTCGGCCTTGGCGACGCCGATCGCGGCGGGGATGGTCCAGCCGAGGGGGCCGGCCTGGCCGCAGTTGATCCAGTGGCGCGGCTTGTAGACGTGCAGCATCTGCGCGCCGGCGATCTGGGAGAGGCCGATGGTGGTGACGTATCGGGTCTCCGGGCCGAAGGCCTTGTTCATCTCCTCGTAGACGCGCTGCGGTTTCATCGGCACGTTGTCGAAGTGGGTGCGGCGCAGCAGGGTGGCCTTGCGCTCCTGGGTCTCGGCGACCCACGCGGAGCGGTCGGGCAGCCTGCCCTCCGCCTTCAGTTCCTTCGCGATCTCGACGAAGAGTTCGAGGGCGGTCCTCGCGTCGGAGACGACGCCGTAGTCCGGCGGGAAGATCTTGCCGATCTGGGTGGGCTCGATGTCGACGTGGACGAACTTCCTGTCGCCTCGGTAGACGTCGAGCTTGTAGCCGGTGTGGCGGTTGGCCCAGCGGTTGCCGATGCCGAGGACGACGTCGGAGGCGAGGAAGTTGGCGTTGCCGTAGCGGTGGGAGGTCTGCACGCCGACCATGCCGGCGTTCAGCTCGTGGTCGTCGGGCAGCGTGCCCCAGCCCATGAGGGTGGGGACGACCGGGGTCCGGGTCAGCTCGGCGAACTCCACGAGGAGGTCGGTGGCGTCGGCGCCGATCACGCCGCCGCCTGCGACGATGACGGGGCGCTCGGCGGCGAGCAGATAGGAGATCGCCTTCTCGATCTGGGCGCGGGTGGCGGCCGGCTTGTAGACGGGCAGCGGCTCGTAGGTGTCCGGGTCGAAGTCGATCTCGGTGAGCTGGACGTCGATCGGCAGGTCGATGAGGACGGGGCCGGGGCGGCCGGAGCGCATCAGATGGAAGGCCTGCTGGAAGACGCCGGGGACCTGGGCGGCCTCGAGGACGGTGACGGCCATTTTGGTGACCGGCTTGGCGATCGAGGCGATGTCGACGGCCTGGAAGTCCTCCTTGTGGATCACGTTGGTGGGCGCCTGCCCGGTGATGCACAGAATCGGGATCGAGTCGCCGATCGCCGAGTACAGGCCGGTGATCATGTCGGTGCCGGCGGGGCCGGAGGTGCCGATGCAGACACCGATGTTGCCCGGCTTGGTGCGGGTGTAGCCCTCGGCCATGTGGGAGGCGCCCTCGACGTGGCGGGCGAGCGTGTGCGTGATGCCGCCGCCCTCCTTGAGCGCCTTGTAGAAGGGGTTGATCGCGGCGCCCGGCACACCGAAGGCGTCCGTGACGCCCTCGCGCTTGAGGATCTCAACTGCCGCGCGGGCAGCGGTCATACGAGCCATCGGCTAACTCCTGCTTCGACTGCTTCGGCTGTCGGATTCGCACTCCCGTCGCGCCCCGCGGTGAGCCGTATTCCGTATAGCGGAAATTAGTTTCTACGATCTGGAAGCAATGTAGGCGGGTGGGCGAAGAGGCGTCAAGAGAGGGACAATCGGGCGGCGGCCGGGCCCCGGTCGGAGCACGATGGGTGGGCTGTCCGACGAGCCGTGCCGAGGGGGCGAGCCATGACCGAGAGCGTGCCGGTGCGCTGCCCGGCCTGCCGTCGCGAGCACCGCTTCACCGCTCCCCGCTATCCGTGCGCCTGCGGAACACCGGTCACGCTGTCCCTGGACCCGACGGTCCCGCCGGTGCCGGTGGTGCACCGCAGCTGGGAGGACGAGTGGGTGCCGGTGGCCTGCCCGTCCTGCGGGCGCCGCTCGGAGTGGCCCCGGCCCGAGCTGGGCTGCCTGTGCGGGGCGGTGCTGAGGATCGCGGTGGCGCTGCCGGAGCAGGGCGGGCCCGGGACCGCTTCGGCGCGGGGCACGGGCCCGTCCTCGGACCGGTCGCCCTCCGCCCCGTCCGGCGGGCGCGGCGCCTTCCGTACGGTGCCGATCCGCACCGCGCGGGACGCCGTGACGGTCGCCGCGCTCTATCTGCGCTGGCTCGGCCACGACGACGTACGGCGTGCCGACCAGCGTCCGCCGAGCGGCATCGGGCTCGCCGCCCGGGGCGTGGTGGCGCAGGTCGATCCGGCGGCGCGCCCGGCGTCGTCGCGGGACGTGGAGTGCCTGTGGCTGACGGCGATGACGGAGTCGGCGGACTGCGTCTACTTCTCGCTCAACGGCTACACCGCCGAGGCCCGCTCCCGCGCCGACGGCCTCGGCGTCCCCCTGTTCGTCCTCGCGCCGGCGGGAAACGCCCTGCCGCTGAACGCGCCGGCGCGTGCGCTGGCGGCGGGCCCGGCCGCCGGTCGCCCCGCCCGCTGAACGCCTCGGCGAACAGGCGGGGCCGGACCCCCGATGTCGGCGGTCCGGCCCCGTGGCCCCGTCTCGTGCGCCGTGCGGTCAGCCGGCGGCGTACTTCTCCCGCAGCTCCACCTTGCGTACCTTGCCCGACACCGTCATCGGGAAGGCGTCCAGCACCTGGAGGCGGGTCGGCACCTTGTAGTGGGCGAGCCGGTCGGCGCAGAAGGCGCGCACGTCGTCCAGGGTGGGCGGGTCGGCCGGGTCGTGCGGGATGACGCAGGCCAGCACCTCCTCGCCGTACTTCTGGTGCGGTACGCCGACCACCTGCACGTCGCGGATCTTCGGGTGGCCGTAGAGGAACTCCTCGATCTCACGCGGGTAGATGTTCTCGCCACCCCGGATGATCATGTCCTTGATGCGGCCGACGATCTCCACGTATCCGTCCTCCCGCATCACCGCGAGGTCCCCGGTGTGCATCCAGCGGGCGGCGTCCACGGCCTCGGCGGTCTTCTCGGGCTCCTCCCAGTAGCCGAGCATCACGCTGTAGCCGCGGGTGCACAACTCCCCTGCCGTGCCGCGCGGTTGCGTGACACCGGTGACGGGATCGACGACCTTCACTTCGATGTGCGGCAGGACGCGGCCGACGGTGCCGGTGCGGTGCTCCAGGTCGTCGTCCATCCGGGTCTGCAGGGACACCGGGGAGGTCTCGGTCATGCCGTAGCAGATGGAGACCTCCTCCATGTGCATCTCGGCGACGACCCGCTTCATCACCTCCACCGGGCAGGGCGAGCCCGCCATGATGCCGGTGCGCAGCGACGTGAGGTCGTACGAGGCGAAGTCGGGCAGGTTCAGCTCCGCGATGAACATCGTCGGCACCCCGTACAGGGAGGTGCAGCGCTCGTCCTGCACGGCCTGAAGGGTCGCCTTCGGTTCGAACGACGGGGCGGGGATGACGATGCACGCGCCGTGGGAGGTGGCGGCCAGGTTGCCCATCACCATCCCGAAGCAGTGGTAGAACGGCACCGGCACGCACACCCGGTCCTGCTCCGAGTACCCGATCAGCTCCCCCACGAAGTAGCCGTTGTTGAGGATGTTGTGGTGGGAGAGCGTGGCGCCCTTCGGGAAACCGGTCGTGCCCGAGGTGTACTGGATGTTGATGGGGTCGTCGCAGGACAACTCCGGCCAGTCGGCGGGGGCCTCGCGGGCGAGGAGGGCGTCCCAGGTGGGGTCGCCGATGTAGACGGTCTCGCGGAGCCGCGGGCAGCGGACGCGCACCTCTTCGACCATGGCCCGGTAGTCGCTGGTCTTGTGGCTGAGGGACGCGACCAGCAGCGAGACGCCCGACTGGTTGAGGACGTACTCGACCTCGTGGGTGCGGTAGGCCGGGTTGATGTTCACCATGATCGCGCCGATGCGGGCGGTGGCGTACTGGACGAGCACCCACTCCGGGCAGTTGACCGCCCAGATGCCCACCCGGTCGCCCTTGGCGACGCCCGAGGCGAGCAGCGCCCGCGCCAGCCGGTCGACGTCCGCCACGAACTGCGCGTAGGTCCAGCGCCGCCCGGACGGTACGTCGACCAGCGCCTCCCGGTCGGGGAAGGCGACGACGGCCCGGTCCAGGTCGGCGGCGATGGTGTCGCCCAGCAGCGGCGTGTCGCCGGTGCCGTGGGTGTAGGAAGCGCCGGAACTCTCGCGGCTCACCGGAAGTCCTCCTCGCGGTATTCGGCGTCCGATCCGGCCGCGGTCGCCTCACGCAGCTCGATACGGCGGATCTTCCCGGACACGGTCTTGGGCAGGGCGCCGAACTCCAACCGGCGGATGCGCTTGTACGGGGCGAGCACCTCACGGGAGTGCTCGAAGATCATCTTGGCGGTGTCGGGGCCGGGCTCCCAGCCCTCGGCGAGGACGACGTACGCCTTCGGCACGGCGAGGCGCAGCTCGTCCGGCGCGGGCACCACCGCGGCCTCCGCGACCGCCTCGTGCTCCAGCAGGGCGCTCTCCAGCTCGAACGGGCTGATCTTGTAGTCGCTGGCCTTGAACACGTCGTCGGCGCGGCCCACGTATGTGATGTAGCCGTCCTCGTCGCGGGCGCCGATGTCGCCGGTGCGGTAGTAGCCGCCCGCCATGGCCTCCGCGGTGCGGTCGGCGTCGCCGTGGTAGCCGGTCATCAGACCGACCGGGCGCTCCGAGAGGTCGAGGGCGATCTCGCCCTCGCGGGCGCCGGGCGCGCCGGAGACCGGGTCGAGCAGCTCCACGCGGTAGCCGGGGCTGGGGCGGCCCATGGAGCCCGACTTCAGCGGCTGGCCGGGGCTGTTGGAGACCTGCACGGCGGTCTCCGTCTGCCCGAAGCCGTCCCGGACGGTGACGCCCCAGGCGCGCCGCACCTGTTCGATGACCTCCGGGTTGAGGGGCTCGCCCGCGGCGACGACCTCGCGGGGCGGGGTGCGCAGCTGCGTCAGGTCGGCTTGGATGAGCATGCGCCACACGGTGGGCGGCGCGCAGAACGTGGTGACGCCCGCGCGGTCCATCTCCGTCATCAGCCGGGCGGCGTCGAAACGGGTGTAGTTGTGGATGAAGACGGTCGCCTCGGCGTTCCACGGCGCGAACAGATTGGACCAGGCGTGCTTGGCCCAGCCCGGCGAGGAGATGTTCAGATGCACGTCGCCGGGTTTCAGGCCGATCCAGTACATGGTGGCCAGATGGCCGATCGGGTACGAGGTGTGGGTGTGCTCGACCAGCTTCGGCCGGGCGGTGGTGCCGGAGGTGAAGTACAGCATCAGCGGGTCGTCGGCGAGGGTCGGCCCGTCCGGCTCGAAGCCGGCGGAGGCCTCGTAGGCGTCCTCGTACCGCTCCCAGCCCTCCGCGGGCGTGCCGCCGACGCCGATGCGGGTGTAGGTGCCGGGCACGTCGTCGAACTTGGGCGCGTCCGCGGCCCGTACGATCACATGCTTCACCCGGCCGCGCTCGACGCGGTCGCGCAGGTCGGCGGGGCCCAGCAGCGGCGTGGCGGGGATGACGACGGCGCGCAGCTTCATCGCGGCGAGCGCGGTCTCCCACAGTTCGGCCTGGTTGCCGAGCATGACCAGCACCCGGTCCTCGGCGGCCACGCCCCGCTCGCGCAGCCAGTTCGCGACGCGGTCGGAGCGGTCGGACAGCTCGGCGAAGCTCAGGCGGGTCTCGGAGCCGTCCTCCTCGACGATGTGCAGGGCGGTGCGGTCGTTGCCGTCCGCGATCACGTCGAACCAGTCCAGAGCCCAGTTGAACTGCTCGGGCCGGGGCCAGGCGAAGCCGTCGTAGGCGGCGGTGTAGTCCTCGCGGTGCTTCAGGAGAAAGTCCCGTGCCCTGCGGAAGTCGGCTGTGGCCGTCATCTGTGCTCCCTGATCACGTACTCCGGCGGTTCCGGACCATTGCCGGGCGGCTCACGGACATCGTGTAATCCGTGATGCAGGTCTCACTACCCCCGAACGGGGGTGGGGGCGGCACAGCGCGGTGGTGAAGGGGCGAAACGGGTGGTGACAGCGGACACGGCCGGGACGATGGAGATCCAAGGGGCACTGGCGCGGCTGCGGCGGGCGACCGGGCTGCCCGTCGTCTTCGGCGGGCTGGTCGACCCCGGCAGGCGGCAGATGCGGATCACGGAGCTGAGCGGCAACGCCACCGTCGCGCTGCGGTCGCTGGCGGTGACCTCCGGCAGCGGGCTGGGCGGCAAGGCGGTCGCGCTGGCCCGGCCGTGCGCGGTGACGGACTACTCCGTGTCCCGGCAGATCAGCCACGAGTACGACGCCGCCGTCGCCGAGGAGGGCCTTCGGTCCGTGCTCGCGGTGCCGGTGGTGGTACGGCGCCGGGTGCGCGGCGTGCTGTACGGCGCGCTGCGCACCGCGCAGCCGCTGGGCGACCGGACGCTGAGCGCGGCCGTGACGGTGGCGCGGGACGTGGAGCAGGCGCTGGTGGTGCGGGAGGAGGCGGGCGGTCTGCTCGCGGCGGCCCGCGCCGAACCTGCCGCGCCGGCCGGGTCGGCCGCCTGGGAGCAGGTGCGGGAGGCGCACGCGGCGCTGCGGGCGCTGGCGCCGAGGATCACCGACCCGGCGTTGCGGGCGGAGCTGCTCGCGGCGTGCGGGCTGCTCGCGCCGGGCGGCGCCGCACCCGGGGTGAGTCTCGCGCCGCGCGAGCTGGATGTGCTGGCGTGCGTGGCGGCCGGGGCGACGAACGCGGCGACCGCGCAGCGGCTGGGGCTGCGCCCGGAGACGGTGAAGTCGTATCTGCGCTCGGCGATGCGCCGGCTGGGCGCGCACACGCGGGGCGAGGCGGTGGCGGCGGCACGGCGGGCGGGGCTGCCTGCGTGAGCCGGGGGACGGCGCGGCCCGCCGGACCGCTGCCGTGGCGCGCGCCGGCCGGCGGGACCGCTGCCGTGACCGGGGAGCGGTCAGGCGCGCGGGACCGCTGCCGTGGCCGGGACGGCGGCACGGTGTGCGGGACCCTGCCGTGACCGGAGCCACAGCCGGGCGCACGGGACCGCTGCCGTGACCGTGCTGGCGGCCGGGCTCACGGGACCACTCCCGTGACCGTGCTCACGGCCGGGCGCACAGGGCTGCTTCCGTGACCCGCCCGTGCCCTGCGGGCCCTACCCTGGACGCCCGGTCATGTGGCGGCCGGGGCCCGACGTGAGGACTGCGTGATGAACGACGACCATTCAGTGGACAGCGTCTTGAATTCTGATATGCGTACCGTTGTTATATCCCTCACCACACCGTCCGCCCGAATTTCGGCCGCTGTTGCCTAGAATTTGGCCCGGACACGACACTCGGAGGGAGCGGTGACCGTGCGACGGGACTTCCAGGAGTCTGCGAGATGCCGCCCCGACCTGGTCATCGGCAGGGAGGAGCTGTTCGGCGCGGCGCGTGAGCAGCTCCGCTCGGGCGGCAGCGTGCTGCTGCACGGCCCGGCCGGAATAGGAAAGTCGACCGTGCTGCGGGCAATCGCCGCGGAATACGGCCGTACGGCCCGCACCGTGTTGCGTTGCTCGGCCACCGAGTCCGAATCGCACCTTCCGTTCCTCGCGCTCGCCGACCTGTTCGGCCTCGTCCTCGACGAGGTCGCCGACCGGCTGCCCGCCGCCCAGCGGGACGCGCTGGAGTCCGCGCTCACCGGACGCGGCGAACCCACCCTGCGCGACGGTCTCGCGCTGCGGCTCGCGGTGCTGTCCGCGCTGCGCGCGCTCGCCGCCGACGGGCCCGTGCTGCTCGTCGCCGACGACATGCAGTGGCTGGACGCGGCCAGCGCCGAACTCCTCGGCTTCGCCGCCCGCCGCCTCGGCGACACGCCCGTGCAGCTGCTGTGCGCGGTCCGCACCGAGGGGCAGGAGTACGACCGCTTCCTGAAGTCGTCCCCGCCGGACACGCTCGCCGTACGGCTCGGGCCGTTCACCCGCACCCAGGTCTCCGCACTGCTCGACCACCGCGGCTACACCGGCCTGTCCCGCTCCACCGTCCGCGACATCCACCGCACCAGCGGCGGCAACCCGCTGTTCGCGCTGGAGCTGGGCCGCGCCCTCGCCGAGAACCCCACCCCGCCCCGGCCCGGCGAACCGCTGCCGGTGCCGACGTCGCTGCGCACCCTCGTACTGAACCGGCTGGACATGCTCTCCGAGGAGGCCCGCCGCACCCTGCTCGTCGCGAGCGTCGGCGCCCGCCCCACGCAGGCGCTGCTGCACGCCGCCGGGCGGGACAACGCCGAGGCGGAGTGCGCGCAGGCCGCAGCGCTGGGGCTGCTGTCCACCGACCCGGAGGGCCCCACCGTACGGTTCGCGCACCCGCTGATCTCCGCAGCGCTGTACGCGGAGGCCCCGGCGCACGAGCGGCGCGCCGCGCACGCCGCGCTGTCCACGGCCGCGTCCGACCCGATCGAACGCGCCCGGCATCTGGCGCTGGCCACCACCGGCACCGACCCGAAGGTGGCGGCCCGGCTCGCGGAGGCCGCCGCGCTCGCCCGGGACCGGGGGGCGCCCTCCGTGGCGGCCTCGCTGGGGCTGCTCGCGGCCCGGCACACCCCCGTCGGCAGCGTGCCCGGCGGCGACGAACGGCGGTTGCAGGCCGCGGAGGACGCCATCACCGCCGGCGAGGTCGATCTCGCCCGGGACATCGCACGGGAGGTGCTGACCCGGGCCACCGTCCCCGCTCAGCGGGTGCGGGCCTGGATGGTGGTGATCGAGTCCGCCGGGCAGGCCCTCGGCGACGTCGACGCCGCCTTCCCGCAGGTCCTCGCCGACGCCGGCGACGACCCGCGGCTCCTCGCCCAGGTCCACTACCAGCTGGCCTGGCGCGCCCTCGTCGTCGAGGGCGACTTCGCCGAGGCCCGCGAGGAGGCCGCGCACGCCGCCGAACTGGCCGCGCGTGCCGGGGACCGGCGCAGCGAACTGATGGCGCTGTCCTTCCAGGCGTCCACCGAGACCCTGATGGGACACCCCGGCGCCCCCGAGACCATCAAACGCGCCCTGAAAGAGCCTCAGGACCCGTACGTGGCCTGCCATCACAACGGGGCGGGTTCGGCCAGGTTCCGCTGGCTGCTGATGAGCGACCAGCTGCCCGAGGCCCGTACCGTCATCACCTCCCTGCTGCGGGAGGTGCAGCGGCGCGGCATGGTCGAGTCCGAGGTGCACTTCCAGCGGTTCCTCGCCGACACCGAACTGCGCTTCGGGCACTGCGGGCGCGCCCTGGACCTCGCCCGGGAGAGCCTGCGCCTCGCCCGCGACTCCGGCATGGGGGTGGGCGCGTCCGCGATGCTCACCTCCCTCGCGGAGGCCTCCGGCGGCGACGTCGACAAGGCGCTCGCGCTCGCCAAGGAGGCCGCGGAGCACGCCGAGGAGGACGGCGACCAGATGTATCTGTCGCTCGCCCTGGCCGCCCTCGGCTACGCCCATCTCGTCGCCGGGGACGCACAGTCCGCGGTGGTCGCGCTGCGGCGGGTGCGGGAGCTGGAGCAGGGCCTCGGCATCACCGACCCGGCCCGGGGACGCTGGCAGGGGGATCTCGCCGAGGCGCTCGTGGCCGTCGGCGAGACCGGTGAGGCGCAGGACGTCGTCGACACCGCCCGCGAGCACGCGCTGCGACTGAACCGGGAGAGCATGCTCGCCGTCCTGGACCGTTCCGAGGCGCTGGTGCGGGCCGCGCGCGGCGACCTGGACACCGCGGTGGCGCAGCTGACGGGCGTTCAGGACCGGCTCGCCAAGCTGGGGTACGGCCTGGAGGAGGCGCGGACCGCGTTCGCGCTGGCCCGGCTGCGCGTGCGGTCGCGGACGCCGGGCCAGGGCGGCACGCCAGCGGGGGCGATGTCGTTCGACGAGGCGGCGCGGCTGTTCCGGCGCTGCCGTGCACTGCCCTGGCTGCGTCAGGTGGAGGCCGCCGCGGCGGCCGGGCCGACGGCGCCGCCGAAGCCCGCGGGCGAGCGGGAGTCGGCGCTGGCCGGGCTCGCGGCGATGGAGCGTCAGGTGGCGGCGCTGGTGATGGAGGGCGCCACCAACCGGGAGATCGCGGCCCGGCTGTTCATCAGCGTCAAGACCGTCGAGGCGACACTGACACGCGTCTACCGCAAGCTGGGCATCCGCTCCCGCGTGGACATCGTCCGCCTGGCCGCCGGACACCACGGGCGGTGAGGGGCCGGGGGCGCGATGCCCCCGGCGCCCGACGCCCCCTGGCTCCGGTACGGTGTGCAGCCGCACCCCGGCCGCCGCGCGTCGCGGGGCGGGCCGCCCCCGCCTCCCCGCGTCGCGGGCGCCCGAATCGAGGGTTTTCCCTGCCGGGACGGCGGGCGGGGTTTCCCTCATTGGGGTGTGCGCACGCCGGGTCCTACCGTGAGGTTGTGCCGCTCGCCGGGCATACGGGGGCCGGTCCGAGGCCCCCGTGCTCCACACCCGCGCGCCCCCCCACCGGCAACCTTCGAGGAGAGTCATGTCCGGGCCCACCCGCGCACGACGGACCGCCGCCATCGCCGCCGGCGCGCCGCTCTGCCCCGGAGTCCCGGCCACCACCGGTGTCCACCTCGGCGGGCAGCGCCGCCCGCGCCCCGTGGCGACCGCCGCCCGCCACGGCGGCCACATCCGCCGGCTGCGGACCGCGACCTTCCCGGTCGTGTCCGGCTCCGGCGCCTTGCACTCCTGCCAGGGCGAAAGCGGCGGTCCCCTGTTCACCGGGGGCGTCCTGGCAGGGATCACTTCCCGGGGGGAGGGGTACGCGGAGACCGGCCCGCGGGTCACCGCGCCCGGTTAGGCCCTCCGCCCGTGTGACCGCGCGGGCCGTCGGAGTGCGGCGCGCGCGTCACGGACCGCACCCCGCGAGACTCCTGAGCACCCCTCAGGTGAGACCAGGGGGGCGTTGCGAGCTTCCACGAGCAGCCCGCAGCGCCCCCCTATCCAAGGCCCGGCGCTCAGGCGGGCCGTACCGTGCCGAAGCGGATGTCGTACGACGCGCCGGGATGCAGGACCGCCAGCATCCGCTCGGCCTCCGCGACGACCTCCTCGCGCTGCCGCGCCCCCAGCTCGCCGAACGGCTCGACGACCAGAGCGTCGTCGCCGAGCGCCCACAGCCCGGCGAGGAACCCGTCGACGAGGAGCGTGCGGTAGGCGATGTTCCCCTGCCAGTTGCGGCCCCGGTGCTCGGGCGGGACGACCCGGCTCCGGTCGGCGTGGGAGAGCAGCAGATTGTCGAACTCGGGCAGAAAGCGCGGCGGCGCCGGGGTGCCCGGGTCGGGGCGCAGGGCGTCGGGCAGGTCGAACAGCTCCGCTCCGTTCTCGTCGCGGAAGACGACCAGCTCCGGGCGCAGCCGCTCGAACACCGGCCGCAGCCGGGTCAGTCCCGCCCACGTCTGCATGTCCTTCACCGACGCCGGTCCGAACGCGGCCAGACAGCGCCGTACGACGGTCTTCGCGTCCGGGGTGTCCCCGGCGCTGCGGCCGAGCCAGTGCTCGGCGGTGGTGAGGGCGACGCGCCCGCTCTCCCCCCACAGGCCGCGCGGCGTGACCTGCACCAGCGGCAGCCGGCAGCGGGCGGCGATCGCGAGGGCCTGCGGATCGGCGTCCGGCCACCGCGCGCTCAGGGCCTCCCGGAGCTGCTGCATGGTGCGCGGCTCCTCCTCGACCAGCTCCCGCACGATCGACGCGAGCCGGTCCAGGTCGACACCGGTGAGCCGCTTCCGGAAGACCTGGATCTCCCGTTCCCGGGCGGGCTGCACGAAGGGACGCAGGGTGAGGCAGTCGTCGGCGGTGTGGGTGTGGATCGTCGACCGCATGGTCACGATCCGCACGGCCTCCCGCGCGGCCATCGCCGCCGACAGCTCCCCGGGCGTGAACCCGTCGAGCCGGGCGGCGAGCGCGTAGTACGGCGGTCGTACGTTCTGCGCCTGTAGCCCCACCAGATGCGCCACCGCGTCCAGCGCCGTCCGTCGGCTGCGCTCAAGCAGCAACTGCCGGGCCAGCGTGGCCCGGTTGAGCGCGCGGACGTCGAGGACGGGGGCCGTGGAGGTCGTCGTCTTCCTCATGCGGGCACGCTATAGGCGTTCCGGGCCAGACGTTGTCCTGGTCGGCCGTTCGCCGCTCCTGTTCTCCCGGCCCGCACGCCTCCTGGAGGGCGGCTTCGTCGCCGGCGCCGGCACCCGCCTGACGGGCCGTCGCGCCGGCCGTCCTGGGCCCGCCCTCGGGAACCGGGCCCGCCGTCCGGGCAGGCGGCAGGCCTGACCGGCGCCCGCGCGTTCCTTACCGACCGGTGACATGTCGCCGTCGAAGCGGGGCGCGGCGGGTGCGCGGGCCTAGCCTGCGCGTATGCGTGTGCTGGTCACCGGCGGTGCCGGGTTCATCGGGTCCCATGTCGTGGAGGCGCTCACCGGGCGCGGGCACGAGGCGGTGGTGTTCGACGTACGGGAGGATGCCGCCTGTGATGTGCGGGAGCGGGAGGCCGTGGAGCGGGCGCTCGCCGGAGTGGACGCCGTGTGCCATCAGGCGGCGATGGTCGGGCTCGGGAACGGGGTCGCCGACGCCGCCGAGTACGTCTCCCGCAACGACCTCGGCACGGCCGTGCTGCTCGCCGCGATGGCCGGGGCGGGGGTGCGGCGGCTGGTGCTGGCGGGGTCGATGGTGGTGTACGGGGAGGGGCGGTACGAGTGCGTCCGGCACGGTGTCGTACGGCCCGGGCCGCGTGAGGTCGCCGACCTGGAGGCCGGGCGGTACGAGCCGCTGTGCCCGCTCTGCGGTGCCGAGGTGACGCCGGGGCTGGTGGGTGAGGACGCGCCGCTCGACCCGCGCAATGTGTACGCGGCGACGAAGGTGGCCCAGGAGCATCTGGCGGCGGCGTGGGCGCGGACGACGGGCGGGTCGGCGGTGTCGCTGCGCTACCACAACGTGTACGGGCCGCGGATGCCCCGCGACACGCCGTACGCGGGCGTCGCCTCCCTGTTCCGGTCGGCGCTGGCGCGCGGTGAGGCGCCGCGCGTGTTCGAGGACGGCGGGCAGCGGCGGGACTTCGTGCACGTACGGGATGTGGCGGAGGCCAACGCCGTGGCGCTGGAGGCGGAACGGGCGGGCGGCACGCTCACCGCGTACAACGTGGGCAGCGGACAGCCGCACACCGTGGGGGAGATGGCGCGGGCGCTGGCCGCGGCGTACGGCGGGCCCGAGCCGGTCGTCACGGGCGAGTACCGGCTCGGGGACGTCCGGCACGTCACCGCCGACTCCTCGCGGCTGCGGGCCGAGCTGGGGTGGAAGGCGCAGGTGGGCTTCGAGGAGGGGATGCGGGAGTTCGCGGCGGCGCCACTGCGCGGGGAGTGACACCGGCCGCCGGCTGACCCCGGTGACCCCGGCCCTCCGGGGTCAGCCGGGCGCGGCGGGGCCAACCGGGCGGGGCGCCGTCAGCCGGGCGCGGCAGGGGTCAGCCGGGTGCTGCCGGCAGGATCACCTCGAAGCGGCCCAAGCCGGCGAGAAGGGCGTCACCGCCAAGGACGGTCAGCCGGGTGCTGCCGGCAGGATCACCTCGAAGCGGCCCAAGCCGGCGAGAAGGGCGTCACCGCCAAGGACGGTCAGCCGGGTGCTGCCGGCAGGATCACCTCGAAGCGGCAGCCGCCCGGGATGTTGCGGACGGTGGCCCGGCCGCGGTGGGCCTCGACGATGCCGCGCACGATGGCGAGGCCGAGGCCCGCGCCCGCCGGGGGCGTACGGGCGTCGGTGCCGCGCCAGCCGGTGTCGAAGACGCGCGCCAGATCCTCCTCGGGGATGCCGCCGCAGCCGTCGGTCACGGACAGCACGACCCCTTCGGGGGTGCGTTCGGCGGCGACGGCGACCGTGCCGTCGGTCGGTGTGCGGCGGATGGCGTTGACGAGGAGGTTGCCGAGGACCCGGCTCATTTCCTTGCCGTCCACCTCGACCGGCACCGGTTCGATACGGTCCCCGACGAGCCGTACGCCGTGCTCGCGGGCGAGCGGGTCCGCGCCCGCGAGGGCGTCGCCCACCAGGTCGTACACGGAGATCCGGGCCGGGCTGAGGGCGAGCGTCCCGGCGTGGATGCGGGAGAGTTCGAACAGGTCGCCGACCATGTCGTTGAGGCGTTCCACCTCGGTGCGGATCTGCCGCAGATAGCGGTCGGGGTCGGCGGCGACGCCGTCCTCCAGCGCCTCCGCCATGGCGCGCAGCCCGGCGAGCGGGGTGCGCAGGTCGTGCGAGATCCACGCGATGAGTTCACGCCGTGAGGACTCGAGTGCCCGCTCCCGCTCCCTGGACGCGGCGAGGCGGGCGCTGGTGGTGGCCAGTTCGCGGCTGAGCGCGTCCAGTTCGGCGGTGGCGGGTCCGTCGGGCGCGGCGAAGGAGCCGTCGTCGCCGAGCGAGCGGGCGGCCACCGCGAGGGCGTGACTGCGGGCGACGACCCAGCGGCCCAGCAGCAGCGCCGTCGCCAGCGACACCACGGCCGCCATCGCGACGACCGTGGTGACCACGGTCAGGTCGTGGCCGGAGAGGAACATCGCGCGGGCCACGGCGAGGGTGCCCGCGAGCATGGCGGTGACCGCGACGGCCGCGACGACGGTGAGGGACGCGGTCAGCGAGCGGCGTCTGATCAACAGCAGCACGCCCGCGCCGACCAGCCCGGCCGCGGCGGCGCCGAAGAACGCGTACAGGGCGATGAGCAGGGTGTCGCGCACGGTCAGCTCCCGGTGGCCGCGGCCTCGAAGCGGTAGCCGACACCCCACACCGTCTGGATGAGGCGGGGGCGGGCCGGGTCGTCCTCGACCTTGCCGCGCAGCCGCCGCACATGCACGGTGACCGTGGACAGGTCGCCGAAGTCCCAGCCCCACACCTCCCGCATCAGCTCCTCGCGGGAGAAGGCACGGCCCGGATGCCGCAGGAAGAACACCAGCAGATCGAACTCACGGATGGTGAGGGCGAGTTCGGTGCCGTTCTTGGTGGCGCGGCGGGCCGACGGATCGACCTCGAGGCCGTCGGCGCGCAGCACTCCGGACGTGCCCGCGGGCCGGGTGCGGCGCAGCACGGACTCGACGCGCAGGACGAGTTCGCGGGGGCTGAACGGCTTGGTGACGTAGTCGTCGGCGCCGACCTCCAGGCCGAGGATGCGGTCGTCCTCGTCGCCGCGCGCGGTGAGCATGATCACCGGCACCGGGCCCTGTCCGCGCATCCGGCGGCACACCTCCAGGCCGTCCATGCCGGGCAGCATCAGGTCGAGGACGACCAGGTCGGGCCAGTGCGCGGCGGCGTGGGCGAGGGCGGCCGGTCCGTCGTCGGCGCGGTCCACGACGTATCCGGCGCGGTCGAGGTAGCCGGAGACCACCTCCGAGACGGTGGGGTCGTCGTCGACGACCAGGACCCGGGCGCCCGTGTCCCGTTCGGCGCGCGGAGTGTCGTACGGCTGCTGCATGACACCAGCGTCGCACCCCGCCGGGCCGCGTGGCGCGGGCACGCTGGGATGTCCGCGTTTCGTAAGGGGTGCGGGCGACGCACCGGGACAGGCATGGACACCGCCCCCGCCCGGCCCGCCGGTGCGCCCCCTGTCGTGTGTCGCGCCGGGTCGCACGCGCGTGCGGACCTCGGGCCGTCCGGTGCGACGTCCGCGTTTCGTAAGACGACAGCGCCCGTTATGCCCCTTTCGCGTCCGTAGGGTGAGTGCCGTGACGACCCCTCCCCCGACTTCCCCGGCACCGCCCGTCGATGTCGTCCTGCCCTGTCTGGACGAGGCCGAGGCGCTGCCCTGGGTACTGGAACGCATCCCCGCCGGCTGGCGGGCCCTGGTGGTGGACAACGGCTCCACCGACGGCTCGGCCGACATCGCCCGCGCCCTCGGCGCGACCGTGGTGCACGAGCCGCGGCGCGGCTTCGGCGCCGCCTGCCACGCGGGCCTGCTCGCGGCCCGCGCCGACATCGTCTGCTTCTGCGACTGCGACGCCTCCCTCGACCCGGCGCTGCTGGAGCCGTTCGTGGAGCGGATCCGGTCCGGCGAGACCGATCTGGTGCTGGGCCGACGCCGGCCCGTGCGGCGCGGGGTGTGGCCCGCGCACGCCCGTACCGGGAACCTCGTGCTGGCCCGCATGCTGCGCCGCCGCACCGGTCTGCGGCTGCACGACCTCGGCCCGCTGCGGGCCGCCCGCCGTGAGGCGCTGCTCGCGCTGGGGCTGACCGACCGGCGCAGCGGCTACCCGCTGGAGATGGTGGTGCGGGCCGCCGACGCGGGCTGGCGGATCAGCGAACGCGATGTGCCGTATCTGCCGCGCAGCGGCGCCTCGAAGGTGACCGGCACCTGGCGCGGCACCTGGCAGGCGGTACGGGACATGAGCCGGGTCCTGGCCCAACCCGTGACCGGGGAGGCGGTGCGGTGACCACGCTGCTCGTGATCGCGAAGGAACCGCGCCCCGGCCGGGTCAAGACCCGCCTCACCCCGCCCTACTCCCCCGACGAGGCCGCCTCTCTCGCGGCGGCGGCGCTCACGGACACCCTGCGGGCGGTGGCGGCGACGCCCGCCTCCCGCCGGGTGCTGGTGCTGGACGGGCGGCCGGGGCCGTGGCTGCCGCCGGGCTTCGACGTCGTACCGCAGTGCGGCGGCGGCCTGGACGAGCGGCTGGCCGCCGCGTTCGCCGCCTGCACCGGGCCGGCGCTGCTCATCGGCATGGACACCCCGCAGGTCACACCCGACCTGCTGACACTGGAACCGGACGGCTGCGACGCGTGGTTCGGGCCGGCGGAGGACGGCGGCTTCTGGGCGCTGGGCCTGGCCTCGCCCGACCCTGAACTGCTGCGCGGGGTGCCGATGTCCCGCCCCGACACCGGGGCACGGCAGCGGGCCCGGCTGGTCGAGGCGGGCCTGCGGGTGCGGGATCTGCCGCTGCTGCGGGACGTGGACACGGCCGCCGACGCCGACGCCGTCGCCGCGAGCGCCCCGGACGGCCGGTTCGCGGCGGAACTCGCCCGCGTCCGCCCGGGAGTACGACGGTGAGCCCCGCGCGGCCCCGCACGGGCACCGTCATGCCGCCCGCGGCCACCGGGACGTGGGGCGACGATCCGTACGCGCGTGCCGTGCGCTCCGGGCGGGGCCCGCTGTTCCTCAGCCGCGGCGACGGCTGGCTGCTGCCGCTGGAGGTGGAACGCTGGTGCGCGCGGGCCGACGCCGTCGATCTGGAGGTGCTGCGGCGCTGCGAGGGCGGTGTGCTCGACGTGGGCTGCGGGCCGGGCCGGCTGGTCGTGGAGCTGGCCGCGCGGGGCGTGCCCGCGCTCGGAGTCGACGTCAGCGCCGCCGCCGTCGCCCGCACGGTGGCGCTCGGCGGGCGGGCGGTGCGCCGCTCGGTGTTCGCGCCGCTGCCCGACGAGGGCCGCTGGGGCACCGCACTGCTCGTCGACGGCAATCTCGGCATCGGTGGCGACCCCGCCGCCCTGCTGTCCCGGCTGCGGGAACTGCTCGCGCCGGGCGGGCTGCTCATCGCCGAGACGGTCCCCGCCGACATCGACGAACGCGTCCTGGTCCGGGTCACCGACGCCGCCGGCCGCAGCAGCGCCCCCTTCCCGTGGGCACGGCTCGGCACGGCGGCACTGCTGCGGCACGCCCGCCCGCTGGGCTGGCGTGCCGTCGATCAGTGGGCGGCCGGCGGGCGCTGCTTCGTCGCGTTGCGCAGCCGCCGCTCCCGCGTCAGCCGCAGCAGGAGCAGCAGCGC
Organism: Streptomyces sp. XM83C; assembly: GCF_023072675.1. Classification (GTDB taxonomy): domain Bacteria; phylum Actinomycetota; class Actinomycetes; order Streptomycetales; family Streptomycetaceae; genus Streptomyces; species Streptomyces thermocoprophilus. The sequence continues at coordinate 18,020 of NZ_JALLGL010000037.1, forward strand.
CGAGCCGGCGAAGAGCACGGCGCTGATCAGCAGCCAGCGGGCGGCGAAACCGTCCGGGGACAGCGCGGTCACCGATCGGTAGCGGTCCGCGACCTGACCGGTGATCAGCGGGAACCACACCAGCAGCAACAGCCCCGACAGGGCGGCCGGGACCCGGACGTATCCGGTCAGCTCCCGGCGGTCACGTGCGCCGAACGCCCGTACGACGGCGTGATCGGCGGTCGCGTACAGCGGCAGCAGCACCAGATCGTGGACGAGGGCGGCTCCCACGAACCACAGCAGGACACCGACGGTGTCACCGTCCAGCAGCCGCACCCCGGCGTACCCGGCGAGAGCGAACGAGCAGGCCAGCAGCAGCATCGTGAACGGGCTGCCGAGCGGCAGCGCGAGGCGGCGCATCACAGGTCTCCGAACGTCAGCCGGGCCACCCACTTGGTGTTCAGCACACCGGGCGCGGCCGGCACGATGATCCGCGCCGGGTGGCCGTGGTCGCGGGTGAGGGGCTCGCCGTTGACGTCGAGGGCGAGCAGCGAACGCGGGTCGGCGACCTGGTTCGCGCGCAGCGCGGCCCGCCGGAACGCCCCCTGCCGCTGAAGGGACTCCACGAACACGTCCGGCGGATCGGTGTCGTACCCGACGAGCGCGGCGAGGTCCCGCAGCCGCACCCCGCGCCACCACTGGTCGGGCGTGGACCAGCCCTCCACGCAGGCGATCGGCAGCGCCGCGCTGTGCTGCGGCATGGCGAGCAGGTCGGCGCGGCTGAGGCGGACGGTGCCGGTGCTGCCGCTGACGACGAGCCGCCAGGCCTCCTCGCCGGTCTCGGCGGCGCTGATCCCGGCGTACGCGGCGGTCTTGTTGATCTGGAAGCCGCCCGGTCCGCTGCCGGGGTCGGCGCCGCCGTGCGGGGCGAGCAGCGCGGTCCGCCGCCACACGCCGCCCAGGCTCTGTCCGACGCTGGTGACGAACAGCAGCAGCGACGCCCCGCCGACCAGCCCCAGCGCGCCGCGCCGGGACACGGTCGGCTGCGCGGGCCGCGGGGAGACCAGCTCGGCCGCCTCGTCGTCCCGGCCGTGACCCGTGCCGCGGGTGTCCCGCAGCCGGCGGGCGTTGCGCAGCGCGGTCGGCAGCCGCAGCACGACGTGGGCGACGAACGCGGCGAAGAACACCCATGCCCCGTAGAAGTGCAGCGCGTAGAAGGAGCCGGGGAACAGGTAGTCGAGCTGGATGTTCAGCACGCCGGTGGTGAACTCGAACAGGGCGCCGCCGACGAGCAGCAGCAGGGAGAGGCGCTCCAGGGCGTGGCTGACGGAGCGGGCCGGGGGCAGCGCGAACAGCTTCGGCACCACCGACCACAGTTTGGCCAGCAGCACGGGGATCAGGGTCAGCCCGAGGGTGACGTGCACGCCCTGCGTGAACCGGTACAGCCAGTGCGGGTCGGTGGGCCAGTCGAAGAGAAAGAACCCGAGGATCCCCTTGCCGGGGGTCTTGTCGTTGACCGGCGAGAGGCCGGGGTTGTAGGCGGCGTACGACACCAGTCCCGTCACGAACAGCACGGTGATCCCGGCGAGCAGGACGAGGCCGAGGACGGAGGTCAGCCAGGGGCCGCGCAGCGGGCTGCGCCAGAACCCGGGCGAGGTGGGGAGCCTTGGGTCACGGTCGGGGTGCGGCATGGCTCGACCGTAGGCCGGGACAGGCCCCCGGAGGGGGTCACGACCCATGACGAAACGCTGACGTCCGGGCCGGGCAACGCCACGGGACGGTCCCGGCGGCCTAGCGTTCGACGGTGTGATCCGTACCCGAACCGCACCAGGACCCGCCGCCCCTCCCCGCGACCGGCGGGGCGTCCGCGCCGGTGACGCCGCCGCCGTGCTCGTGGCCGTCGCACTCGTCGTCGCGGCGGTCTTCGTCGGCCGTCACATCCAGGACACCCGGCACTCCCTGTTCGTCGACTGGCCCCCGCTGGTGGGCACCTGGGAGCCGCACCTCGGGCCCGGCACACCGTTCGCGGCGGCCGTCGCCGTCGCGGTGGTGGCGTACGGCCCGCGGGTGGCCGCCCGGCTGCGCTGGCGGGCCCTGCTGCTCGCCGCGTACGGCACCGCCCTCGCCTGGACCTGGTCGCTGGCGCTGATCGACGGCTGGCAGCGGGGCGTGGTGGAGCGGCTGACCACCCGGCACGAGTACGTCCCCGTCGTCGGCCGCTTCCACGACATCCCGGCCGCCCTGCGGGACTTCACGAACCACATCCTGATCCACTCCCCCGACAACTGGCCCGCGCACGTGGCCGGGCATCCGCCGGGCGCCGTCCTGACGTTCGTGCTGCTGGACCGGGCGGGGCTCGGGGGCGGCGGCTGGGCGGGCGCCTGGTGCATCACCGTCGGCGCGACGGGCTGCGTGGCCGTGCTGGTCGCGGTGCGGGCGCTGGCCTCGGAGCGGCTCGCCCGGCGTGCGGCGCCGTTCCTGGTGCTCGCGCCGGCCGCGGTGTGGGCGGGCGCCTCCCCCGACGCGTACTTCGCGGCGGTCGTCGCCTGGTCGGTGGCGCTGCTCGCGCTCGCGGTGAGCGGGGGCGCGCGGTGGTGGGCGCTGGGCTCGGGGCTGCTGTTCGGGCTCACCTGCTATCTGTCGTACGGCCTGACGCTGTTCGCGCTGCCGCTCGCCGCTGTGCTGCTGCTGGGGCGGGGGCGGCCGCGGGTGCTGCCGTTCGCGGTGGCGGGCCTCGCGGTCGTCCCGGCCGCGTTCACCCTTGCCGGGTTCGACTGGTGGGAGGCGTACCGGCTGCTGGTGCGCCGCTACTACGAGGGCGCGGGCGGCATCCGGCCGTACGGCTACTGGGTGTGGGCCAACCTGGCCTGCACGGTGCTGCTGATCGGGCTCGCCTCGGCGGCCGGGCTGCGGCGGGCGGGGGGCGTGCTGGTGTCCGCCCGGCGCCGGCGCGCGGACGAGGGCGCCGTACGGTCCGGGGGCCGTACAGCGGGTGCCGTACGGCGGGTGGTGGACGCCGTCCGGGCCGGCGGGCGGGGGACGCCCGAGGTGCGGCTGGCGGTGCTGGTGGCCGCCGCACTGCTGGCGCTGCTGGTCGCCGACCTCTCCGGGATGAGCAAGGCGGAGACCGAGCGGATCTGGCTGCCGTTCGCGCTGTGGCTGCTGCCGTCGTGCGCGTTCCTCGACGGCACGCGCGCGTGGCTCGCCGCCCAGGCGGTGCTCGCACTGCTCGTCAACCATCTGCTGCTGACCGGCTGGTGACGGACCGGCCGGTCGAGGCCGGCGGTGACCCGGACACGGGCCGGTCGTGAGCACGGTTCTCTAGGATCATGGCGTGGCCGAATTCCACCTCCAGCGCACCGCGCCGCTCTCCCTCGACGAGGCCTGGCACAGGCTGACCGACTGGCCCCGGCACGGGCGGGCGGTCCCCCTCACCCGTGTCCGGGTCCTCACCCCGCCGCCCACGGCCGAGGGCACTGTCTTCGTGGCCCGCACGGGGCTCGGGCCGGTCGGCTTCGACGACCGCATGGAGGTCACGGTGTGGCGTCCCCCGGCCGGGGACACGCCGGGCCGCTGCCGGCTGGAGAAACGCGGCCGGCTGGTGCGCGGCTGGGCGGAGATCGAGGTCCGGCCGGGGCCGGGCGGCCGGGCACGGGTGGTCTGGCGGGAGGAACTGGACGTACGGCTGCTGCCGGCGCTGTTCGACGGTGTGCTGGCGCGGGCGGCCCGCCATGTGTTCGGGCGGGCGGTGAACCGGCTGCTCAGGGGCGTGTGACGGGCGCGGGCGCCGGAGCGCGGGACGGGCCGGTGTCGCACGGCACGGCCGGCGGGGCGTGGAGCGACTTCCGGTGCCGTACCGCACGGGAACCCACCCCGCGCGGCCCCTTCCGGTGTCGTGCGGTCCCGGAGAACCGTGGACGCTCTCCGGGTGTCGTACGGCCTCCGAGCCCCGTCAGGCCACCGACCCGATCCGTCCCGTCGGCCCCGGCGCGGACGCCGTGTCGTGGTGGATCGGCGTGTGCGCGCCGGTCAGGGACACGCCGCTGCCGCCGCGCCGGTTCGCGACGATCTCCGCGGCGATCGACAGTGCTGTCTCCTCCGGTGTGCGGGCGCCGAGGTCGAGGCCGATCGGGGAGCGCAGCCGGGCCAGTTCGAGGTCGGTGACGCCGACCTCGCGCAGCCGGCGGTTGCGGTCCAGGTGGGTGCGGCGGGAGCCCATCGCGCCGACGTACGCCACCGGCAGCCGCAGCGCCAGCCGCAGCAGCGGCACGTCGAACTTGGCGTCGTGGGTGAGCACGCAGAGCACGGTACGGGCGTCGACGTCGGTGCGCTCCAGGTAGCGGTGGGGCCACTCGACGACGATCTCGTCGGCGTCGGGGAAGCGTTTCGCCGTGGCGAACACGGGCCGGGCGTCGCACACGGTGACGCGGTAGCCGAGGAACTTGCCGATCCGCACCAGCGCCGACGCGAAGTCGATCGCACCGAAGACGATCATGCGGGGCGGGGGCACGGACGACTCGATCAGCAGGGTCAGCGGGGCTCCGCAGCGGGAGCCCTGCTCGCCGATCTCCAGGGTGCCGGTGCGGCCGGCGTCGAGGAAGGCGCGGGCCTCGGCGGCGACGGTGCGGTCGAGTTCCGGATGCCCGCCGAGCCCTCCGGCCGGGCGGGCGGACACCTCGGGGTCGTCGTCCGCGGCGCGGACCAGCAGGGCCCGGCCGAGCAGGTCGGACGGCCCGCGCACCACGCGGGCGACGGCAGCCGCCTGCCCTCGCGCGGCGGCGGCCAGCGCCTCCGCGACCACCGGCCGGGCCGGATCGGCGGCCCGGACCGGGGTGACGAGGACGTCGATGACGCCGCCGCAGGTCAGGCCCACGGCGAAGGCGTCCTCGTCGCTGTAGCCGAAGCGTTCCAGGACGGTCTCGCCGTCCTGGAGCGCCTGCCGGCACAGCTCGTACACGGCGCCCTCCACACAGCCCCCGGAGACCGAGCCGATCGCCGTGCCGTCGGCGTCGACCGCGAGGGCGGCGCCGGGCTGGCGGGGGGCGCTGCCGCCGACGGCCACGACGGTGGCGACGGCGAAGTCACGTCCCTGCTCGACCCACCGGTCCAGCTCTTCGGCGATGTCCAGCATCTGTCGGTCTCCTTCGGAGGCGGTGCGGAACGGGTATCCGGGACGGGGGCGGCTAGTGCACGCCCAGCCAGCTCTCGATCGGGTTGAGGGCGAAGTAGATCAGGAACACCACGGTCAGCCCCCACATGAAGGCGCCGATCTCGCGGGCCTTGCCCTGGGCGGTCTTGATCGCGACGTAGGAGATGACGCCGGCGGCGACACCGGTGGTGATGGTGTACGTGAACGGCATCAGCACGACGGTGAGGAACACCGGGATCGCGGTGGCCCGGTCGGCCCAGTCGACGTGCCGGGCGTTCATCAGCATCATCGCGCCGATGACGACGAGGGCGGCCGAGGCGACCTCCTGCGGCACGATCGCGGTGAGCGGGGTGAAGAAGAGGCAGGCCGCGAAGAACAGGCCGGTGACGACGGAGGCGAGACCGGTGCGGGCGCCCTCGCCGACGCCGGTGGCGGACTCGATGAACACGGTCTGCCCGGAGCCGCCCGCGACACCGCCGATCGCGCCGCCCGCGCCGTCGATGAACAGCGCCTTCGACAGGCCCGGCATGCGGCCCTTGTCGTCGGCGAGCTTCGCCTCGGTGCCGACGCCGATGATGGTGGCCATCGCGTCGAAGAACCCGGCGAGCACCAGTGTGAAGACGATCATGCCGATGGTCATGGCGCCGACCTCGCCCCAGCCGCCGAACTCGACCTCGCCGAAGAGGGAGAAGTCCGGCATGGAGACGGCGCTGCCGTGCAGTTCGGGCGCGCCGCTCGCCCAGGCGTCCTTGTCGATGACGCCGGCGGCGTTGAGGACGGCGGCGACGACCGTGCCGGAGACGATGCCGATGAGGATCGCGCCGGGCACGTTGCGGGCCTGGAGCATGAAGATCAGCAGGAGGGTGCCGGCGAACAGCAGCACCGGCCAGCCGGCCAGCTCACCGGCGGGGCCGAGGGTGAGCGGGGTGGCCTTGCCCTGGTGGACGAAGCCGGACTTGTAGAAGCCGATGAGGGCGATGAACAGGCCGATGCCCATGGTGATGCCGTGCTTGAGCGCGAGCGGGATCGCGTTCATGATCATCTCACGCAGGCCGGTGACGACCAGCAGCATGATGACGGCGCCGTACATCACGCACATGCCCATCGCCTGCGGCCAGGTCATCTCGGGCGCGACCTGCGAGGAGAGGACACCGGAGACGGAGAGGCCCGCGGCGAGGGCGAGGGGCACCTTGCCGACGAAACCCATCAGCAGTGTGGTGAGGGCCGCCGCGAACGCGGTCGCGGTGATCAGCGCCTTCTGGCCGAGCGTGTCGCCGGCCGCGTCCTTGCCGGACAGGATCAGCGGATTGAGCAGCAGGATGTACGCCATCGCCATGAAGGTGGTGATGCCGCCGCGCACCTCGCGCGCGACGGTGGACTGCCGCTGGGATATGTGGAAGTACCGGTCGAGCCAGGACCGTCCGGCCGGGACGCGGGTGCCGTGGCCCGCGTCCTCCGCGACGGTCTCCGGCTCAAGTGACTGCTGGGTCATGTGGGCCTACTCCCAAGGTTCATAGGGGCACCCGCATGAAGAACCGCTCACGGTCTTCGACCGCTGTGCGCGGCTGCGGGATTTGGGAAGGTGCTGCGGCCGCACGACCCGGGGGACGGCCCGAGACGAACGAACAGGTACGGAACGAGAAGGGTGGTGCGGTCCGGGTACCGCGAGCGGTGCGGCACCGGGGGGGTTCTCCGGGCGGCGCGGGGGAGGTGTGACGTTCCACGGTGCGCCGCCCGGAGGGTCGGTGGGTTACGCCGTGCCGGTCAGGTGCTCGGGCCGCACCGGGGTGCGGTCGAGTTCCAGGCCGGTGGCGTTGCGGATGGCCGCGAGGACGGCGGGCGTCGACGACAGGGTCGGCGCCTCACCGATGCCGCGCAGGCCGTACGGGGCGTGCTCGTCGGCGAGTTCGAGCACGTCGACGGGGATGCTCGGGGTGTCGAGGATGGTGGGGATCAGATAGTCCGTGAAGGAGGGGTTCTTCACCTTCGCGGTCTTCGGGTCGACGATGATCTCCTCCATGACCGCGACGCCCAGACCCTGGGTGGTGCCGCCCTGGATCTGGCCGACGACGGACAGCGGGTTGAGGGCCTTTCCCACGTCCTGGGCGCAGGCCAGCTCGACGACCTTGACGAGGCCCAGTTCGGTGTCCACCTCGACGACGGCGCGGTGCGCGGCGAACGAGTACTGGACGTGCCCGTTGCCCTGCCCGGTGCGCAGGTCGAACGGCTCGGTCGGGCGGTGCCGCCACTCCTCCTCGACCTCGACGGCCTCGTCCTCCAGCACGTCCGCGAGGTCGGCGAGGACCTCGCCGCCGTCGGTGACGACCTTGCCGCCCTCCAGGAGGAGTTCGGCGGTGGCCCACGCCGGGTGGTAGGAGCCGAACTTGCGGCGTCCGATCTCCAGGACCTTCTCGCGGACCAGTTCGCAGGCGTTCTTCACGGCGCCGCCGGTGACGTACGTCTGCCGGGAGGCGGAAGTGGAGCCGGCGGAGCCGACCTGGGTGTCGGCGGGGTGGATGGTGACCTGCTGCACGCCCAGTTCGGTGCGGGCGATCTGCGCGTGGACGGTGATGCCGCCCTGGCCGACCTCCGCCATCGCGGTGTGCACGGTCGCGACCGGTTCCCCGCCGACGACCTCCACGCGGACCTTGGCGGTGGAGTAGTCGTCGAAGCCCTCGGAGAAGCCGACGTTCTTGATGCCGACGGCGTAGCCGACGCCGCGGACGACGCCCTCGCCGTGCGTGGTGTTGGACAGGCCGCCCGGCAGCTGCCGTACGTCGGCGCCCTCGCTGGACTCCCACTGGCGCTCCGGCGGCATCGGCATCGCCTTGACGCGGCGCAGGAGTTCGGCGACCGGGGCCGGGGAGTCGACGGGCTGGCCGGTCGGCATGATCGTGCCCTGTTCCATGGCGTTGAGCTGCCGGAACTCCACGGGGTCCATGCCGAGCCGCTTCGCCAGCTTGTCCATCTGCGCCTCGTACGCGAAGCACGCCTGGACCGCGCCGAAGCCGCGCATGGCGCCGCAGGGCGGGTTGTTGGTGTAAAGGGCGATGGCCTCGATGTCGACGTCGTCGATGACGTACGGGCCGACGCTGAGGGAGGAGGCGTTGCCGACGACGGCCGGGGAGGCGGAGGCGTAGGCGCCGCCGTCCAGCACGATCCGGCACTTCATGTGGGTGAGCTTGCCGTCCTTGGTGGCGCCGTGCTCGTAGTAGAGCTTCGCGGGGTGGCGGTGGACGTGCCCGAAGAACGACTCGAAACGGTTGTAGACGATCTTGACGGGCTTGCCGGTGCGCAGTGCGAGGAGGCAGGCGTGGATCTGCATGGACAGGTCCTCGCGTCCGCCGAACGCGCCGCCGACGCCGGCCAGCGTCATCCGTACCTTGTCCTCGGGCAGGCCGAGGACGGGGGCGATCTGCCGCAGGTCGGAGTGGAGCCACTGGGTGGCGATGTAGAGGTGGACGCCGCCGTCCTCCTCGGGGACGGCGAGGCCGGACTCGGGGCCGAGGAAGGCCTGGTCCTGCATGCCGAAGGTGTACTCGCCCTCGACGATGACGTCGGCCCGCTCGCGTGCCTCCTCCACGTTGCCGCGGACGATGGGCTGGCGGTGGACGATGTTGGGGTGCGGGACGTGCCCGATGTGGTGGTCGTCGCGGTTCTCGTGGACGAGGACGGCGTCCGGGGCGAGCGCGGAGGCCTCGTCGGTGATCACCGGCAGCTCGCGGTACTCCACCTTGATCTTCGCGGCGGCGCGGCGGGCGGTCTCCGGGTGGTCGGCGGCGACGATCGCGACGGGCTCGCCGTGGTGGCGTACCTTGCCGTGGGCGAGGACGGGGGTGTCGCGGATCTCCAGGCCGTAGTGCTTCACCTCGGCGGGCAGGTCGTCGTACGTCATGACGGCGTACACGCCCGGTGTGGCGAGGGCCTCGGCCGTGTCGATGGAGACGATCTCGGCGTGGGCGACGGTGGAGCGCAGGATCTGGCCCCAGAGCATGTCCTCGTGCCACATGTCGGACGAGTACGCGAACTCGCCGGTGACCTTGAGGGTGCCGTCGGGGCGGAGCGTGGACTCGCCGATGCCGCCCTTGGCGGGCGCGCCCTGGGTGATCTTCGTGGGGGTTCCGCTGGGGGAAGCCATGGTCAGACCGCCTCTCCCTGCCGTGCGGCCGCCAGGCGGACCGCGTCCATGATCTTCTCGTAGCCCGTGCAGCGGCACAGGTTGCCGGACAGTCCTTCGCGGATGTCGGCGTCGGTCGGGTTGGGGTTGCGTTCCAGCAGCTCGTCGGCGGCGACCAGCAGGCCGGGGGTGCAGAAGCCGCACTGGACGGCGCCGGCGTCGATGAACGCCTGCTGGATCGGGCTCAGCTCGGTGCCCTCGCCGGTCTGCGAGTCGGTGCCCTTGGCCTGCCACTGCTGCGCCGCGTCGAGGGAGGTGCCGCAGGCGCCGGTGGCGCAGCCGCCCTCGGTGCGCTGCTTGGCGTAGTCGGCGAGGCCCTCGACGGTGACGACGTCGCGGCCCTCGACCTGGCCGGCGGCGACCAGGCAGGAGCAGACGGGCACGCCGTCGAGGCGGACCGTGCAGGAGCCGCACTCGCCCTGCTCGCAGGCGTTCTTGGAGCCGGGCAGGCCGAGCCGCTCACGCAGCACGTACAGCAGGGACTCGCCCTCCCACACGTCGTCGGCTTCCTGCGGACGTCCGTTGACAGTGAAGTTGACGCGCATTACGCAGCTCCCTCCGAGGCGCGACGGGTGCCGCGGTACGACTCCCAGGTCCAGGTCAGCGTGCGGCGGGCCATGACGCCGACCGCGTGCCGGCGGTAGCTCGCGGTGCCGCGGACGTCGTCGATCGGGTTGCAGGCGGCGGAGCACAGCTCGGCGAACCGCTTGGCGACCGACGGGGTGATGATCTTGCCGTTGTCCCAGAAGCCGCCCTCTTCGAGCGCGGCGTTCAGGAACTCCTCGGCGGCCTTGGCCCGGACGGGGGTCGGGGCGGCGGAGCCGATGCCGGTGCGGACCGTACGGGTCTCCGGGTGCAGGGCGAGGCCGAAGGCGCACACCGCGATCACCATGGCGTTGCGGGTGCCGACCTTGGAGTACTGCTGCGGGCCGTCCGCCTTCTTGATGTGCACGGCGCGGATCAGCTCGTCGGGCTGGAGCGCGTTGCGCTTGACGCCGGTGTAGAAGTCGTCGACGGGGATCAGGCGGGTGCCGCGGGCAGCGGACGCCACCTCGACCTCGGCGCCGGCGGCGAGGAGCGCCGGGTGGGCGTCGCCGGCCGGGGAGGCGGTGCCGAGGTTGCCGCCGACGCCGCCGCGGTTGCGGATCTGCGGGGAGGCGACGGTGTGCGAGGCGAGGGCCAGACCGGGCAGTTCGGCCCGCAGATTCTCCATGATCTTCGTGTAGGGCACGGAGGCACCCAGCCGCACGCTGTCCTCGCCGACCTCCCATTCGTAGAGGTCGCCGATGCGGTTGAGGTCGAGGAGGTACTCGGGCCGACGGTGGTCGAAGTTGATCTCGACCATCACATCGGTGCCACCCGCGATCGGCACAGCGGTGGGGTGCTCGGCTTTCGCTGCGAGCGCCTCCTCCCAGCTGGCGGGGCGAAGGAAGTCCATGACCGGCTCTCTTCTTCGTCTCAGTGCTCTTGGAAGCTCCCGGTGACTCCCGGAAGCGGTCGAAAGCTCTTGGAAGTGATGCGTTTGAGCCAATCCGTGTGCGGCCGGCCCGGCTCGTTCATGCGCTGTTCACGTGGAGTGCGCTCAGTACACCGCCCTGTGCTCCCTCGGTGTCAGTCACCGAAACCATGAAGGAGTTGGCTGGCCAGGGAGGTCATCTTGTAGATTCATATGAACGGAGGCCATCCGTAACCTCTGCGTTTTCCTGTGGAAACGCCAGACACAGCAGGTCCGCGCCGCGCGGGCCGCCCTCCGCAGGCCGGCGACCCGTCCGCCCGGCCCACCACCACAGGACCCACACCACTCATCGTAGATTTCTAGACAGGAACGGCGGCGACGAGAATGCGGCTGCGCGCACTGCTGGACACCGACGCGCTGGGCCTCAGGCTGCTCGGCGGCGAGGACGAGCTGGACCGCACCGTCCGGGGCGTGATGACCACCGACCTGCGGGACCCCAGCCGCTACCTCTCCGGCGGCGAACTGGTCCTCACCGGCCTCGCGTGGCGCCGCGACGCCGCCGACTCCGAACCCTTCGTACGGATCCTCGTACAGGCCGGGGTCGCGGCGCTCGCCGCCGGCGAGGCCGAGCTGGGCGACATCCCCGACGATCTGATCGTCGCCTGCGCCAAGCACCGGCTGCCGCTGTTCGCGGTGCACGAGTCGGTGGCGTTCGCGACCATCACCGAGCATGTCGTACGGCAGGTCAGCGGCGAGCGCGCCGGGGACCTCGCGGCGGTCGTGGACCGGCACCGGCGGATGATGACGTCCGGCCCGGCCGGCGGCGGCCCGGACGTCGTCCTGGACCTGCTCGGCACCGATCTCGACCTGCGGGCCTGGGTCCTCTCCCCCACCGGGCGGGTCATCGCAGGCCCCAAGCAGGCGGCGCCCGAGCCGCCCGCCGACGTGTGCGCACAGCTCGCCGAGGAGCATCTGACCGCCACCCGCGGCGGGCGGCGCGGCCCCCATCGGGTGCTGGTCGGCACCACCACGTACTCCCTCTTCCCGATCCGCAGCAGCGGGCGCTCCCCGCAGGCGGCGCGGGACGTGCGAGAGACCGTCCTGTCCGACTGGCTGCTCGCCGTCGAGGCCGACTCCTCCGACTGGCCCGAGGAGCGGCTCGACCTGCTGCACGGCGTCACCCAGCTGATCGCCGTCGAACGGGACCGGCGCGACGCGGCCCGCACCGTGCGGCGCCGACTCGCCCAGGAAGTGCTGGAACTGGTCCAGACGGGCGCCGCGCCCGCCGAGATCGCCGCCCGGCTGCGGGTCGCCGCGCCCGTGCTGCTGCCCGGCCTCGGCGCCGCCCCGCACTGGCAGGTCGTCGTCGCGCGCGTCGAATGGGACGGCGGGGAGATCGACGGCGGGCCCGTCGCCCAGTCGCTGCTGGAGGAGATCCTCGTCGACCCGCGGACCACCGGCCCCGAGCCCTCCGACCGGATCGCCGTCGCCCACACCGGCGACGAGGCCGTCGCGCTGGTGCCGCTGCCCGCGGTGACCGGCGAGCAGGACGGCGACGGCGAGAACGCCGGCGTCCTCGCCGACCAGCTGCTGCGGTCCGTCGCCGAGCCCCTCTCGGCCGGCCTCGACGGCGACGGACGGCTCACCCTCGGCGTCAGCGCCGCCGTCCACTCCGCCGAGGGACTGCGCGGCGCGCTGGAGGAGGCACGGCACGCCCGCCGCGTCGCCGCCGCCCGGACCGGCCGGGTCTGCGCCGCCGGACACCACGAACTCGCCTCGCACGTCCTGCTGCTGCCGTTCGTCCCCGACGACGTACGGCGCGCCTTCACCGCGCGGCTGCTCGACCCGCTGCGCGACTACGACCGGCGGCACCGGGCCGAGCTGATCCCCACCCTGGAGGCGTTCCTCGACTGCGACGGCTCCTGGACGCGCTGCGCCACCCGCCTCCACCTGCACGTCAACACCCTGCGCTACCGGGTGGGGCGCATCGAGCAGTTGACGAGTCGTGACCTGTCCCGGCTGGAGGACAAGCTGGACTTCTTCCTGGCCCTGCGCATGAGCTGACGGCGGGAGGGGAGTGGTGAACGCCGTCCGTGCGCGCCGGGCGGCCGATTCTCACCCCACGACTTTGTGAAAAATTTCACCCATCCTCTTGGCCGCGTACGCTGATTGGTGCTGGAATGCCGCCACCACTCAAGGCTCGATGGCGTGCTCGGGGAGGGCAACGTGGCGCATACCGCCATGTCTGGTACGGGAACGAACGCCGGTGACGATCCGCTCCAGACCGCGGTATGGCGGTTGCGCTCACGCGCCTGCTGGACCGACGCGGCGGCCCTGCTGAACCCGGCCGTGCCGGGCGCGGCGCTGCAACGGGCCGCGCTGCTCGTGGAGCGGTGCCTGTACACCGAGCAGGGCTGGGAGGACGCCGAGGACGCCCTGCGCACGGCGGAGGCGGTCGCCGTCGGCGACGAGGAGCGCGGCGCCGCCGCTTGTGAACGCGGGTACTTGGCCTACGCCGCCACGCTGCACGGCGTGCGCGACCGGGCCGACGAGGCGCGGGCCGCGCTGGGACGGGCCGCCGCGCTGATCCCGCCGGGGGCGGCGGGCAGAGCCCTGCTGGACTTCCGGCGCGGTCTCCTCGCGGAGAACCTGGCCCGCTCACCGCAGGCCGCGCGAGCCGCGTACCGACGCGCACACGCGGGTGCCGCGGAGGCGTCGGACGCCCTGCTGCTGTCGTTCACCTGGCGCCACCTCGCCGGACTGGCCCTGCGGGACGGGGAGGTGGCGGAGGCGCGGGAGGGCTTCGCGCAGTCCCTGCGCATCCGCGAGGAACTGGGCTACCTGGTCGGCACGGCCCCCGCACTGGCGTCCCTCGCGGACACGGAAACGGAACCGGAGGCGTCCCGGCTCCGCGAGGAGGCGCGACGGCTGTTCCGCCTCCTGGGCGGCGTCCCGACATGGCTGGCCCGCCAACTGACGCCACCGGCGGCGGCGTGACGCGCCCGGCGGGGGCTTTGGCGGGGCCATCGTTTCCACCGGGCGCCCGGTGGGAGGCGTTCGCGCAGTTCCCCGCGGCGCCTTTGTTTGGCGGGGCCATCGTTTCCACCGGGCGCCCGGTGGGAGGCGTTCGCGCAGTTCCCCGCGCCCCTGTCTGTGCCTGGGGCATCGCTTCCACCTGCGGGCCGGTGGGGGGCGTTCGCGCAGTTCCCCGCGCCCCTTCGTTTGGCGGGGCCATCGCTTTCACCTGCGGGCCGGTGGGGGCGTTCGCGCAGTTCCCCGCGCCCCTGTCTGTGCCTGGGGCATCGCTTCCACCTGCGGGCCGGTGGGAGGCGTTCGCGCAGTTCCCCGCGCCCCTTCGTTTGGCGGGGCCATCGCTTTCACCTGCGGGCCGGTGGGGGCGTTCGCGCAGTTCCCCGCGCCCCTGTGGTCACCTGCGGGCCGGTGGGGGGCTTTCGCGCAGTTCCCCGCGCCCCTGATGCCTGCGGCGGCCCGTTTCGGTGGGTGCGTGGCTGGTGTAGCGCCAGCCGTTCGGTGGGTGGGACGGGGGCGCGCCGGGGGGTGTCCGTCCTCGGTGCGACGCTCTGTCTCGTAAATCCGCACCCGGGGTTTGCGCCGCACGCTGCGGGCGGGCACCCCCCGGCACACCCC
>NZ_JALLGL010000380.1 GCF_023072675.1 Streptomyces sp. XM83C
GGCACCCCGCACCCCGTCCCCGGGCACCTCGCCCGGAACAGCTCCGTAAACCGTTTTGGCGATACCTCCCGCCATCCCATATGCTTCTCACGTCCCCGACGCGCTGAGAAGCGCCCAGGCGGGCCGATAGCCCTCATCGTCTAGCGGCCTAGGACGCCGCCCTTTCAAGGCGGTAGCACGGGTTCGAATCCCGTTGGGGGCACGCAATACGGTGTGCGACACTGGTTGTCGCCCACACAGCTTGGTCCTGTGGAGCAGTTTGGAGTGCTCGCCACCCTGTCAAGGTGGAGGCCGCGGGTTCAAATCCCGTCAGGACCGCAAAGGCTTTGCAAAAGGCCTTACGGCTGGGTAGCTCAGTTGGTACGAGCGTCCGCCTGAAAAGCGGAAGGTCGCCGGTTCGACCCCGGCCCCAGCCACAGCACAGGCCCCGATCTTCGGATCGGGGCCTTGTTGTGTCGGGCCAAAAGCGTTCGCCACGGATTTGGCGGGGATGCGATCCTGGATCGCGTATGTCTACGCACCCTGCCCCCGCCATCGGCGCTCTCGCCGCCCGCCTGTCCGAGTTGCCGTTGCGTGACGCGCACCGGATCGGGCGCAGGCTCGAAGGCGCGCGCAAGATCCGCAAGCCGGAAGCGCGCGCCGCCGTTCTCGCCGAGATCGAGGCGGAGATCGTGAAGGGGGAGGAGCGGACGGCTGCCCGGCGGGGCCGGGTGCCGGACGTGTCCTATCCCGAGCAGTTGCCGGTCAGCCAGAAGAAGGACGACATCGCGGCGGCGATCCGTGATCACCAGGTGGTGATCGTCGCCGGTGAGACGGGTTCCGGGAAGACCACGCAGATCCCGAAGATCTGTCTGGAGCTGGGCCGTGGCGTGCGCGGCATGATCGGGCACACGCAGCCGCGTCGTATCGCCGCGCGGACGGTCGCGGAGCGGGTGGCGGAGGAACTGCGGACGCCCCTCGGTGAGGCCGTGGGCTGGAAGGTGCGGTTCACGGATCAGGTGGACCCGGAGGCCACGTTCATCAAGCTGATGACGGACGGCATCCTGCTCGCGGAGATCCAGACCGACCGTGAGCTGCGCGCTTACGACACGATCATCATCGACGAGGCGCACGAGCGGTCGCTGAACATCGACTTCCTGCTGGGCTATCTGAAGCAGCTGTTGCCGAAGCGGCCGGATCTGAAGGTCGTGATCACGTCCGCGACGATCGACCCGGAGCGGTTCTCGCGGCATTTCGGGGACGCGCCGATCATCGAGGTGAGCGGGCGGACGTATCCGGTGGAGGTGCGGTACCGGCCGCTGCTGGAGGAGGACGGCGAGGACGCGGACCGGGATCAGATCACGGCGATCTGTGACGCGGTGGAGGAGCTGCAAGCGGAGGGGCCCGGCGACATCCTGGTGTTTCTCTCCGGTGAGCGGGAGATCCGGGACACGGCGGACGCGCTGAACAAGAAGCAGTACCGGTTCACGGAGGTGCTGCCGCTGTACGCGCGGCTGTCGCACGCCGAGCAGCACCGGGTGTTCCAGCCGCACACGGGCCGCCGGATCGTGCTGGCGACGAATGTGGCGGAGACGTCGCTGACGGTGCCGGGGATCAAGTACGTGATCGACCCGGGGTTCGCGCGGATCTCGCGCTACAGCCACCGCACGAAGGTGCAGCGGCTGCCGATCGAGCCGATCTCGCAGGCCAGCGCCAATCAGCGCAAGGGGCGTTGCGGTCGCACGAGTGACGGTGTCTGCATCCGGCTGTACAGCGAGGAGGACTTCCTCGCGCGGCCGGAGTTCACGGACGCGGAGATCCTGCGGACCAACCTGGCCAGTGTCATCCTGCAGATGACCGCGGCCGGGCTCGGGGACATCGAGAGGTTCCCGTTCATCGATCCGCCGGACCACCGCAACATCCGGGACGGTGTGCAGCTGCTACAGGAGCTGGGCGCGCTGGACCCGGCGCAGAAGGATCCACGCAAGCGGCTCACCCAGACCGGCCGCAAGCTGGCGCAGCTTCCGGTGGACCCGCGGCTGGCGCGGATGGTGCTGGAGGCGGACCGCAACGGCTGCGTGCGGGAGGTCATGGTCATAGCCGCGGCGCTGTCGATCCAGGATCCGCGGGAGCGGCCGGCGGAGAAGCAGACGCAGGCTGATCAGCAGCACGCCCGGTTCAAGGACGAGACGAGCGACTTCCTCGCGTATCTGAACCTGTGGCGGTATGTGCGTGAGCAGCAGAAGGAGCGGGGTTCCAGTTCGTTCCGGCGGATGTGCAAGCAGGAGTATCTGAACTTCCTGCGCATCCGTGAGTGGCAGGACATCTATACGCAGCTGCGGACCGTGGCGAAGCAGATGGGCATCCACCTCAACGAGGAGGACGCTCCCGCGGACCGGGTCCATGTGTCGTTGCTGGCGGGACTGCTGTCCCACATCGGGATGAAGGACGTCAAGGACGGCAACAAGAACGAGTATCTGGGCGCCCGCAACGCCAAGTTCGCGATCTTCCCGGGTTCGGCGCTGTTCCGTAAGCAGCCGCGGTTCGTGATGTCGGCGGAGCTGGTGGAGACGTCGCGGCTGTGGGCGCGGGTCAACGCGAAGATCGAGCCTGAGTGGGTGGAGCCGCTGGCCGGGCATCTGGTCAAGCGGACGTACTCGGAGCCGCACTGGGAGAAGGACCAGGCCGCGGTGATGGCGTACGAGAAGGTGACGCTGTACGGCGTGCCGATCGTGGCGCAGCGGAAAGTGAACTACGGGCGGATCGACCCGGAGGTGAGCCGGGAGCTGTTCATCCGTCACGCGCTGGTGGAGGGCGACTGGCGGACGCATCACAAGTTCTTCGCGGACAACCGGCGGCTGCTGAGCGAGGTCGAGGAGCTGGAGCACCGGGCTCGGCGGCGGGACATCGTCGTGGACGACGAGACGCTGTTCGACTTCTACGACCAGCGGGTGCCCGAGCATGTGGTGTCGGGGGCGCATTTCGACTCGTGGTGGAAGCGGAAGCGGCAGGAGCAGCCGGACTTCCTGGACTTCGAGCGGGAGATGCTGATTCGTGAGTCGGCGGAGGCGGTCACGAAGGCCGACTATCCGGACTCGTGGCGGCAGGGGCAGCTGAAGTTCCGGGTGACGTACCAGTTCGAGCCGGGTGCGGACGCGGACGGTGTGACGGTGCATGTGCCGTTGCAGGTGTTGAACCAGGTGTCGGAGGAGGGCTTCGACTGGCAGATCCCAGGGTTGCGGGAGGAGCTGGTCACGGAGCTGATCCGGTCGTTGCCGAAGCCGATCCGCCGCAACTATGTGCCGGCGCCGAACTTCGCGAAGCGGTTCCTGGAGGTCGCAGAGCCGTCGAAGGAGCCGCTGGCGACGGCGATGGCGCGTGAGCTGAAGCGCATGGTGGGGGTGCCGTTCGAGGCGGAGGACTTCGACTGGGCGAAGGTCCCCGACCATTTGAAGATCACGTTCCGGATCGTGGACGAGCGTCGGCGGAAGCTGGCGGAGGACAAGGATCTGGAGGCGCTGAAGCTGCGGCTGAAGCCGAAGGCGCGGAAGGCGTTGTCGCAGGCTGCCGCGGCGACGGCGTCGCGTGAGGGCGGGCAGTCGCTGGAGCGCTCCGGGCTGACGGACTGGTCGATCGGGACGCTGACCCGGGTGTTCGAGACGCGCAGGGCGGGTCAGCCGGTGCGGGCGTATCCGGCGCTGGTCGACGACGGGGACACGGTGTCCGTACGGCTCTTCGACACGGAGGCCGAGCAGGCGGAGGCGATGTGGAAGGGCACGCGCCGGCTGATCCTGCGGAACATCCCGGTGAGCCCGGCGAAGTACGCGAGCGACCATCTGACGAACGCGCAGAAGCTGGCGTTGTCGGCGAATCCGCACGGTTCGGTGCAGGCGCTGTTCGACGACTGTGCGATGGCGGCTGCGGACAAGCTGATCGCGGACTGCGGTGGTCCCGCGTGGGACGAGGAGTCGTATCGCAAGCTGTACGAGAAGGTGCGTGCGGAGATCGTCGACGCGACCGTACGGACGGTGGGCGCGGTGCAGCAGGTGCTGGCGGCCTGGCAGGCCTGTGAGCGGCGGCTGAAGGGCGTTCGGAGCCCGGCGCTGCTGGCGAACCTGGCGGATGTGCGCAAGCAGCTGGACGGGCTGGTGTACCCGGGGTTCGTCACCGCGGCCGGTGTGGGGCGGTTGCAGCATCTGATGCGGTATCTGGTGGCGGCGGACCGGCGGTTGCAGCAGATGCCGACGAACGTCCAGCGGGACACCACGCGTATGGAGAAGGTCCATGAGATGCAGGACGAGTACGCGTGGCTGCTGGAGCAGTTGCCGAAGGGGCGTCCGGTGCCGCAGCAGGTGCGGGAGATCCGCTGGATGATCGAGGAGCTGCGGGTCAGCTATTTCGCGCACGCCCTGGGGACGGCGTACCCGGTGTCGGACAAGCGGATCGTGAAGGCGATCGACGCGGCCGTGCCGTGACGGCGGGCGTACGGAGGGTGAGTTCGACCAGGGGGCTCACCCTCCTGTACAGTCCTTCTCGCAGCGCAACGCAGTACAGCGCGGCAGCTCCTGGTCCTGTGGAGCAGTTTGGAGTGCTCGCCACCCTGTCAAGGTGGAGGCCGCGGGTTCAAATCCCGTCAGGACCGCAGCCGAAGGCCCGGATCTTGTGATCCGGGCCTTCTTCGTGTGTGCGTACGGGACAACGGCGGGGGCTCGGGGGCGCACTGCTCGGGCTTCTGGGTGTACGGCAGCACGGGGGGGCGTGTCTGTAGGGGCGGCGGTGAGCGTCAGGGGCGTACAGGCGCTTCCGGGGCGCTTCCGGCGCGTTCGGGGTGTCTTGACGGCGTCACATTCGCCCAGTACCCCAGAAGCAGGGCCCGCTTGCCTCAGGCCCGCCGGAGGTGGCGTATGACGGCATCGGTCAGGCACGAGACGCGGGCGCTGCTCCGCGCGCATCTGTCGGCCGCGTCGTCGTACGGGCATGTCACGCGTCACTGTCCGATCTGCCACCGGCTGCTGCGGCTGGCGATGGACACCCCTGCGCAGCCCCACCCCCAGGCGCAGGCGCAGCCGGAACCGGAATCCCACGCGGATCCGGAGCCCCGGCCCCAGCCCGACCCGGCCCAGCC
>NZ_JALLGL010000381.1 GCF_023072675.1 Streptomyces sp. XM83C
GGGGAGGGGCGGGGGCGGGGCCCCCGTCACCACCAGGACGAGTCGAGGCGGCTCTCGATCGCTCTGAGGTTCTCCCGGGAGCACCGGTCGCAGAAGTACCGGCGGGTGCCGTTCTCCACCGAGCAGGTCCAGGTGGGCGGGATGCTGTCGGTCTCCGTGCCGCATCGGGCGCAGACCCGGTGCTGCGGGGGTTCACCGGCGCGGGTGCCGTTGTCACTGCCTCCGGAAAGACTCGTCACCCGGTGACGATAACGCCGCCGTCCGCGGATCGCCGGTCACCACGCACCGCGGGGGCCGGCCCGTACGGACCGGCCCCCGCGGGGAACCTGTGCCTCCGGCGTCGGAGGCGGCGGCTTCGTTCTACTGCATGACGGCCATGGCGAGCGCCCGGCGAGCACGCATCGACGCGCGCTCCGCCCTGCGCTGCATGCGGCGCGCGGCTGCCAGGCGCACGGCCCGGCGCTCCGTCTCCGCCTCATGCAGGCGCTCGTGCATATGCGCACGTGCCAGGGCTTCTTGGATGAGTTGCATCTCTCGGGTCCTGTTCTGACGCGAGTCGGTCGCGCCGGTGGTGGTGACGTCTTCGATCACGGAGCTGGTGGGCTCGCTGGTGGACGGCTTCATCGGGGCCTGCTTCTTGGGGTCGTGCGTGAGGGGGCGGTCGATCGTTCCTGCGGTGTTCATGCCGAGACCGGGTTCTTCCGCGGACGGCCACGCGGCCGCTTCCGGGCGACGACCACGCCCTGGACGAACAGCTCACCGCCCCAGACGCCCCAGGGCTCGCGCCGCTCCTTGGCCCCGGCGAGGCAGGCCTCGATCAGCGGGCAGGTGCGGCACAGGGACTTGGCGTACTCGACGTCCGCGGGCGACTCGGCGAAGAAGACCTCCGGGTCGTAGGAGCGGCAGGGGACGGGTACGCCGAGGTTCTCGATGGCGTCGTCGAGCGCGGTGAGCGCGGTCAGCGGGGTCAAGGCTGAGTCCTCCGTGGGGCCGGGCTTGGGGATCGTGTCGGAAGGCGGTACGGACGGGGCGTGCGCTTCGAGTTGCACGGTGTGTCTTCCTCGTCTGGTCGGTCCGGTCCGGTGGGACCGGGGGGCGGCTGGTACCGGGTTCTTTTGTTGTCCCGAGGCCCCTTCGCTCTGCCGCCCGCGTTCGTGGGCAAACAGAAGGGCCGCGGATCCCGGATGGGGTTCCGCGGCCCTGAAGGCGCCGGCCTGATCGCCGATCAGGCTGGATCACTCCAGGGTTCTGGCCCACGGAAGGCCCACATCTGGTGGTGCTGCGTCGTCTGCTTCCGGAATCCGGCACCGGCCGCCGTAAAGGCATAGGCCTGCGCCTGTGCCACTACTGCTTCCAGTGCCTTGGTCGGTCGCTCGTCACGCTCGCGGACGGGAAGGTTCGCGAGAGCAGCGGAGGACGCCGGACGGACGGCACGAATGCCGGACAGACCGGTGCCCAGGTTCGAGGCGCCGAGCATGCACGTGGAGACGGCCGAGCGATCGGTCATTTTGACCGTGCTGCTGAGGCTGGTGTCGATGCTGATCACTGGGCTCGCCTCCTCTCGGCGTCTCGTGGACCGGTGCGACCGGTCCGGTGGATATGCAAGTACAACACGGAATCAGGGCCTCCGAGAAGGCCGCTGTTCTCGTGCCTAAGAACCTATGGGGATTGCTGGGGCATGCGCAAACTATTTTTTCGACGAGTTGGTTTCAGTCGTCGGATGTCTCCGTGGAGTCCTCGTCGGCGGCGTCCGCCAGGACCTCTTCGACGGGGTGGCCGGCGCACAGGGCGAGGATGTCGGTGCCGTAGCGGTGCAGTTTGCGGGCGCCGACGCCGGGGACGCGGACCAGCTCCCGCTCGTCCTCGGGGGCGGCTTCGGCGATCGCGACGAGGGTGCGGTCGGTGAAGACGCACCAGGCGGGCTGCCCGCTGCGCCGTGCCTGTTCCGCCCGCCACTCGCGCAGCCGCTCGTACAGGCCTTCGTCCATGTCGGAGGGGCAGTCCTCGCATCGCAGCAGTTTCAGTTCGCCGCCGTCGGTGAGGGTGCGCCCGCAGACCCGGCAGCGGGCGGGGCTGCGCCGCGTCCTGCGGGGCTCGCCGGTCCGTGCTGTCCCGCCGGCCCGGAGCCGGCCGCGTTCGATTCCGGCGCTGCCGCCCGCGCCGGTGCGGCCCGCGCCGGTGGTGCCGGGCCGCAGCCCGTCCAGGAAGCGGCTGGGCCGCCTGCTGGGGCGGCCGCCGGGCGAGCGGGACAGCGCCCAGGAGAGGAAGAGGCGTTCGCGGGCGCGGGTGACGCCCACATAGAGAAGGCGCCGCTCTTCTTCGATCTGTTCGTCGGTGCGCGCGTAGGTGATCGGCATCATGCCCTCGGCGATGCCGACGAGGAACACGGCGTCCCACTCCAGGCCCTTGGCGGAGTGCAGGGAGGCGAGCGTGACGCCCTGCACGGTGGGGGCGTGCTGGGCGTTGGCCCGCTCGTCGAGTTCCGCGACGAGGTCGGCGAGAGTGGCGCCGGGTCGGGCGGCGGCGAAGTCCTGGGCGAGGTTCACGAGGGCGGCGAGGGATTCCCATCGTTCTCGCACGGCGCCGGAGCCGGCCGGGGGCTGTGGGGTCCAGCCCTCGCCGGAGAGGACGGCACGTACTTGGGAGGGCAGGTCGACGGCATCGTCGAGCAGGGCGTCGTTGCCGCCGAAGCGGGAGGCGGCGCGCAGGGCGACACCGGCTCTTCTCACCTCGGGGCGGTCGAAGAACCGCTCGGCTCCCCGCAGCTGGTAGGGCACGCCGGCGTCGGCGAGGGCCTGCTCGTAGGTCTCGGACTGGGCGTTGGTGCGGAACAGGACGGCGATCTCGCCGGCGGGGACGCCCGCGTCGAGGAGTTCACGGATGCGGCGGGCGGTGCCCTCCGCCTCGGCGGGTTCGTCGCCGTACTCGATGAAGACCGGTTCGGGTCCGGCGGGGCGCTGGGAGATCAGTTCGAGGCGGTGGTCGGCGGCGCGACCGCGGGCCTGGGCGAGGAGGCCGTTGGCGAGGCGGACGACCTGGGGGGTGGAGCGGTAGTCGCGGACGAGTTTGACGACGGTCGCGTCGGGGTGGCGCAGCCGGAAGTCGAGCAGGTGGTCGGGGGTGGCGCCGGTGAAGGAGTAGATGGTCTGGCTGGCGTCCCCGACGACGCAGAGGTTGTCCCGGTCGCCGAGCCACAGCTCCAGCAGGCGCTGCTGGAGGGGGCTGACGTCCTGGTACTCGTCGACGACGAAGTGCTGGTACTGGGCGCGGACCTGGTCGGCGACGTCGTGCCGGTCCTGGAGGATGCCGACGGTCAGCAGCAGCACGTCTTCGAAGTCGATGACGGCGCGGTCGCGCTTGAGGTCTTCGTAGACGGAGTAGATGCGGGCGATCTCGGCCGGGTCGCGGGGTGCTTCCCGGCCGGCTTTGGCGACGGCGGGGGCGTAGTCGGCGGGGACGGTCTGGGTGACCTTGGCCCATTCGATCTCGGCGGTGACGTCGCGGAGCTCGCCCCGGTCGAGGCGGAGCCGGCAGGCGGCGGCCGCGTCGGCGACGATCGGGATCTTGCGGTCCACGATGCGGGGCATGGTGCCGCCGATCGCTTTCGGCCAGAAGTACTGGAGCTGGCGCAGGGCGGCGGAGTGGAAGGTGCGGGCCTGGACGCCGTGCGCTCCGAGCTGGCGGAGCCGGCCGCGCATCTCGCCGGCGGCGCGGTTGGTGAAGGTGACGGCGAGCACGCTGGAGGGCTGGAGGACGCCTGCGCGGACCCCGTAGGCGATGCGGTGGGTGATGGCGCGGGTCTTGCCCGTGCCGGCTCCGGCCAGCACGCACACCGGTCCGTGCAGGGCGGTCGCGACCTCGCGTTGCTCGGGGTCGAGCCCTTCGAGCACGGCGTCGGCCGAGTCCGGCACCCGCGGGAAGAGGGTGGAATGCGTTGCTGCTGTCACATGGCCATGCTGCCAGGTCGCTGGAGGCGGGTGCGGTGGTTGTCCACAGGCGGGGGCTTGCAGTCGTATCAATGCGGCTTGCGTCGCTGACGGCGGAACGGGATCGCGCGTCGGGAGGTGCTTCGTGCCGCGTACGAACCGTCGTTTTCCGGTCATGCGACGGGCGTCACGTAACGCGGGAGCCGCCCCGCGGGAATCGGGACGGTTTCAAGTATGTTGCCTTGGTTGCGAGCACCCGATCCCGACCTGCTTGAGGAGCGCGAGGCAATGCAGGGCACTGTGACGATGTACAGCACCGAGTGGTGCGGCTACTGCCGCCGGCTGAAGAGCCAGCTGGACCGTGAGGGCATCGCGTACACCGAGATCAACATCGAGCAGGACCCGGCGTCCGCGGCTTTCGTGGAGAAGGCGAACGGCGGCAACCAGACGGTGCCGACAGTCTTGGTAATTCCCTCCAACGGTGGCTCTGAGGTCGTCATGACGAACCCGAGCCTTGCCCAGGTCAAGGAGGCCCTTACCGCCTGAGCCCCCTGCCCTCAGAGACGCAGACCCCCGCCACCACCCGGCGGGGGTCTTGTGTTGCTTCCTTCTTCCTTCACGTCGGCCGCAGCAAGGTTCAGTAAGTTCAGTTTCTTCGGAGTCGGGGACTGCCGGTGCCACTCCGACCCGTGTGCCCAGCCTCTAGAGGGTGTCCCGTAAATGATCTGAGGTATGCAGGCTGACCTGCTCGTTTGCCTGTCATCCGGTGAGGGTGAGGTTGTGCAGGCGGGCGATGCCGAGCATGGCGTGGTGGACGCCGTCGCCCTTGAGGCGGCAGTCGCGGAGGATCTTCCAGCTCTTCATGCGGGCGAAGGTGTGCTCGACGCGGGCCCGGACCTTGCGGTGGGAGGCGTTGTGCTCCTCCTTCCAGGCCGGCAGTTCCTCGTCCTTGTGCCGGCGGTAGTGCGGGATGGTCAGCCCGGTGCCCCGGTACCCGCCGTCGGCGATCACCGTGGGGGTGGTGCCGACAGCGGCCTTCGCGCCGGACTCCTGCCAGGCCCGGCAGTCGTTGCGGTTGCCGGGCAGCGGCTTGCCGACGGCGACCACGAGGCGGGTGTCGGCGTCGATGACGACCTGGTGGTTGGTGGAGTAGCGGTAGTTCTTGC
>NZ_JALLGL010000382.1 GCF_023072675.1 Streptomyces sp. XM83C
ACCCCGCCGCCTGTCCCCGCGACGAGGCCCCCGTCGGCTTCGACCCGGCACGCCCCGCGCGGCTGGCGCGGGATGCCGGGCGGCCGTTGGTGCTGTTGCTCGACGGGCCCGAGGAGATGCCGCCCGTGCTCGCCCACCGGCTCGACGAGTGGACCGCGGGCACCGCCGAATGGCTGCGGCAGAGCGGGGCGCGGCTCGTGGTGGCGTGCCGGGACGAGTACTGGGAAGGGGCCGGCGCCCGCTTCCCGCGCGAGCTGCTGCACGCCGGGCGCGACCACCGTGACGACACGCTGCCGCCCTGCGTCCGCCTCGGGGACCTGGAAGCCGACGAGGCCCGCCTCGCCCGACAGCGGTACCGCGTCCCCGAGGACGCCCTCGCCGCCCCCGACGCCCGGCATCCGCTCGCGCTGCGCCTGTACGCCGAGGTACGTGCCGCCCTGCCGCAGGCGCCGCGTGTCCGGGTCGACCGCCACGACGTCTTCGCCGCCCACCTCGACCTGCTGTGCCTGCGTGTCGCCGTGCGGCTCGCCGCCGGGAACGGCCTGCGCGGCACCGCCGTACGCCGGCTCGCGGCGAAGGTCGCCGGGCAGGTCCACGAGGCCGCCCGGCGCAGCCTCGGCCCTGGCCAGGGCGAACTGGACCGGGAGGCGTTCGAGGCGGTGTTCCCCTGGGGCCCGGCCCCGGACCGGCTCGGCGGCGGCACCGGCTGGGCCTCCGCCGTCCTCACCGAAGGCCTCCTCGTCCCCGCCGGCACCGGCTACCGCTTCGCCCACGAAGAGCTGGCCGACTGGCTGCAAGGCATCCACCTCGACCTGGACGAGGCCCTGCGCGCCCTCGTCCACCGCGGCCGGCACGAGGCCCACCCGCT
This sequence comes from Streptomyces sp. XM83C, assembly GCF_023072675.1. Taxonomy (GTDB): domain Bacteria; phylum Actinomycetota; class Actinomycetes; order Streptomycetales; family Streptomycetaceae; genus Streptomyces; species Streptomyces thermocoprophilus. The sequence continues at coordinate 869 of NZ_JALLGL010000382.1, forward strand.
GCCCGTCCCCCACCACCGCATCGGCCCCGTCGTCGAGGCCCTGCTGCTGCTCGCCCGGCAGCACGGCACCCGGCGGCTGGCCCTGCGCCTCGACGAACTCGTCGAGGCACTGGACGCCGACCCGGACTCCTGGTGGGCCGCCCGGCTGCTCACCGAGGTCCTCACCCGCGTCCCCGATGCCACCCCGTATCTCGGCGTCCTGCGCGACCTCGCCGACCGCATCGCCGACCGGCGGCTTCCGCCCGCCCGCTTCGCGCCCGCCTTCTGGACCGGGCTGCGGCTGCGCGACGCCGACCGCTTCGACCTGCTGCGCCGCCTCGTCCTCGCCGACTCCGCCCCCGAGCCGGGCGGCACCCCCCGCTGTCTGGACAGCGTCGCCCGGCTGCTCGCCACCGACCCCGCCGCCGTACAGCCGCACCTCATGGTGTGGTTCGACGACGACCGGCCCCTGCCCGCGACCCCGCACGCCACCGTCGCCACCGCCGCGCAGGCCCTGCTGCACACCCACCGCCACCGCGCCCTCGACGCCCTCATCGAGCTGCTGCTCGACCGCGCCCACCCGCGCGCCGACGAACTCCTCGCCGTGCTCGCCGAGGACGAACCGTCCGCCCTGTGCCGGGCCGTGGACCGCTGGGCGCACGACGAGCGCCCCGAGCGCCGTGCCGCGGCCGTCACCCACGGGCTGCGCACCGCCCCCCACGTCCGCACCGACGCCGACCGCGAACTGCTCCGCTACGCCGCTCTCGCTCTGCTCGCCCGCGCCGACGCCGCCGCCCTGCACGGCGGTGCGCTCGCCCTGCTCGTCCGTGACCCGGCGACCCGCGCCCACCATCTGCCGCAGGCACTGCGCCGCTTCGCCGCCGGTGACCCGCAGCTCCCGCCGGCCGCCCTGCTCACCGCCCTCACCACCCACCCCGACGCCGTCCTCGACGCCTTCCGCACCCGCCTCGCCGGGCCGACGGCCGGGGCGGCGCTCCAGGCCCTCGCCGAGGTCGCGGAGACCGGCCCGGCCCGCCGTATCGCGGGACTCGTCCAGGAGGCCGCCGGTCTGCGCCCGGACGCCGCCGACGACATCGCCGCCTATGTCGGCACCCGCCTCGAACACGGCCCCCGCGCCCGCGCGGACCTCCTCCCGCTGGTCACCGGCCTGCTGGCCGACGCCCCCGAACGGGTGCGGGCCGCGCTCGCCACCGTCCTCGCGGCCCCCGGCACCCCCGCATCCACGCCCCTCCGCCGAGAGCTGCGCGAACTGCTCCTCAGCCGCGAGCAGGACCCCGGCGTCCTCGCCGCCCTGCTGCACGCCGCCGCCTACCACGGCGACCACCACACGAACCACCCGAACCCCCCGGACCACACGAACCACATGGACCACCCGGACCACCCGGACCGGCAGGGCGACGACGCCGAGCTGCGCGGCCTGCTGCACCGCACCGGTCTGCTGCTGATCCGCACCCCGGAGGGCGCCGCCCGCCTCGACCACGGGCTCGCCGACCTCGCCCGGCACGTCCCCGGCTTCGCGGCACGCCTGGCGCGCTGGCTGGCCGAGTCACCGGGGGAGTGGGCGACCCTGCTCGGGCCCGGCGCGCGCCGCGCCGTCGAGGACCTGGCGGGTGTGCGCGTACCCGTCTGATCCGGCCGTGCTGTACGTGCGCCGGGTCACAGGGCACGTACCGGTGCCGATGCCGGGGCGCGGCGCGCGGCATGGCACCCTTAGACCTGCATAAGTGGTCAACGGTAAGCACCGACACAGGTTCGAGGAGCGGTCACAGTGCAGCGCTGGCGTGGCTTGGAGGACATCCCCCAGGACTGGGGGCGCAGCGTCGTCACCATCGGCTCCTACGACGGAGTCCACCGCGGCCACCAGCTGATCATCCGGCACGCCGTGGACCGCGGGCGGGAGCTGGGCGTGCCGACCGTCGTCGTCACCTTCGACCCGCACCCCAGCGAGGTCGTCCGCCCGGGCAGCCACCCGCCGCTGCTCGCCCCGCACCACCGCCGCTGCGAGCTGATGGCGGAACTGGGCGTGGACGCGGTGCTGGTCCTGCCGTTCACGGCGGAGTTCTCGAAGCTGTCGCCGGCCGATTTCATCGTCAAGGTCCTCGTCGACAAGCTGCACGCCAGGGCGGTCGTCGAGGGCCCGAACTTCCGCTTCGGTCACAAGGCCGCGGGCAACGTCGAGTTCCTCGCCGAGCAGGGCAAGGTGTACGACTTCGCGGTGGAGGTCGTCGACCTGTATCTGACCGGCGCGGCGGGCGGGGGCGAGCCCTTCTCCTCCACGCTGACCCGGCGCCTGGTCGCCGAGGGCGATGTGGCCGGCGCCGCGGAGATCCTCGGCCGGCCGCACCGGGTGGAGGGCGTGGTGGTGCGCGGCGCCCAGCGCGGCCGTGAGCTGGGTTTCCCGACCGCCAACGTGGAGACGCTGCCGCACACCGCGATCCCCGCCGACGGTGTGTACGCGGGTTGGCTGCACGCCGCCGGGGAGGCGATGCCGGCGGCGATCTCCGTCGGCACCAACCCGCAGTTCGACGGCACCGAGCGGACCGTGGAGGCGTACGCCATCGACCGGGTCGGGCTCGACCTGTACGGGCTGCATGTCGCCGTGGACTTCCTGGCGTTCGTGCGGGGGCAGGCGAAGTTCGAGACGCTGGACGCGCTGCTGGAGCAGATGGCTCAGGACGTGAAGCGCTGCCGGGAGCTGGTGGCGGAGGCGGACGGCCGGTAGACGCGGGTCCGGTCTTCCTGGCCGGTCTCCCGGTCCGGTCGGTCCCGTCCAGCCGGCCCGTTCCGTTCCGGCCGGTTCCTTCCGGGTTCTCGATCCGGTGATACGACGCCGAAGGGCGGCCGGTGCCTTGACGGGCACCGGCCGCCCTTCGTTGTGTCGGCGTCCCCCGGCTTACTGCTGCGGGGGCTGCTGGCCGGGCTGCGGCTGCGGGTAGCCGTAACCGGCCGGGTAGCCGGGGTGCTGCGGCGGCTGCTGACCGGGCTGGCCCGGCTGGCCCGGCTGGGCCTGCGGCGGCTGGGCCTGGGCCTGCTGCGGGAACGGCTGCGGCTGGCCGGGCTGAGCGCCCGGCCGGCCGTACAGCTCCTGGCCCGGCTGCTGCGGGTACGGCTGGGGCTGCGGCTGTCCGGGGAAGGGCTGGCCGGGGGCCTGCTGCCCGGGGGCCTGCCCGGGGACCGGCTGGCCGGGGTGGCCGGGCTGACCCGGGTACGCCTGGCCGGGCACCGGCTGTCCCGGAACGGGCTGGCCCGGCACGGGACCCGCGCCCGGCACGGGCTGACCCGGCATCGGCTGACCCGGCACGGGCTGCCCGGGAAGAGGCTGGCCGGGCATCGGCGGGGCGGCCACCGGCGGCGGGTTGCCGTCGCTGGTCCACAGGCCGTGCATCTGCTGGTGCCGGACGAAGTCCTCGGCGACCATCGCGGCGAGGTTGAAGTACGCCTCCCGCACCTTCGGCCGCATCATGTCGAGGTCCACCTCGGCACCGGCGGCCAGATGCTCGTCGAACGGCACCACGACCACGCCACGGCACCGGGTCTCGAAGTGCGCCACGATGTCCTCGACCTTGATCATCTTGCCGGTCTCGCGGACACCTGAGATGACGGTGAGGGAGCGGGAGACCAGGTCCTGGTAGCCGTGCGCGGCGAGCCAGTCCAGCGTCGTACTGGCGCTGGAGGCACCGTCGACCGACGGCGTCGAGATGATGATGAGCTGGTCCGCGAGGTCCAGCACACCCCGCATGGCGCTGTAGAGCAGGCCGGTGCCCGAGTCGGTGAGGATGATCGGGTACTGCTGACCGAGCACGTCGATGGCGCGCCGGTAGTCCTCGTCGTTGAACGTCGTGGAGACGGCCGGGTCCACGTCGTTGGCGATGATCTCCAGGCCGGAGGGGGCCTGCGAGGTGAACCGCCGGATGTCCATGTACGAGTTGAGGTACGGGATCGCCTGGACGAGGTCGCGGATCGTCGCGCCGGTCTCCCGGCGCACACGGCGGCCGAGCGTACCGGCGTCCGGGTTGGCGTCGATCGCGAGAATCTTGTCCTGCCGCTCGGTGGCGAGCGTGGCGCCGAGGGCGGTGGTCGTCGTGGTCTTGCCGACGCCGCCCTTGAGGCTGATCACGGCGATGCGGTAGCACGACAGGACCGGTGTGCGGATCAGATCCAGCTTGCGCTGTCGCTCCGCCTCCTCCTTCTTGCCGCCGATCTTGAACCGGCCGCCGC
>NZ_JALLGL010000383.1 GCF_023072675.1 Streptomyces sp. XM83C
GTGGGGAGACAGGGGCCGGCGGTACGGGGACGGGGACGGGTGCCGGTGGTACGGCGAGAGGAGCAGGCGGTACGGGGACCAGGACGGGTGCCGGTGGTACGGCGACAGGAGCAGGCGGTACGGGGACAAGAGCCGGCCGTACGGCGACCGGAGCCGGCCGTACGGGGACGGAGTCGGCCGGTACGCCGTCGCGCCGTACGGAAACGGCACCGACAGGTACCCCATGGCGCGGTACGGCCCCGAGACCGCCCTGCCCGACATCGCACCCGCCCGGCACATCACCCGGCCCGATCCCCGCCCGTTCATGACACGGCCTCCGCCGGCAGCACCGGCTCGGTCAGCAGCCGCTCGACGGGTACGTCGGCCGTGACGTGCACCGCGGCCGGGTCCAGGTCGGCCGGGGTCGGCATGACGCTGCCGGGCAGCTGTACGGCGGCGGCGCCGTGGGCGACGGCGGAGGCGAGGGCGTCGGGGCCGCTGCCGCCGGCGACGAGGAAACCGGCGAGGGAGGCGTCACCGGCGCCGACGTTGCTGCGGACGGCGTGCACGGCCGCGCTGCCGAACCAGGCGCCCGCGTCGTCGACGAGGAGCTGCCCGTCGGCGCCCAGGCTGGCGAGGACGGCGCCGGCGCCCGTGCCGCGCAGTTCCTCGGCGGCCTTCAGCGCGTCGCCCACGGTCACCAGAGGCCGGCCGACGGCCTCGGCGAGTTCCTCGGCGTTCGGTTTCACCACGTCGGGCCGGGCGCGCAGCGCCTCCAGCAGGGCGCGTCCGGAGGTGTCCAGGGCGATGCGCGCGCCCGAGGCGTGCGCCCGCGTGACGACATCGGCGTACCAGGAAGGCGCGAGGCCGCGTGGCAGGCTGCCGCAGCAGGCGATCCAGTCGGCGCCGCGGGACCGCTCGCGCACGGTGTCCAGCAGGAGTTCCTGCTCGTCGGCCGTCAGCTGCGGCCCCGGCGCGTTGATCTTCGTGAGGACGCCGTCCGCCTCGGCGAGCGCGATGTTCGACCGGGTGGCGCCCGCGACGGGCACGGGCGCGACCTCGATGCCCTGCGCGTCGAGCAGTTCGGCGACGAGCGCGCCGGGCGCACCGCCCAGGGGCAGTACGGCGACGGTGCGTCGGCCGGCCGCGGCGACGGCGCGGGAGACGTTGACGCCCTTGCCGCCGGGGTCCATGCGTTCCGTCTCCGCGCGGACGACCTCGCCGCGGTGGAGCGCCTGGACCTCGTAGGTGCGGTCCAGGGACGGGTTGGGGGTGACGGTGAGGATCATGCGCGTACTACTTCCGTGCCGCCGCGTTCGACGGTGGCGGCGTCTTCGTCGCTCAGCCCGCTGTCGGTGATCAGCAGGTCCACGTCGGTGAGGTCGCCGAAGCGGGCGAAGTGCTCCTGGCCGTGCTTGGAGGAGTCGGCGAGCAGCACCACCCGGCGGGCGGCGGCCACAGCGGCGCGTTTGACGGCGGCCTCGGCGAGGTCCGGGGTGGTCAGGCCGTGCTCGACGGAGAAGCCGTTGGCGGCCACGAACAGCGCATCGGCGCGGATCTCGGCGTACGCCCGCAGCGCCCAGGCGTCCACGGCGGCGCGCGTACGGTGCCGTACGCGCCCTCCGACGAGGTGGAGCTGGATGCCGGGGTGGTCGGCGAGGCGGGCGGCGATCGGCAGGCTGTGGGTGACGACGGTGAGGCCGGCGTCCAGCGGGATCGCGGCGGCGAGGCGGGCGACGGTCGTACCGGCGTCGAGGATCAGGGTGCCCTCGACGGGCAGTTCGGCGACGGCGGCCTTGGCGATGCGGTCCTTCTCGTCGGCGGCGGTGCCCTCGCGTTCGGTGAGGTCCGGTTCGAAGTCGAGGCGGCCCACGGGGATCGCGCCGCCGTGGACGCGGCGCACCAGCCCGGCGCGGTCCAGGGCCTTCAGGTCCCGGCGGATGGTCTCCGCGGTGACCTGGAACTCCTCGGCCAGCGACACGACGTCCACCCGGCCGCCCTCACGGGCGAGCCGGAGGATCTCCTGCTGCCGCTCGGGTGCGTACATATCCGTTCGCCTCCACCTCGATGCCCGACCACTTCCGGGTCATGCCCGAACGTGTGGTTTCCATCGGAGGCTACGCCGCCATTTCCGCGAAGTAAACAGGTTCGGGCACAACCAGGCCCGAAAACCAACCAAACGAAGATCACGGAGCGAGCCTCGAAGCGAAGACTTGAAGCGATGGCCCCGCGCGAAGGTCTCGAAGCGAGGACCCCACGCGTAGGCCTCGGAACAGAGACCGCAAGGCAAAGGCCCCGCCCCCGCCTGCGCGGGAACGGGACCTCTCACCTCAGTGCCGGACCCTGCGGCCGGCGTCAGGGCACCAGCTCCGGCTCCTTGAGCCGCTCCCCCGCCTCGACGGAGTCCGCGCCCTCGACGTGCTGCGCGGGCCGCCGCGGCAGCGCGAACATCAGCAGGAAGATCGCGATCAGTACGGCGGCCACCCAGCCCAGCGCGTACTGGAAGGCGTCCACGAACGCCGGGCCGATCTGCCGCGGCGCCAACCGGTCGCTGATCCGCCCGAAGAACACCACCGACACCAGGCCGAGACCGAGCGCGTTGCCCATCTGCTGCACGGTGTTGATCAGCCCGGACGCCGAACCGGAGTGCTCACGCGGCACCTCGGACAGCACCGCGTCCGTCAGCGGGGCGACGATCAGCCCCATGCCGACGCCCATCACGACCAGCGGCAGCGCCATCTGCCAGGAGGCGATGGCAAGGCCGTAACGCCCGGACTCCCAAATGTAGATCAGCACGCCCGCCGCCATCACCAGCGCGCCCGCTTGCAGCACACCACGGCCGAAGCGCGGGACCAGCTTCTGCACGGACAGCCCTGCCGCCGTCGACACGGCGATCGAGAACGGTACCCCGGTCAGACCGGCGCGCAGCGGGCTCCAGCCGAGCCCTACCTGCATGTACAGCGTCCACACCAGGAAGAACACACCCAGCGCCACACCGAACACCGTCTGCACGGCGATCCCCGCGGCGAAGCTCTTCACCCGGAACAGCGACAGCTCGACCAGCGGCGAGCCGTCCCGCTCACCCTTGCGCCGCTCGTACGCCACCAACAGCCCGAACACCACCACCGCACCGGCCATCGACACATACCCCCACACCGGCCAGCCCAGCTCACGGCCGCGCGTCAGCGGGTACAGCAGCATCAGCAGTCCGAGCGTCACCAGCGCCACCCCGACCAGGTCCAGTTTCAGCGCGCGCGGCGCCCGGGACTCGGTGATGAACCGGCTGCCGAGCAGCAGGCCGGCGATGCCGACGGGCAGATTGATGAGGAAGATCGGCCGCCAGGCCAGCCCGAACAGGTCCCACTCGGTCAGCAGCGCCCCGAGCAGCGGCCCCGACACGGCGCCCAGGCCGACGATCGCGCCGAACAGCCCGAACACCTTGCCGCGCTCCTCCGCGGGGAACGTGGCGTGCACGATCGACAGCACCTGCGGCACCATCATCGCCGCCATGCCGCCCTGCAGGATGCGGGAGGCGACCAGCATCTCGGGGTTGACGGCGAAGCCGCACAGCGCGGACGCGAGCGTGAACCCGCCGATGCCGACGAGGAACAGCCGCTTCCTGCCGTGGATGTCCCCCAGCCGCCCACCGGTGATGAGCCCGGCGGCGAACGCCAGGGCGTACCCGGCGGTGATCCACTGGATCTGGCTGAAGGTCGCGCCGGCCTCCTCCTGTATGGAGGGGATGGCGATATTCACGATGGTCACGTCGACCAGGTCCATGAACGCCGCGGTCATCACGATCGCCAGAGCGAACCAGCGACGCCGGTCGACAGCTGAGGTCTCGGTTGAGGTCATGCCACGAAGCTAGACCCCTATTAGGTCAGATCCGGTCCTATATCCGCGGCATCCTGTACGGCATGACAACCGACACCCCGGCACGTCTCCTCCAGCTCCTCTCCCTCCTCCAGACACCCCGCGAATGGCCGGGCGGCGAGCTGGCCGAACGTCTCGGTGTCTCCCGCCGCACGGTACGGCGCGACATCGACCGCCTGCGCGAACTGGGCTATCCCGTCCAGGCGACGATGGGCGCCGAGGGCGGCTACCGCCTGGTCGCGGGCAAGGCGATGCCGCCGCTCCTCCTCGACGACGAGGAGGCCGTCGCGATCGCCGTCGGCCTGCGCGCCGGCGCGGGCCACGCCCTGGAAGGCGTCGACGAGGCGTCCGTACGGGCCCTCGCCAAGCTCGAACAGGTCCTCCCGTCCCGGCTGCGCCACCGCGTGACCACCCTCCAGGCCGCGACCACCGCGCTGACCAGCGGAGACGGCCCGAGCATCGCCCCCGAGACACTGACGGTGATCGCCTCGGCCGTCGCGGGCCACGAGCGTCTGCGCTTCTCCTACCGGGCCGCCGACGGCACGGAGACCCGCCGCGTCTGCGAGCCGTACCGCCTGGTGTCCACGGGCCGCCGCTGGTACCTCGTCGCCTACGACCTGGACCGCGCCGACTGGCGGACCTTCCGCGTGGACCGGCTCAGCGACCCCTTCGCGACCGGCCTGCGCTTCACACCCCGCGAGCTGCCGACGGGCAGCGCGGCGGAGTACCTGCGCCGCTCGATGCAGCGACAGCAGCAGTCGTACGACTTCGAGGTCCGCTTCGACGCCCCGGCGGACAGGGTCGCCGCCCGCCTCCCGGCCTGGCTCGGCGCCCCGGAACCCCTCCCCGACGGCACCTGCCGCCTCCGCTCCACGAGCTCCGACCCGGCGGACTGGCTGGCGGTACGCCTGGCGATGCTCGGCTTCCCCTACAAGATCGAACAACCCACCACCCTCAAAGAAGCCACGCAAACCCTGGCCACCCGCCTGACCCGAGCAGCAACCTGACCCCCACCACGAACACCGGAGGGACGGGGGCATCCACGCACCCGAGGGACACGGCAAACCGCGCGCACCAGGGGCGCGGGGAACTACCGCAACCCCAAAGGGGCGCGGGGAACCGCGCGAAGAAGATCAAACCCCGCCCAGAAACCCCCGCACCGCCCTCAGATTCCGCAACGCCCCCTCCAACGGCCCCTCACTGTCGTCGCCCGCGGCCCACACCTCCACGG
>NZ_JALLGL010000384.1 GCF_023072675.1 Streptomyces sp. XM83C
GACGAGCGGGTCCCGCCGGCCCCCCCCCCCCGCCGCTGCCGGCGCGGCACGCTCGCGCTTCACCGCGACGCCCCGGCTCCGCCCGCCCCGCCCGCCGGACGCCCCGGCACCTGCCGGGGGAGCCGGAGCGACAGGACCCCGGCGGCAGGCACACACCCGACCGCCGGGGGCCGGACCACGGCCCCTGACACCGGCTGCCCGCCGGCGCGGACCCGGCCGCACACCTGCCCCTGTCCGCCGGCTTCGACGTGGCGTCCACGGCCCCTGGCGCTACGTCGACGGCCGACCGCGGCCCCCGGCGCGCAACCCGCCCTGCGCCCCACCCTCGACGGCCGTTCCGCGGCTCGCCCGCCGCCCGGTGGGCCGACGGGGCCGCCGGCATCGTCGTGCCCGAGGCGAAGGCGACCGGCGGTGCCCTCGTCCGGCCGGAACGGGCAGTCGGGGCAGGAGGGTCGTGGTGCGCGCACTGCGCGAGTCCGGCGACGACCGCCTCCTGCGCGCCCTGTTCGCCCCGCTCGGTGGACGTGGCGTGCAGCGGGTCGGGGTCCGGCCGCCGCCGGGCTCCACGACGACGGTGCCTTTCCGCGTGACGGCGACATGACCGGAGGCGACGCCCTGGACGGTCACCGCCGCGGGGAACACGGCGAGTTCGGCCGTGCCCTCCTGCAACGGGACCGAGACGCCGTTCACTTCGGGCTCGTCCCGCACCGAGGACGCGGCGACGTTCAGCTCGCCGAGACCGTCCACGATCCTCCAGCTGTCCCACGGGCCGAGGTGGTTGTCCTCGTCGTCGGGCCGCTCGGGCCGTGTCCGTGACCGCTGTCGGCACACCGGACGGGCGTCCGGCCCCCCCTCCCGGCCGGCGGTCACCGGCGAGGCACGGACGCGGGTGCCCCACGAGGCCGTACAGGCGGGCCTGCGGCCTGCCGCCCCGCCCGCCCGGCCGGGCAGCATCCCCCGCCCTGTCCCCCGCAGGAGCTACGCGCAGGTGCCCACCGCAGGGTGACGACTCGCGCGCCGCCGGTCCGTAGCGTCGGGACGGTCGAAGCGGCGGGAGTCCGCCGCCGTGCCAAACCTTGTCCATCGGGAGTCAAGTCGTGCGTGTGGTCTGGCAGTTGCTGGCCGTTGTGGTGGTGTCGCTGATCGGAGGGCAGAGTGTCGCCGCCGTCGGCGACGATCCGTGGCTCCGGCTCGCCCTCGGTCTGCTGACGGCCGTGCTCGCCGTGTTCGTCTACGCGTGGGTCGTCGGGCGCACCGAGCGCAGGCCCGTGACCGAGGTGTCCCGGCGGACCGCGCCCGGAGCGCTCATGCGGGGCACCCTGATCGGCGTCCTGTGGTTCGCGTCCGTCGTGGCGAACATCGCCTTCCTCGGGTACTACGACGTGAAGGGATGGGGCTCGGCCACCGGCGCGGCCGGCCTGTTCGGGTTCATGGCCGCCGCCTCCGTCACGGAGGAACTGCTGTTCCGCGGCGTATTGTTCAGGACCATGGAAGACCGCTGGGGCCTGTGGGGGGCCCTGATACCGACCAGTGCGCTGTTCGGCGCGTGGCACCTGCTGAACCCGGACGCCAGCCTGTGGGGCGCCACCGTCATCGCGCTGTCCGCCGGACCCGCCCTGGGCGCCGCCTACGTGGCCACCCGCAACCTGTGGGTGCCGATCGGCGTGCACTTCGGCTGGAACTTCGCCGCCTCCGGCCTCTTCAGCACCGAGGTCTCCGGCAACAACACCGAGCAGGGCCTCCTGGACGCGGCCACGTCCGGCCCCACGCTGCTCAGCGGCGGCGACTTCGGCCCCGAGGCCAGCCTCTACACCCTGGTGTTCGGCCTGATCGTCACCACCGGCTTCCTGCTGCTGGCCCGCCGCCGCGGCCAAGTGCTGCCCCGCCGCTCCAAGCGCGCCGGTACCACCGCCTACGCCCGGTGACCCGCCTGCGGGGGCCGCGCGAGGTCTGGAACCGGCTGCCGGTCATGGTCCGGGACGTGCCGTTCGCCGTGCTGCTGTGCGCGGTGGCGTTCGTCCCGGACTTCCACGGCAGCGGCACCGAGATCGGCGCGATCGCGGACCGGCCGTACGACGCGGTCGCCGTCGCGGCGATCGCGCTGCAAGGGCTGCCGCTGGCCCTGCGCAGACGATGGCCCGCCCTCTGCATGACGCTGGTGGCGGGCGGATTCGTCCTCGACCAGCTCCGCGGCTACCACACCGTCGCCACCATGGCCCTGCCGCTGGCCCTGCTCAGCACCGGCGCCCACCTCGAACGGCACCGCCGCACCACCGCGGCCGGCCTGTCCGCGGCGTACGCGCTGTTCGTCGCCGTGCTCCACGGACGCGGCGCCGCCGAACCGGTCGCCGAGTTCATCACGTTCTACGTCGCCCTGTGCCTGCTGTGGGGCGCCGGCGCGTGGCTGCGCTCCACCCGCGTCGCCGAGGCCGAGCGCCGCCACCGGCTGGCCGAACAGACACGGGCCGCCGAACGCGCCCGTATCGCCCGCGAGTTGCACGACGTCGTCACCCACCACGTGACCGCGATGGTCGTCCAGGCGGAGGCCGCCCGCTATCTCACCGCGGCCCCCGACCGCCTCGACGAGGCCCTGAGCGCGATCACCGACACCGGCCGGCGCGCCGTGGCCGACCTGCGGCACCTGCTCGACCTGCTGAACCCCGACCACGGCGACGGAGCCAGGACCCCGCCCGTGGGCCGGCTGCTGACCCTCGTGGAGCAGACCCGCCGGGCCGGGCAACCCGTCGAGTTCACCGAGGAGGGCACCCCGGCCGCCTCGACCGGCAGCGCCGACCTCGTCGCGTACCGGGTGGTGCAGGAAGCCCTCACCAACGCCCTCAAGTACGCTCACGGACAGCGGACTTCGGTCCGGGTACGGCACACGGAGAGGGACATCACGGTGGAGGTCGGCACCGGCGGCCCCGGCCCGGCGACCGCGCACTCGCCGGGCGGCAGCGGGCGCGGGCTGGCCGGTCTGCGGGAACGGGTGGACGTGCTCGGCGGCGAGTTCGACGCGGGACCTGGCCCCGACGGAGGGTTCGTCGTCCGCGCGAGGATACCCACCGGAGGCTCGACGTGAGCGCCGCGCCGATCCGCGTCCTGGTCTGCGACGACCAGACCCTCGTACGCACCGGACTGGTGACCATCATCGGCGCGCAGCCCGACATGGAGATCGCCGGCGAGTGCGCGGACGGGCGCACCGCCGTCGACCTCGCCGAGAAGGTACGCCCCGACGTCGTCGTCATGGACGTACGCATGCCCGTCCTCGACGGCATCGAGGCCACCCGCCTGCTCGCCGGCGTCGGAGTGCGGAACCCGGTGAAGGTCCTCGTGGTCACCACGTTCAACCTCGACGAGTACGTGTACGAGGCCCTGCGCGCCGGCGCGAGCGGCTTCCTGCTGAAGGACGCCCCGCCCGACCGGCTGCTGCACGGCATCCGGACCGTGGCCACCGGCGCCGCACTGCTCGCCCCGGAGGTCACCCGGCAGCTCGTCGGCCGCTACGCCTCCCGCATCCGGCCCGCCGAGGACGGCCCGCGAGAGGTCCCGCTGACCCCGCGCGAACTGGAGGTGCTGCGCCTCATCGCGGACGGGCTGTCCAACAGCGAGATCGCCGCGGCCCTGGTGATCAGCCAGGAGACGGTCAAGACGTTCGTCTCGCGCATCCTCGCCAAACTCCAGCTGCGCGACCGGGTCCAGGCCGTCGTGTACGCCTACCGGCACGGCCTGGCCGACTGACGCGGGTGCGGGCGCCCGGGGGGCCGCGCCCGTTCCCGCACCCGGCCGCCCGTTCCCGCACCGGGGCGGCGGTTCCGGCACCCGGGGGCGGGGAGCGCCGTACCTCCGGTGCACCCCGATGGGCAGCCGCCCGCGCCGACCGCGACGCCGCGGACCGACCGTCCCCCGTCAGCTGTCCCCCTCGCCCCCGCGCACCACCGCGACCGGGCAGTGCGCGTGGTGCAGCAGGGCCTGGCTGACCGAGCCGAGCAGCAGGCCCGAGAATCCGCCGCGCCCCCGCGCGCCCGCCACCACCAGCTGCGCCTCCTCGCTGGCCTCGATCAGGGCGGGGCGGACCCGGGAGCGCACCAGACGCCGCTCCACCGTCACCCCCGGACGGCGTGTCCGTGCCGGCGCCACCGTCTCGTCCAGCACCCGCTGCTCCTCCTCGCGGAGCCGCTCGACGTCCACCACCACGTTCAGAGGATCACCGGGACCCTCGTACGCCCGCTCGCTCCAGGCGTTCCACACATGCAGCGCCACCAGGTCCGCACCCCGCGCGAACGCCTCGGCGAACGCGAACTCGACGGCCTTCGCGCCCGCCGCCGAACCGTCGACCGCCAGCAGCACAGGGCCGCTCGGGTCGGGCCGGCCGCGTACCACCAGCACCGGGCAGCGGGCGTGCGCGGCCAGGTGGACGGCGGTGGAGCCGAGCAGCAGGCTGCCGAAGGCCCCCAGGCCCCGGCTGCCGACCACGACCAGCGAGGCCGTGCGGGACTCGATCTCCAGCACCATCAGCGGTTCGCCCACGGTGACCTCACGCGCCACCTCGATGTGCGGTGCCGCCGCGCGGGCCCGCTCCTCGGCCTCGACGAGCGTCCCGTCCACCAGCTCCCGCACCCCCGCAGCGGCCGGACTCCACAAAGGCCCGCCGGCCGGCGGACGCATCGACGGCCACCCGAACGCGTGCACGAGCCGTAGGCCCACGCCGCGCAGACCAGCCTCCACGGCCGCGATCTCCACCGCGTGCAGGCTCGACGACGAGCCGTCCACCCCGACGACCACCGGATTCGCCACGGCGCACACTCCTTCGCAGTCGGCGGCCGACAGGGACGCACCGTCACCCTCCTCCAGCTTTCACCAGCCCGCCGCACCCCGCATCGCGCCACGGCGACGGCCGGACCACCGCCCGCAGCCGCCACGGCAGCCCACCGGGCCTCGTACGCCCGCGATCCGGGCCGGTCAGCGGTCCTCGTCCGCTCCCCGCACCACCGCGACCGGACACCGCGCGTGATGCAGCACCGCCTGGCTCACCGAGCCCAGCAGCAGCCCCTGCCTCTTTTACACATCTCCGGGCCCAC
>NZ_JALLGL010000385.1 GCF_023072675.1 Streptomyces sp. XM83C
CCCACCGGCCCCCGCCCAGGCCCACATCCCCTACGGGAGGGGGTACTTCAGGGGCTGCGTGTCATACCCGAGCAGTACGTGGAGTTGGCTCCCGGGGTTGACGAACTCTCACGGCCGATTTGGTCGACTGGTGCATACGGAAAGACACCAAAGTTCACCGGTTCGGGTGAGAATGGCGGCTCGGTGGGATCCTTGCGCCACGGCGCGAGAGCGACGGACGCCGCCGCCGACTACGGAGGTAAGGCACATGGCACCGTACGAGTCCGACGACAGCACGGCCGGCGCCGGCCCGCTCAAGGGACGCGGCAAGGCGTCGCGCTACGCCGTCCCGGTCGCGGTGGTGGGAGTCGCGGCGGCGACGATCGGCATCGTCCCCGCACTCGCCGCTTCCGGTGATCCCGACCTGCCGGACATCAGCGCACAGCAGCTCATCGAGAAGATCGCCGCGTCGGATGTGCAGCAGCTGTCCGGCACCGTGAAGATCAACACGGACCTCGGTCTGCCCGGCCTGGGCGGCCTGGAGAAGAGCTTCGGCTCCGGCCAGGGCGGGCGTTCCGGCGACGACGGCTCCGCGGCCGACCCGTCGGCCAAGGTGACAGAGCTGGCCTCGGGTTCGCACACGCTGCGGGTCGCCGCCGACGGGCCGGACCGGCAGAAGGTCTCCATCCTCGAGGACGCCGCCGAGTACAGCCTCATCCACAACGGCCAGGACGTCTGGGGCTACGACAGCAAGTCCAACGAGGTGTACCACGCCACCGCCGACGGCGAGCACGACGCCGGCAAGCACGGCAAGCGAGGCAAGGACGGTGACACCGGGGAGCTGCCCGCCACCCCGCGCGACCTCGCCCAGGAGGCCCTGAAGG
The DNA here is from genome assembly GCF_023072675.1 of Streptomyces sp. XM83C. Lineage (GTDB taxonomy): Bacteria > Actinomycetota > Actinomycetes > Streptomycetales > Streptomycetaceae > Streptomyces > Streptomyces thermocoprophilus. The sequence goes on from NZ_JALLGL010000385.1 coordinate 864, forward strand.
CGGTCGACGACACCACGTCCGTCACGGTCGACGGCACGGTCCACGTCGCCGGCCGCGACGCCTACAAGCTGCTGATCGAGCCGAAGCAGTCCGGCACCACCGTCGGCGCCGTCAGCATCGCCGTCGACGCGAAGACCGGGATGCCGCTGAAGTTCACGCTGACCCCGGCCGCCGGCGGCGCGGCCGTCGTCGACGTGGGCTTCACCAAGGTCAGCTTCGCGAAGCCGGACGCCTCCACGTTCGACTTCACCCCGCCCAAGGGCGCCAAGGTCACCGAGGGCGAGAACGCCGCCCCGGACCGGGAGCACACCGGCAAGGGTCTGCCGGGCGCGGAGTTCGGGGCCGGCGCCTTCGGCAAGGGGGTCGACGGAGCGAAGATCGTCGGCACGGGCTGGAACGCCGTCGCGACCTTCGACACCGGCGGCCAGGGCATCCCGTCGGGCTCCGAGGTCGGCGGCGACCTGGGCGGCTTCCTCGACTCGCTGGGCGACAAGGTGAGCGGCAAGTTCGGCTCCGGCACGGTCTTCTCCACCCGCCTGGTCAACGCCCTCGTCACCGACGACGGCAAGGTCTACGTCGGCACCGTGGACAAGGACACCCTCGTCCGCACCGCGAACGCCGGGTGACAGCGACCACGTAACGAGCACCGGGAGCCGATGCGCATGGGTGACCCGTCCGCCCCACGGCCGGAAGCGCCGGCCGACACGAGCCGTACCGCCCCGCCGTCCACGGACGGCGAGGCCCGCGCCCGTGCCGGCGCGCCCGCGCCCGCGGAGGAGGCGGCCACCGCACCGGCCGCGGACACGGCCGACACCGACGCGCCCGCCCCGGTCATCCGCACCCGCGCCCTCACCAAGCGCTACCGCGGTGGGCAGCTCGCCGTGGACGGTCTCGACCTGACCGTCCCGGCGGGCAGCGTCTTCGGCTTCCTCGGGCCGAACGGCTCCGGCAAGACCACCACCATCCGCATGCTGATGGGCCTGATCGAGCCGACCTCCGGCACGGCCCAGGTGCTCGGGCAGCCCATGCCGCGCGCCTCCCGCGCCGTACTGCCGCAGGTCGGAGCCCTCATCGAAGGGCCCGCGCTGTACGGCTTCCTGTCCGGACGGGACAACCTGCTGCGGTACGACGCCGCAGACCCGACCGCCGACCCGCGCACCCGGCGTGCGCGGGTCGGCGCCGCGCTGGAGCGGGTGGGGCTGACCGCGGCGGCCGGGAAGAAGGCGAAGGCGTACTCGCTCGGGATGAAGCAGCGGCTCGGTCTCGCCGCCGCGCTGCTCCAGCCGCGCAGACTCCTCGTCCTCGACGAGCCGACCAACGGGCTCGACCCGCAGGGCATGCGGGAGATCCGCACCCTGATCCGGGAGCTGGCCGCCGACGGCACCACCGTGTTCCTCTCCTCCCACCTCCTGGACGAGATCGAGCAGGTGTGCACGCACGCGGCGGTCATGGCGCAGGGCAGACTCATCGCCCAGGGCCCGGTCGCCGAGCTGGCGGCGCGGGCCCGGGGGCGGCTGGTGGTGACCACCCCGGACACTACGGACGCGGCCCGCGTACTGAAGGAACGCGGCGTCGGGGACGTCGTGGTCGCCGAGGACGGGGTGTCCGGCGAGCCGCCCGACGGTGAACTCGCCGAGCTGAACGCCGCGCTGGTCGCCGCCGGGGTGCGGGTGCGCGGCTTCGGAGTGGAACGCGCCTCGCTGGAGGACGCGTTCGTGGCGCTGACGGGGGAGGGCTTCGATGTCGCGGGCTGACACCGCCGCCGTACCGACGCCGGGGCGGGCCGGTGCCGCCCGCGCACCCGGCCCGCTGTGGACGCTCGGCCTGTTCCGCAGCGAACTGGTCGTCACCTTGCGCCGCTGGCGCACCCTCGCGCTGCTCGGGGTGCTGGCCGCCGTACCCGTCCTCGTCGGGATCGCCGTGAGGATCGAGACGCAGGGCGGCGGTTCCGCCGGCGGGCGGGGCGGCGACGGACCGGCATTCATCTCGCAGGTCACCAACAACGGCCTGTTCCTGGTGTTCACGGCCCTGGCGGCGACCCTGCCGTTCTTCCTGCCGATGGCGGTCGGGGTGATCGCCGGGGACGCCGTCGCCGGCGAGGCCGGCGGGGGCACCCTGCGCTATCTGCTGGTCGCCCCGGCCGGACGCACCCGGCTGCTGCTCGCCAAGTACGTGACCGTGATGGCGTTCTGCCTGGTCGCCACCCTCGTCGTCGCCGTCTCCGCGCTTGCGACGGGCGCCCTGCTGTTCCCGCTCGGCGACCTCACGACGATCTCCGGCACCCGTATCGGCTTCGGCGAGGGCCTCGCCCGCGCCCTGCTCATCGCGCTGGTCGTCGCCGCGTCCCTGACCGGCGTCGCCGCGCTCGGCCTGTTCGTGTCCACCCTCACCGGCAGCGGCATCGCGGCCATGGCGACGACCGTCGGCCTGCTGATCACCGTGCAGATCGTGGACCAGATACCGCAACTGCACGCCGTGCAGCCGTACCTCTTCCCCCACTACTGGCTGTCCTTCGCCGACCTGATGCGCGAACCCCTCTACTGGGACGAGGTCCGGCGCAACCTCGGCCTGCAAGGGCTGTACGCGGCCGTGTTCGGCTCGGCGGCCTGGGCCCGGTTCGCCGGGAAGGACATCACCTCCTGACGCCGTCCCGACGGTGGTCGGGACGAGTCTGTGACGCTGCGGTGACGCCGCCGCCGGGAGTGAGCAGGGAGACTCGACGGTACGGACGGCATCAGGCTCCGGCGCCGTGCGGACGGACGACCATGGCCGACCGCAGCGGTGGGGAGAGGCGCGGGGGAGCAGTGAAGGGCACGATGGAAGCGATGTCTCGACTCAGCCGCGAGCAGCGGGAGAACACGCCGGAGCCCGGGGGGCCCGCCGCGCCGCCGCTCGACGTCCACGTCCCGGCGCCCGGGCCGGACGCCGGCCGGGCGTCGATCAGCGGCGTACCCGTCGTCCCGGCCGACGGCGAGGAACTCCAGCAGGCCGTCCTCCGGCATCTGTACGGCATCGCCCGCAGCACCGGGCGGCCCGTGTACGCCACGGTGCGCGACCACCGCATCGGATTCGCCGTCCCCCTCCGGGTGGACCCCGACGGGTCGAGCCGTCTCACGGGGGAGCCGGTGGCGATGCCGGGCGGGGACGAGGTGGCGGAGGGCGGGGTGCCCGAGGCCCCTGCGCCTGGCGCGCCCGAGGCCGGCGTGCGCGAGGTTCTCGTGCCCGGTGTGTCCGTTGCGCCCGAGGCTCCTGTGCCCGGTGTGCCCGTTGCGCCCGAGGCCCCTGCGCCCGGTGTACCCGTTGCGCCCGAGGCTCCTGTGCCCGGTGTGTCCGAGGCCGCCGTGCAGGGCTCCTTCGGCCCGCCCCCGGTGATGCCGGCGTCCGGCAGTGCCGCAGAAGCCGAGCCCGAGGCCGCCGAGGGTGCCGTACCGACGCGGACTCCGGCCGCCGGTCCCGCCGCCGCGCCCGCGCCCGTTCCGCCACGCTTCGATGTCGTGGCGGAGGCGATCCTCGGAGGTGAGCCGACCGTCGGCGCGGGGATGCCGGCGCTGCTCGCGGAACAGGTCGAGAAGATCAACGAGGCCGTACGGTCGGGGCGGGTGGCGGAGGCGTCGGAGCTGGCCGACAACACCCTGAACGAGGCCGTGCGGGTGCTCGGCGCCGAACACGCCGACGTGCTGCGGCTGCGGGAACTCTCCGCCTACGTCGCCTACCTGGACGGCAACCCGCTGCGCTCCTTCCGCCTCTCCCTCGCCGTGGCCCGCGTCCACCACCGGGCGCGCGACGCGGGTGCCGCGTACGGCAATGTGCAGAGCGCCGCCACCGCCTGGCGGGCGGTGCGCGACCCGCTTCAGGGGCTGGACCTGGGCCGCGAGCTGATCGGGCTGTGGGAGGAACTCGCCGCCGGCGACGGTCCCGCAGCCGCCGACATCGAGGAGCTGGACTCGGCGCGGGCCCGTATGACCCGCCTCACCGGCCGCGCCGCCGCCCGGAGCACGGGCGGCGAGGACGGCGGACGGGACTGACCCGGCCGCACCGGGCCCCACGGACGCGTACGGCCCGCCCCGGACCTGACAGTGAGGATGTGACGTGGTGACGCCGCTGGTGGGTCTGACCCCTCGCCTGACTGACGTCTCGACTGTCCTGTTTGGGATTTGTCGGCCCGCCGGGCGTCACCACGCACGCGGCCGGACGGG
>NZ_JALLGL010000386.1 GCF_023072675.1 Streptomyces sp. XM83C
GGGCGGGGGCTGCCCCGCGGGCAGGCGACGGCCCCCGCGAGCACCGCCCCGGGCCACCGCCGCCGTTCCCCCGGGCGGCGGGGACCCGGGGCTTCCTCGCCCCTGTCGGGCCGGTGCCCGTGCGGGCCCCGGCAGACGCAGGCGTACGTCTGGTCGAGGGACATAGCGCTGCCGCCGACTGGTCGTCCGGTAAGAGGGACGTAGGACGGAGGTGGTTCCCCGACTTTCGGGGAGACTCGGGCCGAAGGCGCCCCCCGCGCCGTCGTACACCTGAAAGAGTCGTATCCATGCAGGTCTGGCCTGGCGAGGCATATCCACTCGGCGCCACCTATGACGGCGCCGGTACGAACTTCGCGGTCTTCACGGAGGCCGCGGACCGAGTAGAGCTGTGTCTGCTGCACGACGACGGCTCCGAGACGGCGATCGAACTGCGCGAGAGCGACGCTTTCGTCCGGCACGCGTACGTGCCGGGTGTGATGCCCGGACAGCGGTACGGCTACCGGGTGCACGGCCCGTACGCCCCGGAGCGCGGGCTGCGCTGCAACTCGGCGAAGCTCCTGCTCGATCCGTACGCGCGTGCGATCAGTGGTTCGATCGACTGGGGCGAGGAGGTCTACGGCTACCACTTCGACGCGCCCGACAAGCGCAACGACCTGGACTCGGCGCCGCACACGATGACATCGGTGGTGGTCAACCCGTACTTCGACTGGGGCGACGACCGGCCGCCCCGTATCGAGTACCACCGCACGGTGATCTACGAGGCCCATGTGAAGGGCCTGACGATGCGCCATCCGGGGCTGCCGGAGGAACTGCGCGGCACGTACGCGGGGCTCGCCCATCCGGCGGTCGTCGAGCATCTGACCGAGCTGGGGGTGACGGCGCTGGAGCTGATGCCGGTGCACCAGTTCGTCAACGACCACCGGCTGGTCGACATGGGCCTGTCCAACTACTGGGGCTACAACACGATCGGCTTCTTCGCCCCGCACAACGCGTACGCCTCCTGGGGCGACCGCGGCCAGCAGGTGCTGGAGTTCAAGTCGGCGGTGCGGGCGCTGCACGAGGCGGGCATCGAGGTGATCCTCGACGTGGTCTACAACCACACCGCCGAGGGCAACCATCTGGGCCCCACGCTGTCCTTCCGCGGCCTGGACAATCCGCGCTACTACCGGCTGACGGACGACCCGCGCTACTACATGGACACCACGGGCACCGGGAACAGCCTGCTCATGCGGTCCCCGCACGTCCTCCAGATGATCATGGACTCGTTGCGGTACTGGGTGACCGAGATGCATGTCGACGGGTTCCGCTTCGATCTCGCGGCGACGCTCGCCCGGCAGTTCCACGAGGTGGACCGGCTGTCGTCGTTCTTCGACCTGGTGCAGCAGGACCCGGTCGTCTCCCAGGTGAAGCTGATCGCCGAGCCGTGGGACGTCGGCGAGGGCGGCTACCAGGTCGGCAACTTCCCCCCGCTGTGGACGGAGTGGAACGGCAAGTACCGCGACACGGTACGCGACCTGTGGCGGGGCGAGCCGCGCAAGCTCGCCGAGTTCGCCTCCCGGCTGACCGGCTCCTCCGATCTGTACCAGGACGACGGGCGGCGCCCGCTCGCCTCGATCAACTTCGTCACCTGCCACGACGGCTTCACCCTGCACGACCTGGTCTCCTACGACCACAAGCACAACGAGGCCAACGGCGAGGACAACCGCGACGGCGAGAGCCACAACCGCTCCTGGAACTGCGGCGCGGAGGGCGAGACCGACGACCCGCGGGTGCTCGCGCTGCGGGCCCGGCAGATGCGGAACTTCATCGCCACGCTGATGCTGTCCCAGGGCGTGCCCATGATCAGCCACGGTGACGAGTTCGCCCGCACGCAGCGCGGCAACAACAACGCCTACTGCCAGGACAACGAGCTGGCGTGGGTGCGATGGCCCGAGGAGGGGCATCCGCTGCTGGACTTCATGCGCGCGATGGTGTGGCTGCGCAAGGACCATCCGGTCTTCCGGCGGCGCCGCTTCTTCCACGGGCGGCCGGTGGAGGGCACCCACGACGAGCTGTCGGACATCGCCTGGTTCACACCGGAGGGCCGGGAGATGACCCACCGGGACTGGGAGTCGGCGCCCGCGTCGGCACTGACGGTGTTCCTCAACGGCAACGCCATCTCCGAGCCCGGCCCGCGCGGGGAGCGCATCACCGACGACTCCTTCCTGTTGATGTTCAACGCCTCGCCCGAGCCGCTGGAGTTCGTGGTGCCCGTCGATCACGGCCGGCAGTGGCAGGTGATCGTCGACACGGCCCTGGAGGACGGCGTCCCTGCGGGCGGGGGCGCCGAGGTGGACGCCGGGGACCGGCTGACCCTGACGGACCGCAGCCTGACGGTGCTGATGCGGCCGGCGTAGGGGCACCCGCGCGGGCGAAGGGGGCTTCGTCGCGCGCGGGGCCGCCTTCGGCCGGGGCAGGGGCACGCACGCCTGCGAGGGGGCCCGCCCGGCGCGCCTGCGTCGAGAAGCGTGAGCCTCGGGCACGCGCGCGTGGAGGCCGTATGGGGCGGGTGGCGGGCAAGCTGCACGCCGACGCCTCGGGCACGCGCGCGTGGAGGGCGTCGGTGGATGCCGCAGGTGGAGGAACGCGGTGACACGAATCCCGGCCGGGCGGGTACGTACGGTGGCATGACCCCTGAGCGTTCCGTCCCCGGCAGCCCCGGCGTCCCCCGCGTCCCCACGGCCACCTACCGGCTCCAGTTGCAGCCGGCGTTCCCCTTCGCCGCGGCCGGGGCGGCCGTGCCGTACCTGGCCTCGCTCGGCGTGTCGCATCTGCATCTGTCACCGGTCCTGGAGGCCGTGCCGGGCTCACCGCACGGGTACGACGTCGTCGACCACGCGCGCGTACGCGAGGAACTCGGCGGCGAGGACGGGCTGCGGGCCCTGTCGCGCACCGCGCGGGAGCACGGCCTGGGCCTGGTCGTGGACATCGTGCCGAACCACATGGCGATGGCCCCGCGCCACAACCGCGCCCTGTGGGAGGTCCTGCGGCAGGGGCCGACGTCGCCGTACGCACGCTGGTTCGACATCGACTGGGAGGCGCAGGGCGGGCAGGTGCTGCTGCCGGTGCTCGGCGCCCCGCTGGGCGAGGTGATCGAGGAGCTGCGCGTCGAGGACGGTGTGCTGCGCTACTGGGACCACGTCTTCCCGCTGCGCGAGGGCACCGAGGATCTGCCGCTGCCGCAGCTGCTGGACGCGCAGTGGTACCGCCCGGTGTGGTGGCGGCTGGCCCGCACCGAACTCAACTACCGGCGGTTCTTCAGCATCTCGGAGCTGATCGCGGTCCGCGTGGAGGACCCGGAGGTCTTCGAGGCCACGCACGCGACCGTGCTGCGGCTGCTGGACGAGGGGGTGATCGACGGGCTGCGGGTGGACCACCCGGACGGGCTCGCCGACCCGGGCGGCTATCTGCGGCGGCTGCACGAGGCGACCGGCGGCCGGTGGACCGTCGTGGAGAAGATCCTCGCCGACCACGAGCATCTGCCGGCGTCCTGGCCGGTCGCCGGCACCACCGGATACGACGCGCTGCGCCGCGTCGACGGGGTGTTCACCGACCCGGAGGGGGCACGGGAGCTGACGGACCTGTACCGGCGGTTCGCCGCCCCGCAGACGGACCGGGGCGGCCACTGGGCGGCGACGGCACGGCGGGCGGCGTACAAGGTGCTCACGCAGGAGCTGGCGACCGAGGTGGAGCGGCTGGTGCGGGTGGCGCACCGGGTGTGCGACACCGCGCCCGACCCGGCGCTGCGGGACCGCGCGCCGTGGACGCTGCGCACGGCGCTGCGGGAGCTGCTGGTGCGGCTGGAGGTGTACCGCCCGTACGGCGCCCGGGACGCGGCGGCGGTGCTGACCGAGGAGGCGGCGGCCGAGGCGCGGCAGGCGTTCACCGTGCCGGAGGAGGCCGGTGCCGTGGATGTCGTACGGGGGCTGCTGCTCGGCCGGTACGGCGACGGGCCCGGCCATGCGGAGCTGCGGACGCGGTTCGCGCAGACGGCGTCGGCGCTGCGGGCCAAGTCGGTGGAGGACACGGCGTTCTACCGCTACGTGCCGCTGCTGTCGGCCAACGAGGTGGGCGGCGAGCCGGGCAGTCCGGGGGTGTCACCGGAGGACTTCCACGCGTACTGCGCGCGCGTGCAGCGCGACTGGCCGGCGGGCGGGGTCGTGGTGTCCACGCACGACACCAAGCGCAGCGCCGATGTGCGGGCGGCGATCGCCGTGCTGACGGAGTGTCCGCGCAGGTGGGCCGGGACGCTGGACGAGGCGACGCGGGGAGAGGAGGGCGGTCCGGACGCGCAGCTCGCGTGGGCGGCCTGGCAGACGGTGTTCGGGCTGGGCCCGGCCGAGCCGGAGCGGGTCCGGGAGGCCCTGCTGAAGCATGTGCGGGAGGCGGGCCTGTACACCAGTTGGACGGAGCAGGAGCCGCCGTACGAGGAGGCGGTGGCGGCGTTCGTGACGGCGGGCCCGTGCGGGGCGCCCGGCAAGCGGGTGCAGGCGCTGCGGGCCGCGCTGGAGCCGCACATCCGGGCGAACGTCCTGGGTACGGCGCTGCTGCATCTGACGATGCCGGGCGTGCCGGACGTCTACCAGGGCACGGAGGCCGAGTACCGGGCGCTGGTCGACCCGGACAACCGGCGGCCGGTGCGGTTCCCGCCCGAGGACCCCGGCGTCAAGGGCGCGGTGACGCAGGCGGCGCTGCGGCTGCGCCGACGGCGGCCGGAGGCCTTCGGCCCGGCGGCGACGTACACGCCGCTGGCCGCCGAGGGGCCGGCCGCCGGGCACTGTCTGGCCTTCGCCCGCTCCGGTGCGGTCGTCACGGCGGTGACGCGGCTGTCGCAGCGGCTGGCGGAGGCGGGCGGCTGGCGGGAGACGGTCCTCGCGCTGCCGCCGGGCCGCTGGAGCGACCTGCTCGCTCCGGGGCGCGAGTTCACGGGGCACGCGCGCGTGGCGGACCTGTTCGCGCAACTGCCGGTGGCGCTGCTGGAGCGGGCCGGCGACGGGGGCGGACCGGGGG
>NZ_JALLGL010000387.1 GCF_023072675.1 Streptomyces sp. XM83C
CGCCCGCTCCCACCCCCGCCGCTCCGGCCGCGCACCCAGCTGCCGTGGATCCCGGCTGCGGTAGACGATGTACGGTCGCGTCAGATACTGCACCGGCGCGCTGAACATGTGCACCAGCCGCGTGTACGGCACCAGCGCGATCAACGCCATACCGACGACCGCGTGCACCCGGTACAGCACCGGCACCCCCTCCATCAGCCCCGTGTCGGGCCGCAGCGTGAACAGACTCCGCGCCCACGGGCCGATCGTCGCGCGATAGTCGTAGCCGTCGCCGGAGGAATGCGCCAGCTTGGCGACCATGCCCAGAACGATCGCCGCCAGCAGCACCACGTACATCAGCTTGTCGTTGACCTTCGTCGCCCGGAACACCGGCGCCCTCGTCCGCCGCCGCCAGATCAGCAGCATGATCCCCGCCACCGTCAGCACCCCGGCCGCCGTACCGCCGTACAGGGAGAACAGGTGGTACGTGTGCTCGCTCACCCCGGCCGCGTCCGTCCACGACGCCGGCACGAACAGCCCGACCAGATGCCCGGCCAGCACGAACAGGATGCCGTAGTGGAACGCCGGCGAGGCGACGCTCAGCAGCCGCGACTCGTACAGCTGCGAGGAGCGCGTCGTCCAGCCGAACTTGTCGTAGCGGTACCGCCACACCAGTCCCGCCACCAGCAGCACGAAAGCGACATACGGCAGCGCACCCCACAGCAGCGTCGTCATCGCCGCCCCCCGGTCTTCGCCGCCGGCAGCGTCGCGCACACCGCGTCCAGCACGATCGCGTACGGTGTACCGAATGCGGTGAGCCGGCCCCGCAACTGCTCCAGCGCGTCCCGGTGTTCGACGAGCAGCCCCGTGTCACCGGTGCGGGCCGCGAACTCCAGCACCGCCGGCAGGAAGTCGGGCAGCTCCTCCCCGGTGAACTCCAGACCGTGCGCCCGGTAGAGATCCTTGATGCGGACCAGTGACATGCCGCGCCGCCGCGTGTCGCCGTCCCGCCACCACGTCAGATACAGACTGTGCCGGTTGCGGAAGTCGAACACCTCCACATAGTGCGCGGCCAGCTCCTCGGGCGCGGTGACCGCCGCGTGGTCGGTGAACTCCCGCAGCTGCGGCGCCGCCTCCCGCAGCAGCGGCAGCCGGGCCCGGAAGCCGTCGTCCGGGTAGGTCAGGCACAGCGCGGAAGCCTGGTACAGCACGGAGTCGTCCGGCATCACGGGGCCTCCTTCGGGTCCGCGTCGTCCTCGGTCTGCCGCCGGCGCAGCAGATGGAAGTTCTCCACCGACACCAGCGGCAGCCGCCTGCGCCCCGAGTCGGCGCCGAACGGTCCGTCGCCGCCCGCGCCGGGCCCGCCCTCGTAGTCCAGGCTGCACCCGTCCGGCAGCGCCGCCTCCTCCATCCGGCGCGCGTCCCCCACGGCCGCCGTCGGGATGACGTACCGCTCCTCGTACTTGGCGATCGCCAGCAGCCGGTACATCCCCTCCACCTCGCCCGCCGTCATCCCCGCGGCGGCGGCGATCCCCGGGTCCGGCTCCTCGCCCAGGTTCACCGCCCGCATGTGGGAGCGCATCGCGGCGAGCTTCTCCAGCGCGGCCCGCACCGGCGCCGGGTCCCCGGCGGTGAACATCCCGGCCAGGTACTCCACGGGGATGCGCAGCGTGTCGATCGCCCCGAACAGGTTCCCGGCGTCCTCCCCGTCGTGCCCGGTCTCCGTCAGCGCGTCCACCACCGGCGACAGCGGCGGCACATACCAGACCATCGGCATCGTCCGGTACTCCGGGTGCAGCGGCAGCGCCACCCGGTACCGGCTGATCAGCGCGTGCACGGGGGAGCGGCGCGCCGCCTCGATCCAGTCGTCCGCGATGCCCGCCCGCGCGCACGCCCGCCGCACCCCGGCGTCCTCCGGGTCGAGGAACACCCCCAGCTGCGCCTCGTACAGGCCCCGCTCGTCCGGTGCGGACGCCGCCTCCGTCACCCGGTCCGCGTCGTACAGCACCACGCCCAGATAGCGCAGCCGGCCCACGCAGGTCTCCGAGCACACCGTCGGCAGCCCCACCTCGATCCGCGGATAGCACAGCGTGCACTTCTCGGCCTTGCCGGTGCGATGGTTGAAGTACACCTTCTTGTACGGGCATCCCGTCACGCACATCCGCCAGCCCCGGCACCGGTCCTGGTCGACGAGGACGATGCCGTCCTCCACCCGCTTGTACATCGCGCCGGACGGGCAGGACGCCACACACGACGGGTTCAGGCAGTGCTCGCAGATCCGCGGCAGATAGAACATGAACGTCTGCTCGTACGCGAACCGCACCTTCCGCGACGCCTCCCGGCGCAGCCGCTCCACCATCGGGTCGAGGTCGCCGTGGGCGGGGGCGCCCGCCAGATCGTCGTCCCAGTTCGACGACCACACGATCTCCGTCGGCCGCCCGTCGAGCTGCGACACCGGCCGCGCCACGGGATAGTCGTCACCCGCGGGCGCGTCGGTCAGGTTGCGGTAGTCGTACGTCCACGGCTCGTAGTAGTCGGTGATGCCCGGCAGCCTCGGACTGGAGAAGATCCCGGCGAGTCTGCGCAACCGCCCGCCCGCCGCCGGCCGCAGCGCGCCCCGCCGGTTCAGCTCCCAGCCGCCGCGCCAGCGCTCCTGGTCCTGCCAGCGGCGCGGATAGCCCTGCCCGGGCCTGGTCTCGACGTTGTTGAACCACACGTACTCCATGCCGCGCCGGTTCGTCCACGCCTGCTTGCAGGTGACCGAACAGGTGTGGCAGCCGATGCACTTGTCGAGGTTCATCACCATCGCGAGCTGCGCCATGGGACGCATCAGTACGTCACCTCCTGGCCGCGGCGGCGGATCACCGTCACCTCGTCGCGCTGACTGCCCGTCGGCCCCAGATAGTTGAACGCCCACGACAACTGGGCGTAGCCGCCGACCAGATGCGTGGGTTTGAGGATCAGCCGGGTCAGCGAGTTGTGGATGCCGCCGCGCATACCGGTGGTCTCGGAACGCGGCACGGCCACCGTGCGTTCCTGCGCGTGATGCATGTACACCGTGCCGGCGGGCATCCGGTGCGAGACGATCGCGCGGGCCACGACCACACCGTTGCGGTTGACGGCCTCCACCCAGTCGTTGTCGCCGACACCGATCGCGTCGGCGTCCTGCGGGGACATCCAGATCGTCTGCCCGCCGCGGGACAGCGCCAGCATGAACAGGTTGTCCTGATACTCGGAGTGGATGGACCACTTGTTGTGCGGGGTCAGATACCGGACGGTGACCTCCCGCTGCCCGTCCGGCCCGAGCCGCGGCTCGTCGAACAGCCGGTGCATGTCCAGCGGCGGCCGGTACACCGGCAGCGCCTCGCCCAGCTCGTGCACCCAGTCGTGGTCCAGGAAGAAGTGCTGACGCCCCGTCAGGGTGTGCCAGGGCTTGGCGTGCTCGGTGTTGAGAGTGAACGCCGTGTACCGGCGACCGCCGGCCTCGCTGCCCGACCACTCCGGCGAGGTGATCACCGGCACCGGCGCGGCCTGCGTGTCCGCGTAACCGACCCGCTTGCCCTCGTGCTCGGCCGCCAGATGCGCCATCTCCCGTCCCGTACGCGCCTGAAGGGTACGGAAACCCTGCACGGCGAGCCGCCCGTTGGTGGTGCCGGACAGCGCGAGGATCGCGTTCGCCGCTTTCACCGCCGTGTCCAGCGACGGCCGCCCCCGATACCCGGTGCCGCCCGACTCCCGCAGCAGCGCCACCTCCTCGTCCGGCCGCAGCACGATCCCCTTCACGGGCAGCCCGAGTTCCTCCACCAGCGGGCCCAGAGCCGCGAACTTCTCACCGATCCGTGTGTAGTCCCGCTCCACCACCGTCAGGTTCGGCATCGTCCTGCCCGGCACCGGGTCGCACTCGCCGCGCCGCCAGTCCCGCACCACCCCGCCCGGCTGCGCGACCTCACCCGGCGTGTCGTGCTGCAGCGGGCTCGCCACAAGATCCCGCCGCACCCCCAGATGTTCCACGGCCAGCTCACTGAACCGCTCCGCGATCGCCTTGAACGTCTCGAAGTCGGTCCGCGCCTGCCACGGCGGATCCACCGCCGGCGTGAACGCGTGCACGAACGGATGCATGTCCGTGGACGACAGATCGTGCTTCTCGTACCAGGTCGCCGCCGGCAGCACCACGTCCGACAGCAGCGTCGACGACGTCTGCCGGAAGTCCAGCGACAGCAGCAGATCCAGCTTCCCCTCCGGCGCCTCCTCCCGCCACACCACGTCCCGGGGCCGCTCATCGGGCCGCGCCTCCCGCGCGCTCAGCGACGAGTGCGTGCCCAGCAGATGCCGGGTGAAGTACTCGGCGCCCTTCGCCGACGACCCCAGCAGATTCGCCCGCCACAACGTCAGCACCCGCGGCCAGTTCTGCGGCGCGTCCGGGTCCTCGCACGCGAACCGCAGCGTGCCCGCCCGCAGCTCCGCCACCGCCTTCGCCACCGGGTCCCCGAACACCTCGCCCAGCTCAAGCGGGTTCCGGTCGAACGTCGGACACGACGGCATCCACCCCGCGCGCGCCGACAGCGCCACACAGTCCGCGGCCGTCATCCCCGCGAGCCGCCCCTCACCGAGCGGCGACGCCAGCACGTCCGCCCCGAAACGGTCGTACCGCCACTGATCGGTGTGCAGGAACCAGTACGCGGTGCCGATCATCTGCCGCGGCGGACGCACCCAGTCCGACGCCGACGCCAGCGTCGCCCACCCCGTCACCGGCCGGCACTTCTCCTGCCCCACATAGTGCGCCCAGCCGCCCCCGTTGCGCCCCTGACAGCCCGTCAGCTGCAACAGTGCCAGGAACGCGCGGTAGATCGTCTCCGAGTGGAACCAGTGGTTGGTGCCCGCCCCCATCAAAATCATGCAGCGGCCCTGCGACCGCTCCGCCGTCCGCGCGAACTCCCGTGCGATCCGCACACACCGCGCCGCCGGCACCGACGTGTGCACCTCCTGCCACGCCGGCGTGCACGGGCGGGAGGCGTCCTCGTACGACGACGGCCAGTCACCCGGCAGCCCGCCCCCCCCCCACCC
>NZ_JALLGL010000388.1 GCF_023072675.1 Streptomyces sp. XM83C
AACACAGTGGACGCGAGCAACTGAGGACAAGCCCTCGGCCTATTAGTACCGGTCAACTCCACCAGTCACCTGGCTTCCATATCCGGCCTATCAACCCAGTCGTCTACTGGGAGCCTTACCCCATCAAGTGGGTGGGAGCCCTCATCTCGAAGCAGGCTTCCCGCTTAGATGCTTTCAGCGGTTATCCCTCCCGAACGTAGCCAACCAGCCATGCCCTTGGCAGAACAACTGGCACACCAGAGGTTCGTCCGTCCCGGTCCTCTCGTACTAGGGACAGCCCTTCTCAAGACTCCTACGCGCACAGCGGATAGGGACCGAACTGTCTCACGACGTTCTAAACCCAGCTCGCGTACCGCTTTAATGGGCGAACAGCCCAACCCTTGGGACCGACTCCAGCCCCAGGATGCGACGAGCCGACATCGAGGTGCCAAACCATCCCGTCGATATGGACTCTTGGGGAAGATCAGCCTGTTATCCCCGGGGTACCTTTTATCCGTTGAGCGACGGCGCTTCCACAAGCCACCGCCGGATCACTAGTCCCGACTTTCGTCCCTGCTCGACCCGTCGGTCTCACAGTCAAGCTCCCTTGTGCACTTACACTCAACACCTGATTGCCAACCAGGCTGAGGGAACCTTTGGGCGCCTCCGTTACCCTTTAGGAGGCAACCGCCCCAGTTAAACTACCCATCAGACACTGTCCCTGATCCGGATCACGGACCCAGGTTAGACATCCAGCACGACCAGACTGGTATTTCAACGACGACTCCACCCACACTGGCGTGCGAGCTTCACAGTCTCCCAGCTATCCTACACAAGCCGAACCGAACACCAATATCAAACTGTAGTAAAGGTCCCGGGGTCTTTCCGTCCTGCTGCGCGAAACGAGCATCTTTACTCGTAGTGCAATTTCACCGGGCCTATGGTTGAGACAGTCGAGAAGTCGTTACGCCATTCGTGCAGGTCGGAACTTACCCGACAAGGAATTTCGCTACCTTAGGATGGTTATAGTTACCACCGCCGTTTACTGGCGCTTAAGTTCTCAGCTTCGCCCCACCGAAGTGAAGCTAACCGGTCCCCTTAACGTTCCAGCACCGGGCAGGCGTCAGTCCGTATACATCGCCTTACGGCTTCGCACGGACCTGTGTTTTTAGTAAACAGTCGCTTCTCGCTGGTCTCTGCGGCCACCCCCAGCTCACGGAGTAAATCCGGTCACCAGATGTGGCCCCCCTTCTCCCGAAGTTACGGGGGCATTTTGCCGAGTTCCTTAACCATAGTTCACCCGAACGCCTCGGTATTCTCTACCTGACCACCTGAGTCGGTTTAGGGTACGGGCCGCCATGAAACTCGCTAGAGGCTTTTCTCGACAGCATAGGATCATCCACTTCACCACAATCGGCTCGGCATCAGGTCTCAGACTATGTGCCAGGCGGATTTGCCTACCTGACGTCCTACACCCTTACCCCGGGACAACCACCGCCCGGGATGGACTACCTTCCTGCGTCACCCCATCACTCACCTACTACCAGCTCGGGTCACCGGCTCCACCACTCCCACCCACAGCAAAGCTGAAGGCAGGCGGCTTCACGGGCTTAGCATCACTGGATTCGATGTTTGGCGCTTCACAGCGGGTACCGGAATATCAACCGGTTATCCATCGACTACGCCTGTCGGCCTCGCCTTAGGTCCCGACTTACCCTGGGCAGATCAGCTTGACCCAGGAACCCTTAGTCAATCGGCGCAAACGTTTCTCACGTTTGTATCGCTACTCATGCCTGCATTCTCACTCGTCAACCGTCCACGACTACCTTCCAGTGCCGCTTCACCCGGCAGACGACGCTCCCCTACCCATCACAGCAGGCGTTAGCCCTCATGCTGCAATGACACGACTTCGGCGGTACGCTTGAGCCCCGCTACATTGTCGGCGCGGAATCACTAGACCAGTGAGCTATTACGCACTCTTTCAAGGGTGGCTGCTTCTAAGCCAACCTCCTGGTTGTCTGTGCGACTCCACATCCTTTCCCACTTAGCGTACGCTTAGGGGCCTTAGTCGATGCTCTGGGCTGTTTCCCTCTCGACCATGGAGCTTATCCCCCACAGTCTCACTGCCGCGCTCTCACTTACCGGCATTCGGAGTTTGGCTAAGGTCAGTAACCCGGTAGGGCCCATCGCCTATCCAGTGCTCTACCTCCGGCAAGAAACACACGACGCTGCACCTAAATGCATTTCGGGGAGAACCAGCTATCACGGAGTTTGATTGGCCTTTCACCCCTAACCACAGGTCATCCCCCAGGTTTTCAACCCTGGTGGGTTCGGTCCTCCACGAAGTCTTACCTCCGCTTCAACCTGCCCATGGCTAGATCACCCCGCTTCGGGTCTTGAGCGTGCTACTCAAACGCCCTCTTCGGACTCGCTTTCGCTACGGCTACCCCACCCGGGTTAACCTCGCAACACACCGCAAACTCGCAGGCTCATTCTTCAAAAGGCACGCAGTCACGAGAGTGAAGCAAGCTCCACTCCGACGCTCCCACGGCTTGTAGGCACACGGTTTCAGGTACTATTTCACTCCCCTCCCGGGGTACTTTTCACCATTCCCTCACGGTACTATCCGCTATCGGTCACCAGGGAATATTTAGGCTTAGCGGGTGGTCCCGCCAGATTCACACGGGATTTCTCGGGCCCCGTGCTACTTGGGTGTCTCTCAAACGAGCCGCTGACGTTTCGACTACGGGGGTCTTACCCTCTACGCCGGACCTTTCGCATGTCCTTCGCCTACATCAACGGTTTCTCACTCGTCCCACGGCCGGCAGACCGTGGAAGAAAGATCCCACAACCCCCACGACGCAACCCCTGCCGGGTCTCACACGTCGTAGGTTTGGCCTCATCCAGTTTCGCTCGCCACTACTCCCGGAATCACGGTTGTTTTCTCTTCCTGCGGGTACTGAGATGTTTCACTTCCCCGCGTTCCCTCCACACTGCCTATGTGTTCAGCAGCGGGTGACAGCCCATGACGACTGCCGGGTTTCCCCATTCGGAAACCCCCGGATCAAAGCCTGGTTGACGACTCCCCGGGGACTATCGCGGCCTCCCACGTCCTTCATCGGTTCCTGGTGCCAAGGCATCCACCGTGCGCCCTTAAAAACTTGGCCACAGATGCTCGCGTCCACTGTGCAGTTCTCAAACAACGACCAACCACCCATCACCCCACTGGAAATCCAGTGAGTTCACTGGGGCCGGCGACTGAAGGCGACCACACGGCCGTACCCTCAGACACCCAACAGCGTGCCCGACACCCTCGCCTCTCCTCGTTCCGTTCCACGCCGAAGCAGTACTAGGAAGAGAAGCAGAACCAAGATGCCGAGTAGTCAACGTTCCACCCATGAGCAACCAGTGCGAGACGTTCGCTCGCATGCTGGCCTCTGACCGTGCCCCGAAGGACCCGGTAAGAAGTGCTCCTTAGAAAGGAGGTGATCCAGCCGCACCTTCCGGTACGGCTACCTTGTTACGACTTCGTCCCAATCGCCAGTCCCACCTTCGACAGCTCCCTCCCACAAGGGGTTGGGCCACCGGCTTCGGGTGTTACCGACTTTCGTGACGTGACGGGCGGTGTGTACAAGGCCCGGGAACGTATTCACCGCAGCAATGCTGATCTGCGATTACTAGCGACTCCGACTTCATGGGGTCGAGTTGCAGACCCCAATCCGAACTGAGACCGGCTTTTTGAGATTCGCTCCACCTCGCGGTATCGCAGCTCTTTGTACCGGCCATTGTAGCACGTGTGCAGCCCAAGACATAAGGGGCATGATGACTTGACGTCGTCCCCACCTTCCTCCGAGTTGACCCCGGCGGTCTCCCGTGAGTCCCCAGCACCACAAGGGCCTGCTGGCAACACGGGACAAGGGTTGCGCTCGTTGCGGGACTTAACCCAACATCTCACGACACGAGCTGACGACAGCCATGCACCACCTGTACACCGACCACAAGGGGGCGCCCATCTCTGGACGTTTCCGGTGTATGTCAAGCCTTGGTAAGGTTCTTCGCGTTGCGTCGAATTAAGCCACATGCTCCGCCGCTTGTGCGGGCCCCCGTCAATTCCTTTGAGTTTTAGCCTTGCGGCCGTACTCCCCAGGCGGGGCACTTAATGCGTTAGCTGCGGCACGGACGACGTGGAATGTCGCCCACACCTAGTGCCCACCGTTTACGGCGTGGACTACCAGGGTATCTAATCCTGTTCGCTCCCCACGCTTTCGCTCCTCAGCGTCAGTATCGGCCCAGAGATCCGCCTTCGCCACCGGTGTTCCTCCTGATATCTGCGCATTTCACCGCTACACCAGGAATTCCGATCTCCCCTACCGAACTCTAGCCTGCCCGTATCGAATGCAGACCCGGGGTTAAGCCCCGGGCTTTCACATCCGACGCGACAAGCCGCCTACGAGCTCTTTACGCCCAATAATTCCGGACAACGCTTGCGCCCTACGTATTACCGCGGCTGCTGGCACGTAGTTAGCCGGCGCTTCTTCTGCAGGTACCGTCACTCTCGCTTCTTCCCTGCTGAAAGAGGTTTACAACCCGAAGGCCGTCATCCCTCACGCGGCGTCGCTGCATCAGGCTTGCGCCCATTGTGCAATATTCCCCACTGCTGCCTCCCGTAGGAGTCTGGGCCGTGTCTCAGTCCCAGTGTGGCCGGTCGCCCTCTCAGGCCGGCTACCCGTCGTCGCCTTGGTGAGCCGTTACCTCACCAACAAGCTGATAGGCCGCGGGCTCATCCTGCACCGCCGGAGCTTTCCACCCAGAGACCATGCGGTCCTGGGTCGTATCCGGTATTAGACCCCGTTTCCAGGGCTTGTCCCAGAGTGCAGGGCAGATTGCCCACGTGTTACTCACCCGTTCGCCACTAATCCCCGGCCGAAGCCGGTTCATCGTTCGACTTGCATGTGTTAAGCACGCCGCCAGCGTTCGTCCTGAGCCAGGATCAAACTCTCCGTGAATGTTTACCGGTGATCCGGTTCGCACACACGAGAGCGGTGCGAGAGGAGGAATA
>NZ_JALLGL010000389.1 GCF_023072675.1 Streptomyces sp. XM83C
GACGACCCCGGCGCCCAGGCCCACCCGGCCGGGCCACGGCTGGGGGCACGGGGGAGGTGGCCGCTGGCCGCGTTAGCGACCTCGCGGACCTCGCGGACCTCGCGGTACGGGCAGTGGCCCCGCCGGTCTCGACGGCGGGGCCTTCGTGTGTCCGGTGTACGGCGCATTCGCGCCAACTCGCGTCCGGTTCCCGGTGCTTGTGCGGGCGCGAGGGCAGGTTGAGAATGCGCATGACAAAAATCGCGGGCGGCCGGGCGAACTCCGGTCGCCCTGTCGTACGAGAGGACCCCCACATGAGCAAGCCTCTCCTCGCCGCGCTCGCCGCCCTGGCCATCACCGGGATCGGCGCGGCACCGGCAGTCGCGGCGGACGGCACCCCGGCCGGCGCCCCGACCGCCGACCACGGCGTCGCCCGAGCAGCCGCGCAGGCCGGCACCCCGGCCGCGATCCGGACCGCCGAGGCGCCGACACTGAAGGCCGTCACCCTCGCCGGCACCGTGGCGCTGAGCAACTGTTCCGGCTCGGTCATCCGCTTCCCCCGGTCCGCCGACACCGACCCCGCCCTGGTGCTCTCCAACGGGCACTGCCTGGAGACGGGATTCCCCGGCCCCGGCCAGGTCGTCGTCAACCGCTCCTCCAGCCGCACCTTCGGCCTGCTGAACTCCTCCGGCACCCGCGTCGCCACCCTGCGCGCCAACAAGATCGTGTACGGCACGATGACCGACACCGACGTGTCGATCTACCAGCTGACGACGACGTACGCGGCGATCCGCTCCAACTACGGCATCTCCGCACTCACCGTCCAGGACACGCACCCCGTCGCCGGCACCGCCATCACCGTGGCCTCCGGCTACTGGAAGCGCCTGTACAGCTGCAACATCGACGGCTTCGCCTACCGCCTCAAGGAGGGCGACTGGACCTGGAAGGACTCCGTCCGCTACACGTCCGCCTGCAACACCATCGGCGGCACCTCCGGCTCCCCGGTGATCGACCAGGCCACCGGCAAGGTCGTCGCCGTCAACAACACCGGCAACGAGGACGGCGGGCGCTGCACGGTCAACAACCCGTGCGAGATCGACCAGAACGGAAATGTGACAGTCCGTCAGGGCATCAACTACGCCCAGGAGATCTACCAGATCCCCGCCTGCTTCACCACCGGCAACCGCCTCGACCTGAACGCGAGCGGCTGCGTCCTGCCCAAGCCGTAGGGCGCGCACCGTCACTCGGTGCGACAGGATCGGAAAGACACGCCTCAGGGCCGCTGCTCACGGGGTGGGCGTCCGGCGCACCGCCCGCCCCGCGAGCACATCCGTACGCCGCTTGTCCTCGATCACGAACCGCCCGTCCACCAGGACGTACGGGATGCCGACGGGCGGTGTGCGCGGCGCATCGTACGTCGCCCCGGCCGCCACCGTCGCCGGGTCGAACAGCACCAGGTCCGCCCGGTACCCCTCGCGGACCAGCCCCCGGTCCGGCAGCCGCAGCCGGGCCGCGGGGCGCGCGGTCAGATGGGCGACGCACTCCTCCAGCGACAGCACGCCCGTCTCCCGCACCCAGTGCCCGAGGTAGTGCGGGAACGTGCCGTACGCCCGAGGATGCGGCTTCGCGCCCTGGAGGATGCCGTCCGAGCCGCCCGTGTGCACCCGGTGCCGCATGATCGTACGGACGTTCTCCTCATGCCCCACGTGCTGTAGGACCGTCGTCGCCAGCCGGTCCGCGAGCAGCAGCCGGCGGGCCGAGTCCCAGCTGTCCAGCCGACGTCCCACGTGCGCCGCGAGCGTCGGATCACCCACCCCGGACACCTCGACCGTCGCCCAGTCGACCGGCACACCGTGGCAGCCGTCGGAGCCCGTCACCTCCAGGTCGTACCGGATCCGCCCGGCCGTCTCCTCGTCCGCCAGCCGCCGCAGCGCCTCCCCGGGCCCGCCCGCGTGCACCCAGCTCGGCAGCAGCGCCGCCAGCGTCGTCGCGCCCGCCGTGTACGGGTAGGAGTCGAGGCTGATGTCCGCGCCCGCCTCCAGCGCCTCGTCGAGCAGCGCCAGCAGCTCCGGCGCCCGGCCCTCGTTCACGCCGAAATTCATCGTGGCGTGCGCCAGATGCAGCGCACAGCCCGCCTCCCGCGCCAGCGCCACCGTCTCCGCGTACGCCGCCCGCGCCCCGGCGCCGTAGGAGCGGTGATGCGGGCAGTAGTAGCCGCCGTACGACGCCACCACCCGGCACAGCTCGGCCAGTTCGGCGACCTTCGCGTACATGCCCGGCGTGTACGTCAACCCGGCCGACAGCCCGACCGCGCCCTGCTCAAGACCCTCCGCGACCAGCCGCCGCATCCGGTCCAGCTCGGCCGGCGTCGGCTCCCGGTCCTCCCAGCCCATCACCAGCGCCCGCACCGTGCCGTGCGGCACCAGATAGGCCGCGTTGACGGCGATGCCCGCGTCCAGCCGGTCCAGGTACTCACCGACCGACCGCCAGTCGAAGTCGACGTCGTCGCCGTACCCGTTCCACCCGGCGATCGCCCGCCGCACCTCCTCCAGCGTGCGGTCGTCGACCGGCGCGTACGACAGTCCGTCCTGCCCGAGCACCTCCAGCGTCACGCCCTGCGCGGCCTTCGCACTGTGGTCGGGGTCCCGCAGCAGCGCCAGATCGCTGTGCGCGTGCATGTCGATGAACCCGGGCGCCAGCACCAGCCCCTCGGCGTCCAGCTCCCGCATCGCCTTCGGCCGCTGGCATCCGGCGGCGGCGGCCTCCTTCACGATCGAGACGATCCGCCCGTCGTCCACCACCACATCCGCCCGGTACGACGGCTCGCCGCTGCCGTCGACGACATCGGCGTCCCGGATGACGAGATCCTCCACAGCGGCTCCCTCGGACGTAGGTACGGCAGCAGGTGCCGGTCGGGGTCAGAAGTACGTACGGATGTAGTCCACGACCGTGCCGTCCGCCCGCACAAGGGGGATGAGCTGCCATTTGTCGAACGACGTGCACGGATGGGACAGCCCCAGCGCCACCCAGTCGCCCACCTCCACGTCCGCGCCCGGCTCGGTGCGCAGCCACGCGTGCTGGTCGGACAGCGCCGTTACCGTGATGCCGTCCGCCGGCCGCTCCACCCCGTCGCGGCGCACGACCTGCGCCACCGGCAGATCCAGATCGTGCGCGGCGTCCCGCTTGCCCGCGTTGACGAACGCCTGCTCCTCCGACGGCCGCGACACCACCTGCGCCCACAGCCGGAACGCCGGCTCCAGGGCGCCCTCCTCGGGCACCCGGTTGAACGGGGTCAGCCTGCGGTAGTGCCCGTCGTCGTGCGAGACGTACGCCCCGGACCTCAGCAGCTTCAGCACCGGCCGCGACAGCTCGGGCACCGCCGCGAACTCCTCGGCGACCGCGTCGAACCAGGCGCTGCCGCCCGCGCTGACGACGATCTCCTCCGTCCCCGCGAACCGGCCCGCCTTGTCGAACTCCGCCGCCAGGCCGACGAGCCGCCGCAGCCACGCCCGTACCCGCTCGGTCGTCGCCTGCGGCACCTCGCCCTCGTACCCGGCGACCCCGACCAGCCGCAGCGTCCCCGTACGCGCCACCGCGTCGGCGACCGCCGCGCACTCCGCCTCCGACCGCACCCCGGTCCGCGCCCCGTCGCCCGCCGCCAGCTCCACCACCACGTCCAGCGGGCGGGACGCCCCGGCCAGCGCCGCGTCCATCAGCTCCACGCCCCGCACCGAGTCGACGTAACAGACGAGCCGGAACTCCGGGTCGGCGTCGAGCTGCGCGGAGATCCAGCGCAGCGCGGACGCGTCCACCACCTCGTTGGCGAGGAACACCCGCCGGACGCCGAACGCCCGCGCCACCCGCACCTGATGCGGCACCGCCAGCGTGATGCCCCACGCCCCCCGCTCGATCTGCCGCTCGAACAACTGCGGGGCCATCGTCGTCTTGCCGTGCGGGGCGAACGCGAGCCCGTGCCGTTCGGCGTACGTCTCCATCAGCCGCAGATTGTGCTCCAGCCGCTCCGCGGACAGCGTCAGCACCGGCGTGGTGAACCCGCCGGCGAACAGGTTGCGGCGCTGCGCGGCCAGCTCGCCGACGGTCAGACCGTCGGCGTCCGGGGGGAGGCCCCTGAAACGGTGGTCCACGCGTTCCGTGGCGAGGCGTGCCGCCGACTCCGACCTCATCAGACCTCCGTTCGCGTTGCATCCTGTGCAACGCTCGTTGCGTATGCCGCTCACCGCTGTCTAGCATCCGGGCCGACGCGGGTCAACGGACCGGCCCCGTCGCCCGAGTCCGAGGAGAGCGCATGGACACGTCCGTGGACACGCCCATGAGCCCGGCCCCGGACGTCGTGACCCTCGGCGAGTCCATGGTGACCTTCCTGCCCACCCGGGCGGGCCGCCTCGCCGACGTGCCCTCCTTCGACCGGTCCGTCGGCGGCGCCGAGTCCAACGTCGCCTGCATGCTCGCCGCGGCCGGACACTCCGTGCGGTGGATCAGCCGCGTCGGCGCCGACGGCTTCGGCGACCATCTCCTCACGACGATCGCCGGGTACGGCGTCGACGTCGCCCACGTCGAGCGGGACCCCGCCCGCCCGACCGGCGTGTACTTCCGTACGGCGGGGGAGCGCGGCACCGACGCCCACGAGGTCGCCTACTACCGCGCCGGTTCGGCCGCCTCCGCGATGAGCCCCGCCGCCACGGACCTCGCGGCGGCACGCTCCGGGCGGGTCCTGCACCTGACGGGCATCACGGCCGCACTGTCCGACACCTGCCTCGACCTGCTGTACGCGCTGACGGAGGCGGCTCCGGGCCGCCCCCTCGTCTCCTTCGACGTCAACTACCGGCCGACCCTGTGGAGGTCCCCCGCCCGCGCCGCCGAGGTGCTGCGGGAGCTGGCCCGGCGGGCCGACCTCGTCCTCGTCGGCGCCGACGAGGCACGGCAGCTCTGGGGACTGCGCCGGACGGCGGACATCGCGGCGGCCCTGCCGGGCCCGCGCACGGTGGTCGTGAAGCTGGGGGCGGGAGG
>NZ_JALLGL010000038.1 GCF_023072675.1 Streptomyces sp. XM83C
GCCGGGGGGCAGCGGTCCTGCGGGCCGGCGGGGAGGTCCGGGGGCCGGTGTCGGGTCCGGGCGTGCAGGTGTCCCGCGTTCGTGCGGCTCAGTGGGCGGTGCGGTCCTCCAGCGCCGGGATGATCTTTTCCGCGATTCCGACAAGAACGCTGTCGTCCGGCAGGAGGCCCGAATCGCTCCATACGCTGATGTCGAAGTAGCCGCCGGAGTCCTTGCGGTCGAACGCCACGGTGAGGGTCCTGGCCATCGGACCCTGCTCGACCGGGCCGCCCGTGGCGCTGCCGCCGAGGTCGATGCGGTACTGCATGGTGCGGTCCGAGGACAGCACTGCCGGCCGCTGGTCGAGCACCTTCAGCCGTTCGACGTCCGTCTCGTCGCCGTAGTGCATGAGTTTCACGTACTGGTCGACCGTGAGGTGGTTGTACGTGGCCGTGATGTCGACGGTGTACGTGTCGAAGGAGACCTGGGCGCTCGGCTGGGGCACGCGTTCGCCGGTCAGCGGCGCGGTGCCGCTGGCGAAGGTCGTCCCGGTCACGACCTCGTCCGGTGTCCCGAGGAGCCGGGCCAGGTCGGGGGTGTCGAGCGCCTCGCACAGGTCGTACCCGGTCACCGCCCGGGGTGTCTGCCGGTACGCGTTCGAGCGGACCTCCTCGGTGGGCTCCCCGCAGCCGGCCGCCGGCGAGGCGGTGCCGGCGGTGGAGGGCAGCAGCTCGGGGCCGAGCCACAGGACGCCCGCGAGAACGGCGAACAGGCCCATGGCCGCTGCCGCCTGGCCCCAGGCGTTGGGCTCCTTCTCCGTGGGAGCGGACGCCTGGGGCTGTGCCGGGGTGGGCGAGACGGTGGGGGGCGTCACCTCGGTGACGGGTGTCGGTGCCGGTGCCGTGCCGGGTGCCCGTGTCGTGCCGGGTGCCGGTGCCGGTGTCGTGTCCGGTGTGTCCGCCTGGGTCGGCGTCCTGTCGGCGGCGGGCGCCTCGGCCGCTGCGCGGCGCAGGCGCAGGGCGTGGATCACCATGTGCACACGTACGGCGGTGAACACGAGGAAGACGGCGCCGATGGCTGCCAGGGGCCAGTCGCGGTCGCTGACGGCCATGCAGGTGATGCGCAGTCCGAGCACGGACCCGACCACGATCAGGAGCGGCTCGCGCACCCAGAAGGGCAGCAGCCGGACGAGGAAACCGAGCATCCGGTGATCACAACAGAGTCATGGGCATGCCGACAATGGCGGACGCTGTGATTCCGGGGCACGAAATGATCACGGCGGTCGGTGGCCCGGCTGCCCGGGCCCGCAGGTCAGGCGGGCCGGCCGAGGGTGAGCGGCCGGCCCGGGCGCGGTTGCTGGGGGACGTCGGTCAGAGTGCCGACACGTAGTACGGCTCCAGGGTCATCCAGCCGTTGCCGGCGGCGCCGTAGCGGGTGCCGTTGTCGCTGCGGGCCAGGGTGTACCAGGAGTCGACGTAGTCCGGGTCGTCGGTCCACCAGTCGTCCGGGACGGCGTCCAGGACGGCGTTCACCAGCGGGATGTAGGCGCCCTGGTCGGCGATGGTGAGCAGCACGGTGGCGATGGCCTTGGCGAGGTCGCGGTAGTTGGTACTGCCGTCCTCCTCCATCATCACGGCGTCGGCCAGGTCGTACTTGTAGGAGGACCAGTTGACCAGTATCTGGTTCGGGCGGTAGGTGACGCCCTCGCTGTCGAGGTACGGCATGTCGACCGGGTCGACGCGCACCTTGCCGTCCTGGCCGAAGCCGGTCACGAGGGTGTAGATCTCGGCGTCGCCCTTGATCCAGGGCTCCTTGTCGTCGGACAGTGCGACAGCGGTGATGCGGGTGGTCCAGAAGCCGCCGGTGGCCGCGAGGGTGCCGGTGCTCGCGGCGGCGTTTCCGCCGGCGGTCGCCTTGCCGTGGGCGGCAGGGGCTTCGCCCGTGGCGGCGTCCTGGGCGGTGGAGCGGACGCCGTAGCGCGCGAGTTCGCCGGACAGGACGTCCAGGCCGGCGGCGAGTGCCGTGGCGCTGTCGATGTCGACGACGTACACCGGGTGCTCCGGTGCCTTGCGGGCGTCGAGGGTGTGGGTGCGGCCCCGGCTGTCGTAGGCGGTGACCGTGTCGGCGCTCTCGTCCTGGGTGGCCGCGGCGACCCAGGGCGTGACCCCGTCGTCGAGCGCGGCGCGCATGGAGTCGTCGCCGAGCCTCAGCCGCAGCAGCGGCGCGACCTTGCCGTCCAGGCCTTTCGCGGTGGCGATGCGGCGGTCGGCGTCGGCCAGGGCGGTGCGGAGGCCGGGGCCGCCGGCGCGGGCGGCGAGGGCGGAGACGTCCACCTCGTCGGCGGCGAGCGTGGCGGCCCGGACGCGTGCGCGCCATGTGGAGTCGGTCAACGAGCCGGCTATCGCACGCGCCGCCTGGTCCTCCGCCGCCGTCACGGCGGACGCGGGGGACGACGGAGCGGGGGCGGCGGCTGTGGCCGCCGTGGCCGGCAGGGCGGTCAGCGTCTGGCCGACGCACAGGGCGACCAGGGCCGCGGTGGCGGTGCCGAGGCCGCGGCGGCGGGGGTGACGGGGTCTCACGAGGATCGGTCCTCCTGGGCGAGTGGTCGAAGTCGCACGGTCAGATGGAGCCTGCGCACGCATCTATGCGGGTAGACAGAGGCGCGCAGAACAAGAATGACGGTGACATGACAGTTGAACAAGAGGGGATCTGAAGCAGGTTGACGCCGTGTCAGGAAGCGGGGGGTGTCGCGTCGGCCCGGGTGAGGAGGGTCTCCCCCGGTCCCGGGTTCGTGGCCGCCGTCGGCGCGCCGGCCGTCATACCGCGGGCCGCACCGCGCCCGGCCGGGGCTTCCGTTCGGAGGCACCGCGATGGCGAGACCGACGGTGCAAGGTCACGCTGGAGGCGGAACTCGGGTACGCACCCCGTGTGCGCCGACGCCGGAGCGTCCCGAGCGCCCCGCACCCCTGCCCCGTACCGCCGGAGCTCCGCTTCCGTCTCGCCGCCGAGGCGCCCCGGACCCGCCGTGCGGCCCAGCCTCCGGGAGGAACTCGTGACCGCTTCCCCGCCCGACTCCGACACCCCGCCCGCCCGGTACGACGACCTGCGGGCCACGGTGATCAACTGCACGCTCAAACGTTCCCCCGAGATCAGCCACACTCAGGGGCTCATCGACCGCAGCACCGCCATCCTCACCGCCCAGGGCGTCCAGGTCGACGTCGTACGGGCCGTCGACCACGACATCGCCACCGGGGTGTGGCCCGACATGCGCGAGCACGGCTGGGAGAGCGACGAGTGGCCCGAGCTGTACCGGCGGGTGATGGCGGCGGACATCCTCGTGCTCGCCGGGCCCATCTGGCTGGGCGACAACAGCTCCGTGATGAAGCAGGTGATCGAACGCCTGTACGCCTGCTCCAGTCTGCTCAACGACGCCGGACAGTACGCCTACTACGGGCGGGTCGGAGGCTGTCTGATCACCGGCAACGAGGACGGCGTCAAGCACTGCGCCATGAACGTGCTCTACAGCCTCCAGCACCTCGGGTACACGATCCCGCCGCAGGCGGACGCCGGGTGGATCGGCGAGGCGGGGCCCGGGCCGTCGTATCTCGATCCCGGATCGGGCGGTCCGGAGAACGACTTCACCAATCGCAACACCACCTTCATGACATGGAACCTGCTGCATCTGGCGCGGGCGCTGAAGGACCTCGGGGGCATTCCGGCCTACGGCAACCAGCGCACCGCCTGGGACGCCGGCTGCCGTCACGACTTCGACAACCCCGAACACCGGTAGCGCCCGGTCCGCCGCGGCCCCGGTGAGGAACCGGCAGGCGGCGAGCGGGCGGTGTCGGCCGGCATGCGGGGCACGAACAGCACCCGCGTCCCCACGATCGACGTGCTCCCTCTCGGTACGCTGCCCGCCCCCGCGGGGCACGGCCACCGTGGACGCCGGGGGACGGCTCGTCGTCCGCACGCCCCGCCGGGTGGAGGTCCACGACGCCGAGGGCTTTCTCGCCGGGCGGACGCCGCTCGCCATCGTGTTCGGCGTCGTCGCTGTGCCGTTCCTGCCGGTCGTGCTCGGTGTGATCGGTCTTGTGCCGGCCATCGTCGCCAGGACGGTCCGCCATGAGGGGCTGTCCACCGTCGCCATCGTGGTCAGTGCCGTCGGCCTGGTGGCCGGCGTGATTCTCGGTGCGATCGCGGTCAGCATGTGAGCCACCGTCACCCTCGACACGAGTCGGCCCCGTTCGCCCCTTCGAGAGGGGTGTCCGGGGCCGCTTCGCGCGCCGGGTGACCGCGTCAGCGGGCAGGCACGGGCTGTGTCAGACGGGTACGGCCGCTTTCTCCCAGGCGTGGGCGCACAGCGCGGATTCGACCGTGTCCGTGTAGACGGCGGCGGCGAGCCAGGCTCGGGCGAAGCGGTCCGTGTCGGCCGGGAGCAGCCGGCCGAAGGCGTCGCGGGCGCGGACCGCCGCGGCGGCGTGCAGGGCGTCGAGGAGGTCGGCGGCCGTCGCGAGGCCCGCGGCGCGCAGTCGGGCGCCGTCTCCCCGGTCACCGCGGGCGAGCGACAGCACCCGGCGTCCCCCGGAGACGGCCTGCTGCACCCGGCGGCGCAGGAGATGCAGCGGCGCCTCCTCGAACACGCCGGCGGGGGCGGCGGGGTGCGGTACGGGACCGGGTGCGAGGCGCGGGAGGTCGGCGCGCTGGAGGCGGTCCAGGCCCAGGTTCACCCGGGCCGCCGCGTCGCCGGGGTGCTCGGCGGCGAGCAGGGCGGCCCGCGGGAGGGGTGCGGGCACGAGCCGGGCCACGACGCGCAGCCGGGTGCCGGGGACGGCCGCGAGCAGACGCAGGTTGTCCCGGAAGGGCAGCGCCGGGTCGTCGTGGGCGGTCGTGAGGCGGACGGGCACGCCCCCGCAGTCGGCGAGCAGGCAGTCGCCCGCCGCTTCCCGTACCGCGCCGATGAGGGTCACGTCCAGGAAGAGGAGGTCGTGCGTACCGTTCAGGGCGCGGCGGACCTGCTCGGCCACCGGTTCGGCCCACAGCCCGGCCGACGGCTCCTCGCGCCAGGCGGCGCCGGGGGCGCGTACCGCCCGTACCGTCCCGCCCGCGCCGAGTCGCCCTGTCGGGGAGACGGTGGCGCCGGACACGGCAAGGCCCGCGCGGGAGAGTTCCCCGTGGGTGAGGGCCGTGTCGCCCATGCGTACCGTGCGGCCGGCTGCGGACGCCGCCCGCGCGGCCCCGCCCGGCGCCACGTCCGCCACCGAGTACAGGCGGCCGTCGGTGTCGACGGTCCAGGTCACCGCACCCGCGTACCCGGTGGCGGTGAGGACGGGTTCGCTGAACAGGCCGTACAGCCGCAGGGACCCGTCAGGGCGGTAGGGGCGGCGGGCGCTGCCCCGCAGGCCGGCCAGTTCGGCGCCGGTGGCCCGCGGCAGACGGTGCGTGACGCCCAGGACGTCCGCCAGGGCGCCGGTGAGATCGGCCAGGCGGTACCCGGCGTCGCCGGTGCGGGCGGCCCGTACGCCGTTCACGACCGACACGGCCGCGGCGGACGCGCGCGGCAGTCCGGCGAGGCGCGCGGAGTGCGCGGCGCGCAGCAGCTCGGCCTGGAGCACGGCACCGGCGCCGTCCGTGCCCGCTACGAGGACGGCGGCTGTCGCGTCGAACACCGCGCGGGCCGCGTCCATGTGGCCGGTGGTGGGGGCGTCGTGGTCGTCGGCCTCCCCGGGTGGTGCGGGGGGCGAGGGAGCGGGGCGGTCGGCCGCAGCGGGCTGACGGTCCGTGGGTTGGCGGTCGAAAGCCGCCTCGGTTCGGCTCTGTTCCGGCCGGGTTCCCTCGTCCTCGCGGGCCGTCCGGCCGTCCGGGGCATCCGCGTCGTACGGATCGTCCGCGTCGTCCGCCGCCGTGTCGTCGGCGATCGGGGCGGCGGAGGCGACCACCGCACGGTGCAGGCAGTCGGGGGCGAGCAGGCATCCGCAGCGGATCGCCGTCGCGCTGGTGACCGTGCCGCCCGGTGCCTCGAGGACGATGTCGGTGTCGTCGTCGAGGGCGATGCGGACGGCGTCGCCCTCGCGCACGGCCGGGCGGGCCCGGAGCTTGGCGACGCCCGCGTCGAGCCGTTTGCGCAGGCGGGGCGAGAGTGCCGCCACGAGTTCGGCGGTGACGGCGGGGGCGACGGAGGGCAGGTCCGTTGTCATGCGATCTTCTCCCCTGCCCAGCGGGCGAGTTCGAGCGGGCTGAGGGCGGCGACGGGCATGCCCGCGGCGACGAGCTGCGCGGCGACCCCGGTCGAGTAGCGGGGGCGGCCCGCGTCGTCGAGGCTCGCGCAGCCCAGGACGTGGCAGCCGGCGCCGACCAGTGCGCGGACCTCGGCGAGCAGCCCGCCGAGCGGGTAGCCCTCCTCGAAGTCGCTGACCACGACGACGAGCGTCCGGGACGGCACGGTGACCAGTTCCCGCGCGTGCCGCAGCCCGGCCGCGATGTGCGTGCCGCCGCCCACGCTGACCTCCAGCAGCAGCGACAGCGGGTCCTGCACATGCCCGGTGAGGTCGATGACCTCGGTGGAGAACGCGAGGAAGTGCGTGGCGAGCGTGGGCACTCCGGCCAGCACGGACGCGGTCAGCGCCGCCCACACGGTGGACGCCTCCATGGAGCCCGACACGTCCGTCACCAGGATCAGCCGCCAGTCGGCGGCACGGCGCGCCCGTGTGCGGAACACCGGCCGCTCGGGGATCACTCGCACCGTGCCGTCGGGGGCGCGGCGTGCCGTGGCAAGGTTGGCGCGCAGGGTGCGGGGCAGGTCGAGGCCGCCGCCGGGTCGGCGGCTGGGCCGCGGCAGGCTGACGCCGTGCAGGGCCGGGCGCAGTCGGGTGGCCAGTTCCCGGGTCAGCGCATCGACCAGGCTGCGTACGAGCGGGCGCAGCGCGGCCAGTCGCGCCTCGGGCAGCCCGCCCGCGTGGCGCAGCACGGTCCGCAGCAGTTCGACCGAGGGGCGGGCGCTGTCCGCGTCGAGTTCGGTGAGGACGTCCGTGCGGCCGGCGGAGGCGGCGGCTGCCAGCACCTCCTCGCGGATGCCGGGCCCGAACAGCGCGGCCAGCTCCCGCGACCACTCCCGGGCGCTCGGATACGGCGCCTTGCGACCGCCGCCGGTGCCCGGCCCGCGCAGATCCCCTCGGCTGCCCTCGCCACGGCCGTTTCCGTACAGCTCGTCGAGGGCGGTCGCCAGCCGGGCCGCGCCGGACGGCAGCCGGTCCGGGTCCCGGCCGAGCAGCAGACGCCAGCGGTCGACGGGGCCGAGCCAGGGGGTGTCCGCGGTGTCAGGGGCGCCCGTGCCGGTGGCGCCGGGCGGCGGGCCGTCCGCGCCGGTGCCGGCGGTTCTCGGGGCGCTGCCCGTTCCGGCTCCTGGTGTGTCGTGCGGGGGCGGGACACTGCCCGGCCCACTCCCCGGCGCGGCGCACGGCCTCGGGGCGCTGTCCGTCCCGGCCGCCGGCGCCGCGTACGAGGTCGAGGCTCTGTCCGTCTCGGTCCCCGGCGCCTCGTAGGGGCTCGGGGCGCTGCCCGTCCCGGCCGCCGGCGCCGCGTACGAGGTCGAGGCTCTGTCCGTCTCGGTCCCCGGCGCCTCGTAGGGGCTCGGGGCGCTGTCCGTCCCGGCGCCCGGCGTGTCGTACGGGGTGACGGCGGCGGGAGCGGCCCGGCCGGTCGTGGGGGCGGGCAGCAGGTCCCACAGTCGTAGATGCTCCCGGGCGTCGAAGTCGGCGCGGGTCCAGGCGGCGAGGGCCGCCGGGGAGATGCCGTCCGGGCCGGTGACGTGTGTCGTGCCGAGGCGTTCCTCGACGGTGGCGAGGAGCCGGTCTCGGGCCGCCGGGCTCAGCGTGTCGAAGCCGGCGCGCAGGGCGGGGAGCCGGTCGAGGAACGCCCGGTCCGGCAGGGTCGTCACCCGGTCGAGGAGCGGTCCGAGAGCGGCCGGTGCCGTCTCCAGCAGCGGGCCCGCCGCCGTGAGCAGGCCGGTGAGGCGGGCCGTGAGCGCGGTGCGAGTGCCGGGGTCGGTGGCGCCGTCCACCCAGGACGCGGCGCGGTCCCCGAGGACGTGTGCGTCCTCGTGTCCGAGCAGGACGCGTACGGCGCCTGCCGCGCCGCGCATCAGCGGCGTGCCGTCGGCGGCGAGCCGGGCGAGGGCGTCGGCGAGGCGGATCCCGCCCGAGTCGTCGGCGCGGTGGGCGAGTTCGAGGAGGGCCCGCGCGTCGGCGGGGTCCTCGGATCCGGTCAGTCCGTCCATCTGGCGTACGGCGGCGACGGTGAGCAGCTCCGCGGCGGCCGTGGCGCGTGCCGGGCGGTCGGCTGTTGCGGCGAGGCCGGGGATGTGCCCGGCGCCCAGCCGGTCCAGCAGGGCCAGGCCGGTGAGGAGTTCGGGGAGCGTCCCGGTCCGCGGAAGGATCTCGGCGGCCTCGTCGAGACGCTCGTCGGCGAGCTGCGCCAGGCCGCACTCGGCGGCCTGCGCAAGCCCGGCGAGGGTCTGCGCCGCGGTCGGGCCGCCCTCGTCGTGCTCGGCCCGCCGGCGTTCGCGCAGGGTGCCCTCGGCGGCCTGGGCGAGGGTCACCCCGCGTACGCCGGCCGTGGTGAGCATGGCGGCCGTGGCCGGGGTCCAGCGGACCTCCCAACGGGAGGTGAGGGCGTCGGCGCCGCCCGTACCGGTGACGTCGCGGGGTTCGCCGTACGGCACTCCGCACACGGTCATGCGGCGCAGCAGCAGTTCGCGGCGCCGGTCCAGGTCGGAGCGGAGCGGGTCGAGCCGCAGGTCCCTGGCGGTGCCCCGGCCGTCGGTGTCGTGCGGTCCGGGCAGGCGCAGCGCGGCCACCTCGGCCTCGACCGCGGGTGCCAGGCCGCTGCGCGGCGCGCCGGGTGCGGGGCGGCCCTGACGTGTGCCGACGAGGACGCGTTCCATCGCGCGGGCGACGGCGCGTCCCCTGCCGTGGGGCTCGCCCTGTGCGAGGACGGTCTGCACGGCTTCGACGAGTTCGCCGCGGCCGGCGGCGGGCAGGCCGCGCAGCCGTGCGAGGTCGGAGGCGATCCTGCTGATCTCGCGTGCGTCGGCGGGGCCGGAGGGGTGACCGATGTCCCGCAGCGCGGCGCAGATCCGTACCGCCGTCCGGGTCAGTGCCTCCTCCAGCCGCGCGGGGTCGCCGGCCGTGCGCAGGACCGCTTCCTGCCACTGCGGGTCCCGGATGCCGGCCGGGTAGCCGGATCGTTCGTCGAGCAGGGTGTACGTGTAGGGGATCAGGGACGTCGTCCAGCGGGCGCCCGCTGTGCCGTGCGCGGCGGACAGTGCGGACAGTTCCGTCCCGTCGGCCGGCCGGTCCTGCCCGTCCGGGGGGTGCGGCAGGAGGGCCGGGGCGTGGAACGCGCCGACGACCGCGGCGGTCCGCTCGCCCCGCGCGCGTGCCTCCGCCAGGCGGGCCCGCATCCACTGTTCGCGCCGCAGGTCGAGGGCGGGGACGCCGCCGGCGGCGACGGCGTCGGTGCGCAGCGCCCACCCGGTGAGCAGCGCGGCCCGGCGCAGTGCCTCGGGCGGGGAGCCGGGGGCGGTCGCCTCGACGAGCCGGTCCCACAGGTCGTCGCCGGGTCGGCCGGTCAGACGGCCGCGCAGGGCGGTGGTGAGGGTCGGTGCGGCGGGCCGGGCGGCGGCCGTGCGGCCTTCTCGCCAGGCGGGGTCGGCGAGCGGCAGGTCGCAGGCGACCACCGGGACGGCGTTGCGCAACGCCCAGCGCACGGCGGCCAGTTCGGGGCTGAAGTCGGCGAACGGGTAGAACGCGGGCCCCTGCCCGTCTGGTCCGTGGGCCGGTGCGGCGGCGAGGGCCACCGGCGCCCGGGTCTCCTCGTGGCCCAGCCAGGGCAGCCACTCCTGCATCTCGGCGGGCAGCTCGACGAGAAGCACGTCCGGTCGCGCCCCGTCCAGCAGTGCGGGCACGGCGGCGGCCAGTGAGGGCGCGTGATGCCGTACGCCGATGAGGTACGGCGCGTCCGGGCCGGTGAGCGCGGCGAGCGCCTCGTCGGGCGTGGGGGCGACCGCGCCGAGGTCGGCGGAGGCCGCCTCCGCATGCTGCGTCACGTGTTCAGCCCTCCAGGACCGTGCGCAGGTCCCACAGGGTGCGCCAGGTGGCTGAGCCCTGTTCGGCGCGGCGTCGCACGGGTCCGTCCCAGTAGCCGCGCAGCCGGGCCGCGTCGGCCGGGTCGTCCTTGCGGACGACGCCCAGGAGGTGGCCGGGCAGCAGGCCGAGGACGTCCCGGTCGCCGGGGAAGTAGGCCGCGGCGAGGGCGAGCGACCCGGCGACGGACACCGCTTCCGCCGTGCTCATCACCGTGGACGGCCGTTCCACCTCCCAGCCTTCCGCGGAGCGCCCCTCGCGCAGGTCCCGGAAGGCGGTGACGAGGGCTTCGAGGACGGCGTCGTCGACCTGGAAGGGTGCCCCGGCCC
This sequence comes from Streptomyces sp. XM83C, assembly GCF_023072675.1. Lineage (GTDB taxonomy): Bacteria > Actinomycetota > Actinomycetes > Streptomycetales > Streptomycetaceae > Streptomyces > Streptomyces thermocoprophilus. The sequence continues at coordinate 10,448 of NZ_JALLGL010000038.1, forward strand.
GCTCGACGGCGGCGCGGGCCTGGCCGCGGACCAGTTCCGTCTCCGCGTCCAGGTCTGCGATGGGGCCGACGGTCTCGAAGTTGAAGCGGCGTTTGAGCGCGGCGGACATCTCGGAGACGCCCTTGTCCCGGAGGTTTGCGGTGGCGATGAGGTTGAAGCCGGGAGCGGCGTGCGCCAGGCCGTCCTCGGTGCCGGCGAGTTCGGGTACGGCGATGCGCCGCTCGGACAGCAGCGACACCAGCGCGTCCTGCACCTCGGGCAGGCAGCGGGTGATCTCCTCGACGCGGGCGATCGCGCCCCGGGACATCGCGGTGAGGACGGGTGAGGGGACGAGCGCCTGACGGCTGGGGCCCTGGGCGAGCAGCAGGGCGTAGTTCCAGCCGTACTTCAGCTGGTCCTCGGTGGTGCCGGCGGTGCCCTGGACGACGAGGGAGCTGGTGCCGCACACGGCGGCGGACAGCAGTTCCGACAGCATCGACTTGGCGGTGCCGGGTTCGCCGACGAGGAGCAGGCCGCGTTCCCCGGCGAGGGTGACCACGCACCGCTCCACGAGTGCGCGGTCGCCCACGAACTTGCCCTCGATCACCATGCGCCTCGGCACCCCGTCGGGTGCCTGCGCACCGTCGGGCAGTGTCAGCGCGTGGCCGTCGCTGCCCATGACGAAGGTGACGACCGCCCGGGGGGTGAGCCGCCAGGCGGGCGGGCGCGGCCCGTCGTCGTGGGCGGCGAGGAAGGCCAGTTCGGCGGCGTGGCGGTCCTCGGGCGGGACGATCTGCCGGGCGGGTGCGGGCGTGGGCGTGGTGGTGGTCATCGGTGCGGGGTCTTCCGGGCTGGTGCGGGCGGTGGTCTTCGACGGGGTCGGACGCGGGGCCGGTGCGCCGCCGGACGGACCGGGCGGACCGGGCGGCTGCCGGGTGGTACGGGTGCCGGTCACCGGCGGCGGCCCTTCCGGGTGGCGCGCGTCGTGAGCTCCTCGTAGGCCGGGGCATCGCCGTCGCGGACGCGCTGCCAGGCGTGCGCGAAGAGGTCGGGTAGCGGCCGGAGGGGTGTGGTGGGGCCGCCCCCGTCGACGGGGTAGAGGGCCTGCTTCCACGTCTCCAGGGGCAGCGCGGGGGCCTTCAGGTCGAGCCAGCCGCCCGGCAGGAACAGGGTGCGTCCGGCGCGGGCCCGCTTGGCCTCGACGACGAGGTCGGTCGCCGCCAGTTCGGTCCGGGCCTTCTTCAGGCGGGCCGGCTTCCAGCCGGTCCAGCGGGCGCGGTCGCGGTCGGTGGGGTCGGGCAGGGCCAGCAGCTGGAGGTAGAGCGCGGCGGCGTCCTCGCTCAGCCCGTGTGTCCGGGCGACCTCGGCGACCAGGGCGGGCGCGCTGGTCTGCGGGTTCTGCGGGTGTCCGGTGGCCTCGGCCGGGTCGGTGCCGGCGGCGAGCGTCGCGGCGAAGTCGTCGCTCAGCAGGGTCCGCAGGGCGTGCAGCGAGCCGTGACGGGGGCCGACGAGTCCTTCGAGCAGGTCGAGGACGGGATCGTCGGCGCCGGTGAGTCCGGCCGGGCGGACCCGGACGTCGTCCCGATCGCCCTGGATGTGCAGCACCAGCGCCTCGGTCGGGCGGACCAGGCCGTCCGCGTCGGGTGCGGGCAGTCCGTAGGCCTCGTTGAGGGCGGTCGCCGTACGGCCGCCGCTCTGCGTCCAGCTCACGTTCAGGTCGAGGAGGAGCCCGGGGTCGGCGAGGCGGCTGCGCAGCGCGGTCAGGCTGCCGGGCAGGGCGGCGCGCAGCGGGTGGCCGTACGGCAGGAGGTAGGCGAGCCGGGCGAGGGCAATCACGGAGCCCTCCAGGTCGTACCGGGAGGGCACCGCCCTGGGGTCGTCGGGGGTCAGGCGGCCGTCCTTGTCGAGGCGTTGCACGGTGGTGCGGCTCGTCCACGGTGTGCGGTGCGGGTTGAGGACAGCCGTGGCGTGCGGGAGGTACCGGCCGGCTGTGCGGAGTTCCGCGGCGATGTTCTCCGGCAGGTGGATCGTGCCGGCGGTCCGCTCGGCCCATACGCGTCCCGCGGCGGCGGTGTCCGGTCCGGACGTCCACAGGTCGGCGGGGGTGTCGGGCAGCAGTGCGCCGAGGAGGGCGAGGGCGGTGCCGTCGGGGAGGCAGTGCAGCAGTTCGTCGCCCAGTTCGGCCTGGCGGCGCTTCAGTCCGGTGGTGGCGGCGGCCTCGTCGGTGAGGCCGTCCGGCTTCCCGGCGAGCAGCAGGGCCGCCTGGACGGGGCCGAGGGCGTCGCCGGTGGCGGCGGTGAGGGCGGCCGGTGCGTCCGGCTGCCAGGGGGCCGGGCCCTTGGCGCGGACGAGTGCGGTCACCTCGGCCAGTTTCTCGGCGGGGAACACGGCGGGGAGCGGCGTCTCGCGTTCCAGTGCGAAATGCGCGATCGCGCCGAACTCGCCGGACGGGTCGTGGTCGAGGGCCAGCCATTCCACGCGTCCGCGGCGGCTGTCGATGCTCTGGCAGCCGAGGACGACGACGGTGCGCCCGTCGCGGCGCAGCACCTGTCCGACCCGCTTGTGGTCCTCGTGCGGCTCGCCGAGGACGATCTCGCGCAGCGCTCCCCCTGGTGCGGTCAGGGGGCCGTCGGCGACGGCTTCGAGCAGCAGGAGGAGGGCCTGCCGGTGGTGGTCCGGCAGGGCCGGGGAGGCGGCGCGGTAGGCGAGGGGGCGCAGGACCTCCAGCAGGCGCGGCCAGAGCGGGCCGATGCCGGGCACGGTGGTCTCGTCGCAACGCCATCCGTCGGCCCGCCCGGTGGTGCGGAGGTCCGCGTGCAGGGGTGTGCCGTCGGCGGGACGGCCGGACAGCACGTGGTTGACGGCGCGGATCTGACGCAGGGTGTCCCAGTTGCCGTCGCGGCTCCATCCCCGCAGTCCCGCGATGCCGGCGGTGGCCTCCCGCAGGGTCTGGTCGTCGCCGTTCTCGGGGCGGTAGTCGGCGAACATGCCCTCGGTGCGGGTGCGTTCGCCGCTGGTGCGGGGCGCCGGCGGGTTCAGGAAGGCGCCGACGGACTCGCCGAGGCGCAGCACGGCGCGGACGATCGCGGTGACGCCGGTGAGGAGCTGCGTGTCGGTGAGCGCGGGCAGTGCCGCGGACACGGCGGGGCGGAGCGCGTCCTCGGCGCTCGGGACGGTCGCCTCGGCCCGGGCGAGGGAGCCGGGCCTGCCGTCCGTGGAGCGGCGCGCGGCCTCGAGTTGCTCGTCCCGCTCCCGCAGGGCTTCCAGGGCTGCCCACAGCAGGGCGTCGGCCTGGTCGTCGGTGACTTTCCGCAGTGCCTCGGAGGCGGCCTCGTCGCGGGGGCGCAGCGCGTGCCAGAAGTCGGCGGGCGGGACGAGCGGGGTGCCGGCCGCGAACTCGCCGCCGCTCAGCAGCGCGGTCACCGCGCCCAGTTCGGTGATGCCGCCGGTGTCGTCCCGGGCGCACAGGACGAGCTGCCGGTGCCGGGTGAGGACGACGGGTGCGGCCCCGCCGGGCAGGCGGAGCGCGCCGAGCGGGACGCCGTGGGTGCCCGCGCGGGCGGGGACGGTGACGGTGCGGCCGTCGGGGGTGCCGACGGTGGTGGTGGGCGCCGCGCTGTCGTGGTCGGTGCGCACCCAGCGGCCCAGGACGGTGCCGTCGGTGCCGAACGGGCTGTTCTCCAGGCCGGGTTGCAGGGGCAGTACGGAGCAACGCTGCTGGAGCAGGGTGGAGCCGTCGCGGATGCCGGTGGTGAGGAACGCCGGGAGGGAGGCGCGGCCGTGGGTGCCGGTGGCGGGGTCGTACTCCAGCCACACATGGTGGCGGCCCTGCCGGCCCTGACGCCAGTAGGTGGTGCCGTCGCCGAGGACGGGCCGCGAGGGCGGCAGGTCGGTGTCGCCGGCGTGCAGCGCGCGCCCGCCGGTGGCGCGTCCGCCGCCGGGCAGCGGCAGGGAGGTGTCGCCGGCGTCGCCCTGCCCGTACCAGCGCGGCGGGTGTTCGCCGCCGACGGTGAACACCTCCGAGGGGCGGGAGGTCCAGTAGCCGCGCTGTTTGCCGTTGTGCCACCACGTCACGAGCAGTTCGCCGTCGGTGTAGCGGAACGAGGGGCGCTGCCAGTGGTCGAGGTCCGGCGGGAGCCGCAGGTCGTGTTCGAGGAGGATGCCGTCCGGTCCGACGACGAGGGCCTTGTGTCCGCGGGAGAGGACGAGGGCGGGCCAGGCCTCCTGGGCGGCGACGGAGGCAAGGTGGCGGGGTCCCTTGCCGCCGCTGGTCTCGGCCTCCAGGCGTCGTACCGCCTCGTCGAGGGCGGGCCAGCCGAGTTCGTCGAGGACGCCGGCGCGCAGGGTGCGGCCGAGGAGCGCTTCCAGGCGCAGCTCGGCGGCCTGTGCCACGGCGCGCGGGCCGACCCGGGCGGCCACGGCGGCGAAGGGGCGCAGCCGGTCCAGTGCCGATCGGGCGGCGGGCAGGCCGGCGGCGCGGACGAGGTCGTCGGCGGCGTCCTCCAGCCATGCGCGCAGCACGTCGGAGAGGACCGGATGGTCGGCGATCCGCTCGGTCAGCGCCCGGTCGGGCCGGTGGGAGTGGAGGCCGCCGACGGCGCGGTGCAGCATGGGGCGGCAGCGGGCGTCGGAGGCGACGGCCGTCAGGTCCCGTCGGCCCGGCCGGGTGTCGGTGAGCCACTGGGGGACGGCGAGGTCCACGCGTTCTCCGCTGTCGGGCAGGGTGAGCGGCACGCCTTCGGCGAGGCACAGGTCGAGCAGGTCGAGATCGGCTCCGGCGTGCCGGCGGCCGGTGAACAGGTCGACGGGCCGGCCCCGCTCGCGCAGGTGCGCGGTCATACGGGTGACGAGGGCGAGGGTGGCCGGGGAGCGGCGGCTGGTGGACGCGCCGTGCTTGCGGTGCAGTGCCCAGCGGCTGAGCCAGTCGGCCGGGTCGATGCCGCTGTCGGGGGTCTCCCCGGTCAGCAGGCGGTCGGCGCCGGTGTCGCTCAGCAGAGTCAGCCAGAACTCGTCGTCGTCGGTGGAACGGCCCAGGCCGGCGGGCATGATCTCCAGCAGCCGGGCGCGCACGGCGGGCTGCTCGTGGGTGAGGGCGACGAGGGCGGGCCGGTAGTGGTTCCAGAAGGAGGCGGGGGCCCGTACGGCGGCCGGGGAGGCGAGCAGTTCCGCGACGAGGGCGCACTCCTCGGTCTGCCGGTCGAGTCCGGCCGCCTTGATCAGGGCGCGGGCGTCCTGCGGCAGTGCGGCGTAGGGCGGCATGCCGGCGGCGCAGCGTTCCACGACGAGCTGCCGGTACTGCGCCCAGGCCTCGGCGGGGCTGAGCCGTGCCGACAGGTCCCGTACGTGCTGCTTGAGCGCTTTGACGGTGAGGGCGCCGGCGAAGGCGAACTCCAGGAAGACGGCCCGGTGCCGTTCCTCGTCCACGGTGAGGGCGTGGACGCGTTCGGCCTCGCGTGCCTTGCCGAAGAAGACGGCGGCGTAGGTGGTGTTGTCGTGCTGGAGGAAGACGCGGGCGGCCTGCTCGTAGAAGGTGGGCAGGAAGTGCGGTACGGCGCGGCCGAGGCGTCCGCCGAGTTCCTCGAAGCCTTCCTTGGCGGTGCCGGGGCGGGACTTTGCCTGCCGGGCGAGCCGTTCGACGTCCTTGACGAGAGCGAGGGCGTGGTGGCCGTTGGCGGGGTCGTTGACGAGGGCCCAGGCGGGGAAGCCGAGGGTCTCGCGGCGTACCTGGCCCGCTTCGTGGACGTCGGGTGCGCGCACCAGTCCGAGGAAGTCGAGGGCGAGGTCCTCGGCCTCGCCGAGGGTGCGGGGCACGAGCCGTACGACGGGGCGGTCGTCGAGGGCGGGGTGGGTGTAGGTGCGGACGGTGAGGGTGTCGGCGTCCTGCCGGTCGGTGGTGCCCGGGGGCAGGACGGCGCCGGCGTCGAGGAGCGCGGCGACGGCGGCCGGGTTCTCGTGCAGGGCGGTGGTGTCGCCGGTGGGGTGGGTGGTCATGCTGCCTGCTCCTCGTCCTCGATGTCGCGTCCCGCGTACAGGGCCGCGGCCATGCGCATGCCCTCCGACCAGGCGACCGGGCCGATCCGAGCGAGTTTCAGGGTGCGGCCGGAGGCGTCGGTGAAGTGGAGCGGGCCGGTCTCGGTCTCCTCGTAGCCGTCGTGGTCGCCGACCCATACGCGGGCCTCGACGGTGCGGCCGTCCTCCAGCAGGGGGCACACGGCGTGGCCGCCGCGGACCCGGTAGCCGAGCTGGGCGGCCCGGCCGTGCAGGAAGCGGAGTTCCTTGAACCGGCCGCCGGCGTGGTCCTCCACGCAGTCGGCGTCGGCGTCGAGGGCCGCCGGTCTGTGCCAGACCTCGCGGAAGAGCTGCCCGGCGCGCTGTCCGATGCCGAGTTCGACGGCGAACTCCCGTAGTTCTTCGAGGTCGTCGAGGAGCACGGGGTGGGGCAGGCGGACGACGGCGGGGCGGATACGGACGGTGTCGCCGTCGAGGTCGACGAGGCCGAGGCCGCGCTCGGGGTCGGCGTCCCGCAGGAATCCGGCGACGTCGCCGTCCTCGCCGGTGACGACGAGGTCGCCCAGCGCGGACTGCCAGGCGGGGTCGGGCCAGACGTGGGCGAGAGCGTCGAACGGCACGGGCAGGGAGCGGACCATCCAGCGTTCGACGGCGTCCAGGCACTGCCGTTCGTGCCGCTCCAGCCATTCGGCGAGCTGCCGCAGTCCGACGACCGCGGGATCGTCGGCGATCTTCGGCGGTACGGACTTCAGCCGCCGTCCTGCCGCGTTGCGGCACACCACCTTGCCGCTGTCGAGGGTGACTTCGTAGTCACCCGCCGGCACCCACCCCATGCGTCCCTCCCGCACCTTCGGTGATCAAGTGACGGGAACTGTAGAGCAGGCCACTGACATCGGGTCCCGGGCGCGGTGCGGGCACCGTTCATCGGCACGTCGGTGGGCCCGAAAGGCGAGCGTCGGGTCCCGGGCGCGGTGCGGGCACGGTTCCGGCGGACGCGGAGCCCGTACGGGCGGCCTCCGGTCGCGGTCCGGGCACACGACCGGCCCATGACGTGGTGCGGGCCGGGGCGGGCTGCCGCACGGTGGGTCCATGGTTTCCCCTCAGCCCATCGTGGTGTTCCCGCCCGGCGCGGACGGCGGGCGCCGGGTGCGGGTCGGCGGACGGTTCGTCGGCATGGCGTACGGCCCCCTGGACGTCGTGGAGTTCCTGCGGCTGGCCGGTCTGGACGAGGTGGACGACGACTGGGTGCGCGAGTCGCCGCTCATCGAGTGGCGGGGCGGCGGCGCCCGGGTGTGGCAGCCGCACTGACGCGGCCGGACCGCGCATAGGCTTGCGCTGTGTCCGCCACCCGTCTGCGCCGTGTCGCCGTGCTCGTGCTGGAGGGCGCGAAGCCGCTCGATGTCGGCATCCCCGCCCAGGTCTTCACGACGCGCGCGAGCATGCCGTACGAGGTGCGGGTGTGCGGGGCGGCGCGGGGGCCGGTCACCGGCGGGGACGGGCTGTCGTACTCCGTGGCGCACGGTCTGGAGGCGCTGGAGTGGGCGGACATCGTGTTCGTGCCCGGCTATCGGTTCCCGGACCGTGAGGACCCGCCGCGTGCCGTGGTGGAGGCGCTGGTCGCCGCTCATGCGCGGGGTGCGCGGCTCGCCGCGATCTCGACGGGGGCCTTCGCTCTCGCCTCGACGGGTCTGCTGGACGGCCGCCGCGCGACCACGCACTGGCATTACACGCGGGCGCTGGCGGCGCGGCATCCTCTGGTCCGGGTCGACGAGAACGTGCTGTTCGTCGACGAGGGCAGTGTGCTGACCTCGGCCGGTGCGGCGTCCGGGATCGATCTGTGCCTGCACATCCTGCGCGGTGATCTGGGCGTGGCCGCTTCCAACCATGCCGCGCGGCGGCTGGTGGCGGCGCCGTACCGCAGCGGCGGGCAGGCCCAGTACGTGCCGCGGAGTGTGCCGGAGCCGCGCGGAGAGCGGTTCGGCGCCACCCGCGAGTGGGCGCTGCGCCGGCTCGGTGAACCCTTGACGCTGGAGGTGCTGGCGCGGCAGGCCGGGGTGTCGCCGCGTACGTTCTCCAGGCGTTTCGTGGAGGAGACCGGCTGTACGCCGATGCAGTGGGTGATGCGGGCGCGGATCGATCTGGCGCGGGAGCTGCTGGAGCGGTCGCAGCGCAGTGTGGAGCAGATCGCCGCCGATGTCGGGCTGGGCACGGGCGCGAATCTGCGTCTGCATTTCCAGCGGATCCTCGGCACCACGCCGAGCGAGTACCGGCGCACGTTCACGCGGGGCGAGTAGGCGTCGCTTCCAAGGGCGCGGTCCTGCGGGGGAGCTGTCCTGCTGCGGGTCCGTGCAGGTGTTGCCGGGGCGTTTCGGGGCCGTTGCGGGCGGGTGGCGGGATCCTTGTGAACCGTGGCGTTCCCGCCACTGTCAGCGGGTCGGGCGGTCGGCGAGCCTGGGGTTGCGAAGGGAAAGGAGCCCAGTTCATGACCCGCATAGCCATCAATGGTTTCGGCCGTATCGGACGCAATGTGCTGCGCGCGCTGCTGGAGCGTGACAGTGCCCTGGAGATCGTCGCGGTGAACGATCTGACGGAGCCGGCCGCGCTGGCGCGGCTGCTCGCCTTCGACAGCACGGCGGGGCGGCTCGGCCGTCCGGTGTCCGTCGACGGTGACACCCTCGTCGTCGACGGCCGTCGTACACGGGTGCTCGCGGAGCGCGAGCCGGCGGCGCTGCCGTGGGCGGAGCTCGGCGTGGACATCGTGCTGGAGTCGACCGGCCGTTTCACCTCGGCCAGGGCCGCTCGCGCCCATCTGGACGCGGGGGCGCGGAAGGTGCTGGTGAGCGCTCCGTCCGACGGGGCCGATGTCACGCTGGCGTACGGCGTGAACACCGACGCCTACGACGCGGAGCTGCACACGATCGTCTCGAACGCCTCCTGCACCACGAACGCGTTGGCGCCGCTCGCCGCCGTCCTCGACGAACTCGCGGGCATCGAGCACGGGTTCATGACGACGGTGCACGCCTACACCCAGGAGCAGAACCTTCAGGACGGCCCGCACCGCGACGCGCGCCGGGCCCGGGCGGCGGGCGTGAACATCGTGCCGACGACGACGGGTGCGGCGAAGGCGATCGGCCTGGTGCTGCCGAACCTGGACGGCAAGCTGTCCGGTGACTCGATCCGGGTGCCGGTGCCGGTGGGCTCGATCGTGGAGCTGAACACGACGGTGGCCCGGGACGTGACGCGTGACGACGTGCTGGCGGCGTACCGGGCGGCGGCCGCGGGGCCGCTGGCCGGCATCCTGGAGTACTCGGAGGACCCGCTGGTCTCGTCCGACATCACCGGCAACCCGGCGTCGGCGATCTTCGACTCGGCGCTGACCAGGGTCGACGGCCGTCATGTGAAGGTCGTCGCCTGGTACGACAACGAGTGGGGTTTCTCGAACCGGGTGATCGACACGCTGGAACTGCTCGCCGCGTGAGCCGCACCGGGTGAACGTGCCGAGTCCTTCGCGGTCCAGGTGTCCGGCCGCGGAGGACTCACCGGTTTCCTCACGCCGTGGGGCTGCTCGTGGCGAACGCTCGTGTCGAACCGGCTCTCGTACGGCTGCGGCGTACGGCTCGTGCCGAACCGCTCATGGTATACGGCTCGCGGCGTACGGCGGGTCCGGACCGCGTCCCGCGGTCAGGTGTCCGTGCCGGCGCCCGTGAGGGTCTGGACGCCGACGACCTCCAGCAGCCGCAGCCGTTCGGCGGTCTCGCTGCCCTCGGCCGCGCTGAACGCCATGATGCGCAGATCGGTGCCGAGCGCCGCGAGGAAGTCGCAGTCGAGGGTGAGTTCACCCACGCTCGCGTGCCGGAGCGTCTTGGTCAGGGACTCGTGCACGCCCACCACGCCGGAGTCCCACAGTGCCGCGAAGTCGTCGCTGCGGGAGCGCAGCTCGCCGATGAGCGCGGCCAGCCCGGCGTCCTTGGGATAGCGGGCGGATGCCGCCCGCAGGTCGGACACGAAGGCCGCGCGGTGTCCCGTCCGCCGGCTGACCGCCTGCGGGTATCCGGCGGGCGGTGCGACGAAGGACCACCACACGGCGTTCCTGCCGAAGCCGCGTGAGGGCGGCGGATCACCGAACAGTGCCGCCCACAGCGGGTTCCACATGATGAGGTTCCAGGCGGCGTCGTACACGCTGAGCGGTGTGCCGGTCAGCCGGTCGAGGAGACGCTGTACGCCCGCCGGCACATGATCGGAGATCTGTCCGGCGCTGGGCACTGTCTGACCGGCGAGCACGAACAGGTGCTCCCGCTCCGCGGTCGTCAGCCGCAGTGCCCGTGCCAGCGCGGACAGCACCTGCGGGGACGGGTTGGTCGACCTGCCCTGTTCGAGCCGCACGATGTAGTCGACGGACAGCCCGGCGAGCCGGGCGAGTTCCTCCCGGCGCAGGCCCGGCGCGCGCCGGCCTCCGCTGTCGGGGAGGCCGACCTGGGCCGGTTGTGTGCGGTCCCGCCAGGCATGCAACGCCCTGCCGAGATCCGTGGTTCCGGTCATGCCCCGAGTATCGCCGACCGGTCGCGCCCCGTCGTGGTACTGCGGGTCCACAGGCTGCGGCGGGCACTGGTCGTCGCCCTCGGGGCCGGGGACGGTGGACGCACCGGCCCACGGCCGGCGGTCGGCGGGGACCCCCGCCGATCCGCACCGAAGGAGCACGTTGATGAAGTACCGCAACCTCGGGCGGACCGGGATCAAGGTCAGCCCCTACGGACTGGGCACGCTGATGCTGGCCGGCGTGATGGGCAACGACCCCGACGAGTCGGTCAGGATCATCCACAGGGCGATCGACGCGGGGATCAACCTCATCGACACCGCCGACCGCTACGGGGACTCGGAGGACATCGTCGGGAGGGCCCTTAAGGGCCGCCGCGACGAGGTGGTGCTGGCCACCAAGGTGGGCCTGCCCATGGGCGAGGGCCCCAACCGGAAGGGCGCCTCACGCCGCTGGATCACCACGGCCGTGGAGAACTCGCTGCGCCGGCTCGGCACCGATCACATCGACGTCTACCAGTTGCAGCGGCCCGACCCGGACACCGACCTGGAGGAGACCCTTTCCGTCCTGACCGACCTGGTGAGGGCCGGCAAGGTGCGCGCCGTCGGCTCGTCCACCACTCCCCCGTCGATGATCGTGCAGGCGCAGTGGGTGGCGGAACGGGCAGGGCTGCATCGGATGCGCACCGAGCAGCCGCCGTACTCGATCCTGAACCGCGGCATCGAACGGGAGGTCCTGCCGCTCGCGCAGGAGTACGGCATGGGGGTGATGGTGTGGGGCCCGTTCGGTCAGGGCCTGCTGACCGGCCGGGTGCGCAAGGGCGGGGAGAACGACCTCAAGCGCACGCGGTTCTCGCGGCATCTGTCCGACGAGCGCCGTATCGATGTCGTCGAAGAACTCGTCCCGCTCGCGAAGGAGGCCGGACTGCCCCTGACGCACCTGGCCATGGCTTTCACCGTCGCCCACCCCGGGGTCAGTGCCGCGCTGCTCGGCCCGCGCACGATGGAGCATCTCGACGATCTGCTGGCGGGGGCCGGGGTCGAGTTGTCCGACGACCTCCTCGACCGGATCGACGAGATCGTCCCGCCGGGCACCGATGTCACCGCGCTCGACCAGGAGTACCGGCCGCCTGCCCTGCTGGACGCCGCTCTTCGGCGCCGCCCCGCCGGGCTCCGGTCGGCGGCCTGAGCCCGGACGGCCCGGCGGGTGGATGTGCCGGGGGGGTGCGCGGGTCAGTGGTTTCGCAGGTAGGCGGTGAGGCGGGCGAGGAGAGGCACGCAGTCGCGCAGGTGCTGTTGTTCGGCCGGGCTGAGTTCCTCGCGGAGGGCGACGCTCAGACGGTCGGAGCGCTGGGCGCGGGCCGTGCGGAGCCGGGCGCGTCCGGTGTCGGTGATGTGGACGAGGAGTTTCCGGCCGTCGGTGGGGTGGGGCTCGGTGCGCACGAGTCCGCCGGTGCGCAGGTCCTTGACGGTCTTCGCGGACGACTGGTGGGTGACGCCCCGGCGTTGTGCCAGTTCGGCCGTGGTCTGCGGGCCGGTGCGGTCCAGATGGCCGAGGACGGCGGCTTCCGCGAGGGGCAGGGTGTCGACCGCGCGTACGGTGCGGACCAGTTCCCCGATGGTCTGCCGCAGGTCCTCTGCGAGGGTGTCCTCGTCGTCCATGGGTGCATCCTAGGCGGGTCGTGCAGCCGGGGTGTACAAGCGGGCTGTACGCCCCGGCGGGGAGTGCGGTCCGCCGGGTTGCCCGGTGTCACAGGTCGACGGTGGTGCCGGGTGCCAGGCGGGTGACGGGGATGCCGGTCAGGCCGTTCTCGCCGAGGAGCGTGGCGGTGGACTGCCGGCCGAGGTCGCTGAGCATCAGCTCGTGGATCTGGATGATCCGCTCGGGCCGGACCGCGCGGACGTAGTCGGCGGCTTCGCCGAGCTTGGTCCAGGGTCCGCTCGTCGGCAGCAGGAGGGTGCGCACGCGCGCGTGGGGCGCGAAGTAGGCGTCGCCCGGGTGGTAGACGGCGCCGTCGTCGACGAGGTAGCCGACGTTGTCGGGGCACGCGATGTCGGCGTGGATCAGCGCGTGGCGGTGGCCGTGGGCGGAGACGGTGAAGGAGCCGACGGTGAACGTGTCGCCGTCGGCGACGCAGCGGACGCGCCCGTCGTGGTCGCCGAGCCGGTCGGCGACCAAGGCCGGTGCGTAGACGCGCAGGCCGGGCCGGTCCTTCAGGGCGGCTGCGACGAGCTTGTCGTCGAAGTGGTCGAAGTGCTCGTGGGTGATGAGTACGGCGTCGGCGCGGCCCACGGCTTCGGCCGCTTCGGGCGTGAAGGTGCCGGGGTCGACGACGAGGCGGGTGCCGTCCTTCTCCAGGGCGACGCAGGCGTGGGCGAACTTGGTGAGACGCACAGGACTTCCTTCCGGGAACCAGAAATTTGTACAATCAAACTGTACAACATGGTTGTGGATATCACGGTGCGGCCGTCGGCCGGAGCGGCCGGATGCGGCCGGATGCCCGGACTCCGCCCCCCGCAGGTCGAGGGCAGGCCACGAGGGCCCGCGGGTGCGACCACCTGCGAAGCGACGGGCGCGTCAGGTGGTGAACACAGAAATGCTCAAGGAATCAACCATGGCGTCATGCAACAGCGGCATCGACATCGCAGGTCAGATGCGGTCGACGCCCGTAAGACACACGGTGGCCGAATGAGCCGGGCGCCGCATTGCGCGACGCCCGGCAGACCACAGACTGTCATCCATTGAACACAGGACAGGCCGTCAGTCGCCCTGTGTCTTCAAGTCTTTGACGGATTCTCAGGAAGGTCACCGCCATGCACAGACGAGTCCTGCGGTACGCGGCCCTCGCGGGTGCGGGAGTCGCGCTCGCCCTGTCCGCCGTCGCGACCGGGCCGGCCGCCGCCGACACGGCCGTCCCCGGCCCCGCGCCCTCCTGCGTGACGCTCCATCAGAGCTGGCGCTACACCCAGGCCGAGAACGGCTGCGCCGACACGCTCACCGTGAAGGTCGTCTACGAGGACGACACCGAGGGTGTCTGCCACATCGTGGAACCGCGTCGGATCACGACCGTGGGCGAGGGCTACATCGGCCCGCACGGCCACGCCCGCCACCTGTCCCTCTGCCCCTGACACCGCGCGGCCCCGGTGCGCCGCGCCGCATCCCGTACGGCGCGGTCAGGGCACCCGGCCACCCTCGGTGACGGCCCGTCAGCCCAGGATCTCCACCCACCCCTCCGTGCCGTGCACACGGATACGGGCGCCGTCCACGATCACGCGGGTGGCGTCGGGGACGCCGACGACGGCCGGCAGACCGTACTCGCGGGCGATGACCGCGCCATGGGTCATCGCGCCGCCGACCTCGGCCACCAGGCCGGCGACGCCGACGAACAGCGGCGACCAGCTGGGGTCGGTGAACGTGGTGACGAGGATGTCGCCCGCTTCGAGTTCGGCGTCGGCGATGTCGTGGACGACGCGGGCCCTGCCCTCCACCGTGCCCGCTGACACCGGCAGGCCGGCCAGCGCGCCCTCCGGGACGTCGTCGCGCCGGTACGACCCGTCGAGGGCCTCGCCGTCCGAGGTGAGCACGCGGGGCGGGGTGAGCGTGCGATGGAACCGGAACTCCTCCTTGCGCCGCCGCAGCAGCCCCTCGTCCACCCGATGGGTGCGCGCGACCTCGTGCAGCTCCTCGAAGGTCAGGTGGAAGGCGTCCTCCCGGCCGGCGAGGACGCCGGCCGCCACGAGACGGTCCGCCTCCGCCATGAGGGCCTGCTTGTACAGGAAGTAGCGGCTGACGACGTCGTACTTCGGGTACTCCCGGTAGCCGATGAAGGTCCGCACCCGGTCGATCATGCGTTTCGTCTCGTCCGCCTTGGCCGCGCCGTCCGGCAGTGCCCGCAGGCGGGCCAGGACGTCCCGCTCCTTCTCGTACGCCCGTCTCCGGCCCTCCTCGAACCGCTGCCGGGCGGCTCCCGGGCCGAAGTTGCGCACGTTGTCGAGGAGCGCGGGCACGAGCGCGGCGGGGTGTTCCCGCCAGCGGGGCCGCGTGATGTCGATCTCGCCGACGCAGCGCATGCCGTACCGGTCGAGGTAGGCCTCGACGGCGTCGCGGACCTCGCGTCCGCCGGGCAGCTCCGCCAGCTTCCCGAGGAAGCCGTCGTCGTCTCCGTCGACCGTCCGCAGGAACTCCACCACCTGCGGGCGGGGCCGGACGACGTCGGCGACGTCGAGGAGGGCCAGGCCCATCTCGGAGGTGATGTTGCCGGGGGCGGAGAGGGTGAGGGTGTCGGCGGCGTTCTTCTCCCCCAGCCATTCCTGGAGGTGGTCGTTGAGCCACCATGTGGCCTCCATCCCCGCCATGATCACCTGGATGCTCAGCGGATCGCCGAGCACCCGTCTGTGTTCCGCGAACGCCTCCAGCAGGAATCCGAACAGCTCCGGCCCGCTCTTCGTGCGAAGGTCCCGGGCGAGCTGCTCGCGGGACGCCTCGCAGCGGCTGATCAGCTCCTTGACCAGGCCGGGGTCGGTCTCTATCGGAGCGGGCGCACTCCCGCGCCCGGACGGCGGTGCCGGTGCCGCCCCGGACGGCGGTGCCGGTGCCGCACCGGACGGTGCCGCCCCGGACGCCGCCGCCGGGAGGACGTCGTCGCGCTCGAGGACGGTCTCCAGCGCGTCCTTGGTCAGCGGGTCCGATCTGCCGACCATGTCCAGCAGCGCGGCGCGCCCCGAGGGCGAGGCCAGCCGGGCCGTGGCGTCGACGAACAGCCGGCCGCCCGCCACGAGCATCGGCGCCATGGACGTCAGCTGCCACACCGACAGGCCGAGGGGTTTCATCGCGTCGGTCATCATCTGCTGGTGGCCGACGGAGAGATAGATGTGCTTCTCGTCGTCGCCGGCGTCCGGGACGGGGAACAGGTTGGTGATCGGCCGGCTCTGCACGATCCAGACATCGGTACGGGACCCGTCGTCCGTCAGGCACCACTCGATGTCCTGCGGGCTGCCGAAGTGCGCCTCGATCCGCCGGCCGAGCCGCTCCAGCTCCAGCACCTCCGCGTCGCTCAGCGCCGGCCGGTCCCGGTGCCCCGCCTCGACGGGCACCTCCTGGGTGCCGCCGCCGGGCAGCGCCCGCACGGCGCGCTGCTTCGCGCCGACCGTCCTGCCGACGACGCGGCCGTCGCGGACGGTGAAGACGTCCGGCCCGACCAGACCGGAGACCAGGGCCTCGCCGAGCCCGTACGCGGCCTCCACGGCGGCCGTCCGGCGGTGGCCGGAGACCGGATCCGCGGTGAACAGCACACCCGCGGCCCGAGGGAGGACCATCCGCTGCACGACCACGCCCATGTGCACGGCACGGTGGTCGATGCCGTTCCGCAGGCGGTAGGTGACGGCCCGGTCGCTGAAGAGCGAGGCCCAGCACCGGCGGATGTGCCGCAGCACCTCGTCCGCGCCGACGACGTTCAGGTACGTGTCCTGCTGGCCGGCGAAGGACGCCGTCGGCAAGTCCTCGGCGGTGGCGCTGGACCGTACGGCGAAGGCGGTCCCGTCGGCGAACCGGGCGAGTGCGCCGTCCACGGCCTCGGCGACCTCGTCCGGGACGGGCGTGTCCTCGACGGCCCGGCGGACGCGCGCGCCGAGAACGCGGAGTCCTTCCCGGTCGTCGGGGCCGGTGTGCGCCAGCTCCTCCAGCAGATCCCGGACGGCGGGCGTGCGCGTGACGGCGCGCCGGTACGCGTCCGTGGTGACGCAGAAGCCGTCCGGCACGCGGATGCCGTCGATCCGCGTGAGCGCGCCCAGTTGTGCTCCCTTGCCGCCGACGTCCGCGATGCGTGACGCGTCGACCTCGCGCAGATCCCGCACATACGACTCGGTCATCACGACACCTCCGCGACCGTCGGACCCGCAATTGTTCTGTGCTGCATTCCCTTCGACGGATTTCCTCTTTCCGACGCGGTGGACGGCGCATACGCACATCCTCCGCGCGTCGACAACGGCATCGGCACTCGTGCCTCGTTTCCGCAGGTTGTGGCTCGGGCCGATGATTCTGCGCGCTGAGGGGGGCCTTGCCACAAGGCCCCCCTCCTGCTATACGTTGAAAAGGGCAAGGAGAAATCGACATCTCCTTGCCCCATTCGTTTTTCCGCTTTCCCCCGTTTTTCGCTGATCTCCCCGTGCCCTCGGGGTGACCGAAGGCTCAGTACCGGGCGTTCTCCGGCCGGTAGGTGGCCAGGGCCCAGATCACGAACACGTCCAGCGCCATCATGATCACCGACCAGACGGGCTGGTACGGCAGGAACAGGAACTGCGCGACGAGGCTCAGCGAGGCCAGCGCGATACCGACCGCGCGCGCCCAGGAGGCACCGTGGAGGATGCCGGCTCCCGCGCAGGCGGCGATGACGCCGAGGATCAGCAGGATCCAGCCCCAACCGGTGAGGTTGATCTCGTACACATAGCTGCCGATACGGGCGTACACGTCGTCCTCGGCGATCGCGGCGATGCCCTGGAGGACTGCCAGGATGCCGTTGAGCAGCAGCAGGACACCGGCGAACGTGGCTCCGCCGGCCACCCACGGGCTCTGCCCGGTGGGGGCGGTCCGCCCGTGGTCGCCCTGTCCCGGTCCCGAGTGAGGCTGTGCGGTCATGGTCGCGCTCCGTTCTCGCACGGCGAGCGGCGCCGGTCGGCGCCCGCCGGACCTGGTTCCGACGATCGGCCGTGGGGCGGGGCACGGCCATGAGGGGGACGCCGTTCGGGTGAACGCCGCTCGGTGAGGGCGGGCCCTGCCGGGGCGGACGCCCGGATACGGGGCGCCCGGACATGCGGGCCGGGCGCGACGCCCGTTGACTGGTGGAGCCGGATCGGATCGGGCAGGAGGCGGCATGGGCGGACGGATGTCCCGGGCCACGGCGGCCGTGGTGCTCGCAGTGGCGGCCGGGGTGAGCGGCTGCTCGGACGGTGACGTGTCGGATGTGGCGAGCAGAGCCGCGTCCGTCGGCGCCGAGGCCACCGCTGCCGCCTCGTCGCTGGCGTCGCAGGGCGCGGAGGCGCTGGCGTCGGCCACCGCGGAGGTGCGGCGCGAGCTGGACTCGGTGAAGGGCGGCGTCGACGCCGAGTCGGACGTCACGCTCGGCGACCCGGAAACCGACGGCGACGGCCGTACGACGGTCGAGGTCACCGCGCGCAACACCACGGACGAGCAGAGGTCGTTCGCCGTGCAGGTCGACTTCCGCGACTCCGGGGGCAACCTCCTGGACGTCGTGCTGGTGACCGTTCCGGACGTGGCCGCGAACGCGTCGGGCAAGGCGACGGCGCGCAGCACGCACCGCCTGTCCGGCACGGTGCGGGCCCGGGTCGCGAACGCGCTGCGGTACTGACAGGCGGCAGGACGGCCCCGCGTGAACAACTCGCCACGACCGCCCGACCCGGCCCCGGTGCCGGGCGGTACGCCGTCCGGGCCCGTCGCCGGTTCGTCCTGGCCGGCGGTCGGCGCGCTGCTGCTGGTGATCGCCGCGATCGTCGCCTACTTCGTGCTGCCGCTGCACGAACTGGGCCCGCAGCGGCCGGTGCTGAGCTGGACCCTGCTGTGCGTGTCGCTCGGGCTCATCGCGTTGCTGATCCTGCGTCAGATCCTCGATGTGCTGCAGGACCGGCCCGAGGTGAGTTCGGGTCTGCTCCTGCCGCTCCTGCTGTGCCTGTCGGTCCTCGTCTTCGCCGGCGCCTACTACGTCCTGGGGCGGGTGGCCGGTGAGATCTCCGGCCTCAGCACACGTCTCGACGCCCTCTACTTCACGCTGGTGACCCTGGCGACCATCGGGTACGGCGACATCGTCCCGCAGGGTCAGTCGGCCCGGGGCGTGGTGATCGTGCAGATCGTCTACACGTTCGTGTTCGTCACCGCGGCGGGGGCGGCGCTGAGCCGTCGGGTGCGGCGGGCGTTCGAGATCCGGCATCACGTCCGGGACCGGCCGCCCTCCTGAACAGCCCCGGACGGCAGGCGCGTCGGGGGCCTTCGGCAGGGCCTCGGCTTCGAGTTCCGCGTCCTCGCCCCGCACTGACCCGCGCGTGCCGGGCCCCGGTCACCGGCTGTCGGTTCCCTCCGTGCCGTCGAGGGCGGCCCGGCCCGCCTCGAGCCGGGCCGCGGGGACGCGGAACGGCGAGCAGGAGACGTAGTCGAGACCGGCCCGGTGGAAGAAGTGGACGGAGGCCGGGTCACCGCCGTGCTCGCCGCACACGCCCGTCTCCAGGCGCGGGGCGGCGGCGCGGCCTTCCGCGACGGCGAGTTCCACGAGACGGCCGACGCCCTCCTCGTCGATCGTCTCGAACGGCGACACGGCGAGGACGCCCCTCTCCAGATACAGCGGGAGGAAGGAGGCCTCCGCGTCGTCGCGGGACAGGCCCCAGGTGGTCTGGGTCAGGTCGTTGGTGCCGAAGGAGAAGAAGTCGGCCACCTCGGCGAGGCGTCCTGCGGTGAGGGCGGCCCGCGGCAGCTCGATCATGGTGCCGACGGGGCAGTCCAGGTCGTGCTCCGGCAGGCCGGCCTCGGCGGCGACCTCGGCGAGGACCCGCTCCGCCTCGGCGCGGGCGAGCCGCAGCTCCTCCACGGTGCCCACCAGCGGGATCATGATCTCGGGGCGTGGCCTGCCGCCGTCCCGGCGGCGCTGTACGACGGCCTCGGCGAGCGCGCGGACCTGCATGGCCGTCAGTCCGGGCACGGCCAGGCCGAGGCGGACGCCGCGCAGCCCGAGCATCGGGTTCTGCTCGCGCATGCGTTCCACGGCGTCCAGCAGGGCGCGGTCGTGCGGGTCGGGGTCCGGGCTGCGGGCGAGGCGGACCGCGAGCCGGGTGCGGTCGGGCAGGAACTCGTGCAGCGGGGGGTCGATGAGGCGGACGGTGACCGGCAGGCCGTCCATCGCGGCGAGGATGCCGGTGAAGTCGGCGCGTTGCAGGGGCAGCAGGGCGGCGAGTGCCTGTTCGCGGGCGGTGTCGTCGCGGGCCAGGATGAGCTGTTCGACCAGTGTCCTGCGCTCGCCGAGGAACATGTGCTCGGTACGGCACAGCCCGATGCCCTGGGCGCCCAGCGCGCGGGCGCGGACGGCGTCCTCGGGGGTGTCGGCGTTGGCGCGCACCTCCAGGCGACGTACGGCGTCGGCGTGGGCGAGGGCGGCGAGCACGGCCTCGGTGAGCGGGCCGTCGGCGGTGCCGGTGGCCAGGGCCTGCCCGACGTCGGAGGTGGTGAGGGGCAGCGCGCCGAGGTGGACGGTGCCGGCGGTGCCGTCGACGGAGAGGGTGTCCCCTTCGTGGACGACGACGCCGTCGGCGGTGGTGAACCGCCGCCGCTCGGTGTCGACGTCGAGGGTGTCGGCGCCGCACACGCACACCCTGCCCATGCCGCGGGCGACGACGGCGGCATGGCTGGTCTTGCCGCCGCGGCTGGTGAGGACGGCGCGGGCGGCGATCATGCCGGGCAGGTCGTCGGGGGAGGTCTCCCGGCGGACCAGCACCGCGGGCTCGCCGGCGGCGGCACGGCGTACGGCCTCGGCGGAGTCGAAGACGGCGGCGCCGACCGCCGCGCCCGGGGAGGCGGGCACGCCGCGGGCGAGAGGCGTGTCGTCGGGGGTGGCGAACCGGGGGAACATCAGCCGGGTCAGTCCGGCGCCGTCGACCCGTGCCAGCGCCTCGTCGGCGCTGATGGTGCCTTCCTCGCTCAGGTCGTGGGCGATGCGGAAGGCGGCCTCGGCGGTGCGTTTGCCGATGCGGGTCTGCAGGATCCACAGCCGGCCGCGCTCCACGGTGAACTCCACGTCGCACAGGTCGCGGTAGTGCCGCTCCAGGGTGCGCAGATGGTCGCCGAGTTGGTGGTGGACGCGGGGGGCGATGCGCCGCAGCTCGGTGAGGGGCACGGTGTCGCGGACACCGGAGACGACGTCCTCGCCCTGTGCGTCGGGCAGATAGTCGCCGTACAGGCCGGGTGCGCCGGTGGCGGGGTCGCGGGTGAAGGCGACGCCGGTGCCGGAGTCGGCGCCGAGGTTGCCGAACACCATGGCCTGGACGTTGACGGCGGTGCCGAGGTCGTCGGGGATGTGCTCGCGGCGGCGGTAGACGCGGGCGCGTTCGCTGTTCCAGGAGGCGAAGACGGCGCGGACGGCGCGGGTGAGCTGTTCGCCGGGGTCCTGCGGGAAGTCCTCCCCGGTCTCCCGGCGGACGATGCTCTTGAACTCGTCGGTGAGCGCGGCCACTTCGGCGGCGTCCAGGGCGTGCTCGTCGTGCGTGCCGCGCCGGGCGGTGCGGGCGGCGATGGCCTGCTCGAACAGGTGGGCGTCCACGCCCAGCACGACATGGCCGAACATCTGGACGAGGCGCCGGTAGGAGTCCCAGGCGAACCGTTCCTGTCCGGTGGCCTCGGCGAGTCCGATGACGGAGGTGTCGTTCAGACCGATGTCGAGGATCGTGTCCATCATGCCGGGCATCGAGAAGGGGGCGCCGGAGCGCACGGACACCAGCAGCGGGTCGTCGGCGGCGCCGAGCCGGCGGCCCATGGCCCGCTCCAGCCGGGCCATGGCGAGAGCGGTCTCGGCGGACAGTCCGGGTGGCTCCTCGCCGGTCTTCAGCCAGACGCGGCAGGCGTCGGTGGTCACGGTGAAGCCGGGCGGGACGGGCAGCCCGAGCCGGGTCATCTCGGCGAGGCCGGCTCCCTTGCCGCCGAGGAGGGCGGCCATGTCGCGGCTGCCGTCGCCGAACGCGCGTACATAGCCGGTCATGGTCACCGCTCCTGCCGTGCGCCGGTCAACTCGCCCGCGACGCGGGCCGCCCAGGCCTCGATACGGCCGAAGTCGCGGAAGTCGCCGCCCTTGCCGTCCTTGAGGATCATGCGGGCCACCCACCCCTTCGCGCCCTCCTCCAGGCAGCCGCCGAAGGTGACGTGCTCCCGGGCGCCGACCCGGTCCATGATGCGCCGGACGCCGGGCACGGGCGGGATGTCCCGCTCACCGGCGGAGGGGTCGAGCGGGCCGCTGCTGAACAGCCACACGGGCCGCTCGGCAAGGGCCTGCCGGTGGCGGCGGGCGAAGCGGCGGGAGTCCTTGTGCCAGCGTCCGGCGTAGAGGCCGCCGCCGATCACGACGGCGTCGTAGGGGGACACGTCCTGGACGGACCCGGCGGGCCGCGTCTCGGCGGTCAGTCCCTCCTTGTCGAGGACCGCGGCGACGGCGTCGGCGATCCGGGCGGTGGACCCGTTGGTCGAGCCGTACGCGACGAGCACCTTGGCGTTCATGGCGGCTTCCTCCGGTTCGGTGGGGACGATTCGGTGGGTGGGGGTTCGGTGG
>NZ_JALLGL010000390.1 GCF_023072675.1 Streptomyces sp. XM83C
GCCTGGAGCAACTGCTCCGCCTCCGCCCGCCGCGCGAGCACAACCTCCTCCTCCGCCCCCTCGGCGTCCACCGCCGCATACGCGTCCAGCACCGCCCGCGCCCGCGCCCCCGCGTCCCCGCTCCGGCCGAGGTCGGCCTCCATCCACCCCGCGGCCAGCTCCGCACCGGTGCGACTGTGCAGGGCGACGGCCCCGAGCCCGGCGAACACGTCGATCGCGGCACGGACCTGGACCAGGGCCTCCTCCAGGTCCTCGTCCCGAGCGAGCAGATCCGCGAACTGCCGGTGCGTATGCCCGACCTCGGCTCGCAGCCGCAGCAGCTCATCGCCCTGCCCCGAGCCGCGGCTCTCACCCTGCCCGGCGCCGGACGCAACGCCCTCGCCCTGCCCGGCGCCGGGCGAGGCATCCTCCGCCGCGGCAGCGGCCTCGGCAGCCGCCCCGCACGCCTCCAACGCCCGCCGCATCAACCCTCGAGCCGACCCCCCGTCGTCCCCCCGCAACGCGAGCCACGCCCGGGCACGCAGCGCCCGCACCAGCCCGTGCGGGTTGCCCAGCGCCTCCCACAGTTCACCCGCACGCGCGTACGCCCGCTCCGCCTCGACTGTCATCCCGGCCTGCCCGAGGCTCTCCGCGGCGAGGTGGGCGAGCGCGGCGTGGTCCTGCTGGTCGGGCCAGTGCCGGGCGATGTCCGCCGCCCGCAGCCGGCGTTCCGCGGCGGCCCGGTGCTCGCCCAGCTCGGCCAGGCAGTCCCCGAGCCACCACAGGGTCTGGACGACGGTGCCGTCGCCGTGCGTCTCGACGGTCAGGTCGTACAGCGCGGACTCCAGCACCTCCGCGGCCTCCGCCCAGCGGCCCTGCCGGACCAGGAACCCGCCGAGCTGGTGCCGCGCCCAGGCGCCGAGGGTCGGGCCCTCGCCCGCCTCGTCGGCCCAGTGCGCCGCCTCCAGCGCATGGCCGGCGGCCTCCTCGTTGTCGCCGCGCTCGCCGACGACCTCCCCGAGCTGGAGGTGGAGCTGGGCGCGCCCCACCGGGTCCAGGAGTTCCCCGCCGTGCTCCAGGGCGGCCCGCAGCGCCCGCTCCGCCTCGGGCGGATCGCCGAGGTGGTGGGCGAGTTGCGCGAGGCGTGCCTCGTACTCCACCGCGAACCACGGCACGCCCGCCGCCACGAAGCCGTCGGCGGCCCGCGCGAACAGCTCGGCGCCCGCGCGGGGATCCCCGCCGCGTGCCGCCAGCTCGGCGAGCATCGCGAGGGACTCGGCGCGCCGCGCCGCGAGCCGTACGTCGTCCCCGACGCGCTCCTCGACCAGCGCCAGCACCTCACGGACCGCGGCCTCGGCGGCCTCGGCGTCGGCCGCGTCGACCGGCCCGTCCGCCTCGTGCACCCGGCGCATCAGGATCCGCGCCCGGCTCATCAGCACGGACGCGGTCTGCCGGATCCCGGCACCGGCCTCGCCACGCGCCCCACCGGCCCCGCCCTCGCCACGAGGCGTGGGGGACGCACCCTCCGCGCCCGCCGCGGAGCTGTCGCCCGCGCCGCGCCCCGCGGGGGCCCCGCCCTCGGCCCCCAGCGCCAGGATCCGCTCGTACGGCTCAGCCACCGCCGCCAGCGCCCCGTCGACGTCCCCGGACAGCGCCCGCGCGTACGCGCCACGCGCGCGTGCCGCCAGCGACTCGCCGGTGTCGCCGGCCTCCGCGTACAGCTCGGCCGCCCGCTCGAACAGCTCGGCGCCCTCCGGGCCGCGTGCCATCGCCTCGTGGTCGGTCAGCTCCGCCCGGTCGTACGCCGACAGCTCGTCCGGTCCCGCGGCCCGCGCCACCGCCGCCCACGCCTCCATAGCGCCCGGCCGCAGCGCGTCCGACAGCCGCCGGGCCTCCGCGATCAGCGCGGGCAGGTCGGGCGTCCCGGGCGGCGTGGAGGGCGCGGCCGGCGCCTTCGCCGGTACCGGACGCGGGCCGGGGGTGCGCACCGTGCGCACACCCAGCGGCAGACGCTCCGCGAACGGCGTCTGCGCCATGCGGGCGCGGGCGCGCTCGCTCACATGGCTGGTGCCGTTGCGCTCGTCGAAACGGGCCGCCAGCGCCAGCGCCTCCTCGCGCGCGTGCCCGGCCAGTTCGCCCGCCGTCCAGGCGCGGCCCGCCGGCCCCGGCACCTGCCGGTCGGCCATGCCGAGCGCGCACAGCCGGTCCATCAGCAGGGCGACCGCGGCCATGAAGTCCAGCTTGCTGCGCGGATGGCCGTCGTCGGTGAAGTACGCGGGCCGCTCCGCGAGCAGTTCCAGACCGCGCGCCTCGTTGCCGGTCAGCGCGCAGAACTCCACATGGTCGGCGTACGAGCCGCGCATGCTCTCCATGGACCGCACCAGCCGGAAGCCCCGCAGATGGTGGGCGCGCGCCTCGTCGGTGCGGCCCAGCCGCAGCAGCGGCACCAGGGACGCGGCGAGGACGGAGTGCGGCTCGTGCGCGCAGGTGTACTCGCCGCGCACCACCGGGCCCCACAGCTCCAGCGCCTCCTCGTACCGCCCGCGCACGGACTGCCACCAGCCCTGCCGGTGCAGTTCGCAGGCGTGGCAGTCGGCCATGCTGTCGCGGTCGGCGGCCAGCCAGCCCGCGTACGCCCGTTCCGCGCGCGGCACGTCCCCGATGTGCGCGGCGACGCTGAACTCCGCGCTGCGCACCGCCCGCATGGAGTGGCCGGCCAGCCTATAGCGGTGCTCCATCTCCGCCAGCCACTTCTCGATGGAGGCGAGCGGGATGTGCGGCTGGTCGAGCATGCCGGCCGTCATCCACTTGAACACCCAGTGCAGCGAGTGAGCCTCGTACTCGTCGAAGTCCTCGGGCCGTTCGTCCCACATCCGCAGCAGCCGCGCGAAGGGGACGAACATCTTCGACTTCTCGGAGCTGTAGTTGTAGACCTTCAGCTGGTGCGCCAGCGCCTCGATCACCGCGAGCGGGATGTTCAGCTTCTCGGCCTCGGCGAGCAGTTGCTCCGCGCGCGCGTTGCGGGCGGGTCCCTCCGGCTGCTCGGAGTTCTCCGCCATCGCCCGGCGCAGGGAGTCGAAGTCCGTGATCCCCGTCATCGTCCGTCGCCCTCCCCGTGCGTGGCCCACTCCAGCAGGCCTATGAACGCCCTGTTGAGCAGCGCCGAGTCGGCGGGCCGCAGCGGGCGCTGCGCCATCAGCAGGGCCTGCCCGTACAGCGACTCGGCCGCCGTGCCGATCAGCTCCGCGTCCTTCAGCGAACTGATCCGCCGTACCAGCGGATTGAGATGGTTGAGCACCAGCCGCGCGCGGGGTGCGCTGCCGCGCAGCGAGCCGAGGATGCCCGCCCACAGGTCGTCGGCCTGCTCCTCGGCCTCGGCGCGGGCCTGTTCGTGCCGGGCGTCCCGGTCGTCCAGGTGCAGCGCGGGCACCGACAGCGGGTGGAAGGCCCGCAGCACGACATCGCAGCCCAGCGGGTCGAGCTTGGCCCGCGCGGCGGACAGGAACCCGGCCAGCGCCAGCTCCTCCGCCGGGTCCACGGCGTCCAGGTGGGCGGTGACGGTGTCGGCGTCCAGTTCGGCGACGACCGTGCCGGGCCGTACCGAGGGCAGCGCCTCGACCAGTTCGCTGTCGTACGTGTAACCGCCGTTGATCACGCCGACGCCCTGCGCCGAGGCGATCGGCGCGACCTGCCGGTACTCCTCCACCGTGCGGGTGAAGTGCACCACCGGGTGGCGCTGCGCGAACTCCTCCAGCGACAGCCGGCCGTCGCTCGTCTCGAACGGCAGCCACGGCAGCATCGTGCGCAGCATGTCCTTGTCGTGCCGGGCCAGCGACTTCACGCCCAGATGGTGCACGGACAGGAACGCCGCGAGCCGTTCCGGGTCGCCGGCCGCGAGGCCCGTCAGCCATGTGCGGATGCGTTCGCCGAGCGCCTCCCGCACGGCGGCCAGCGTCTCGTCCTCGTACAACGCCTCGCGCGAGGCGGTGGGCCGCAGGCTGTCGGTGTCGACGACGCAGCGCACGAAGAACGCCCAGTCGGGCAGCAGCTGTTCGGCGCGCTCGGTGAGCAGCATGCCCTTCAGATGCACGCGGTGCCCGGCGCGCTGGGCCGGGCTGACCGCCGACGGCAGCACGTATGCGACGCCGCGGATCCCGGCGAGCGGCACGTCGAGGTCGATGGTGTCCAGCGGGGTGAACCCGAACAGGGTGTGGCAGTGCCGGGCCAGTGCCACGCGGCGTGTCGCGGGGCTCGGGTAGGGCCGGTCCCAGGGCGCCGGAAGGTCGGTGACCTGTTCGTCGCCCACGCGCACGTCGTACGGCAGCAGCGAGCCGAAGTCCCGGGCCAGGGTCAGCACGCGGTCGGCGGCCAGCCACTCCGCGGCCCCGGCCCGCGCCCGGAGGTGCACGGTGGTGCCGGGTTCCGGCCGCGCGTCCGGGGGCAGGGTGCGCACGGTGTACGAGCCGTCGTCGCGTGCCGTCCACTCCACCGGCGGCGCGTCCGGGGTGCGGGCGCTGCGGCTGACGACGCGGATGCGTTCCGCCACCACGAAGCAGGCCAGCAGGCCGATGCCGAACTGGCCGAGGAAGTCGGAGCGGGCCTCCTGAAGCCCGTCCGACCGTTTGGAGCTGCGGCCGATGGTCGCCAGCAGGTCGTGCACGTCCGTTTCGGTGAGGCCGATGCCGGAGTCCTCCACCCGCAGGGTGCCGCCCTCCGCGTGCAGTCGGACCTGTGCGGGCGCGCCGGGCTCCTCGGCCCGCCGGGCGGTGATCGCGTCCACCGCGTTCTGCAGCAGCTCGCGCAGATAGACCTTGGGACTTGAGTACAGGTGGTGGGAGAGCAGGTCCACGAGGCCGCGCAGGTCGACCTGGAACGTATGAGGTGTGTGAGGCGACTGGGATACCTGGGATGACTGTGAGGTCTGCGAGTCCATCGTCACAGCGCCGCTGGTGGGGGAGCCGGACGGCGCTGTGACGATGGACTCGCAGACCTCACAGTC
>NZ_JALLGL010000391.1 GCF_023072675.1 Streptomyces sp. XM83C
GGCCGGAACCGCCGGGGTGTTCGCCCTCGGCACCGGCGGCGGGCGGGGCCGGGGCCTTCGAGGTGCCGCCGGTGCCGAGGGCGAACACCCCGGCGGTTCCGGCCGCCCCCGCGGCGAGGGCGCCCGTGAGCAACGCGCGGCGACGCGTGAACAACTGATCCTTCTTCATGAGTCATGCCTCGCCCCTCGGACGGGCGGCGCACCACAACGACACCGGTGCGGCGGCGGGAACTCACCCGAGCGGCCCAAGCAGCCGGGGCATCCCCGGCCCGTACGGCCCCATCCGGTCGGCGTCCGGTCAGCGGCGGCGGACCAGCGGGAAGGGCAGCGTCTCACGGATCGTCAGGCCGGTGAGGAACATGACGAGCCGGTCGACGCCGATGCCGAGTCCGCCGGTGGGCGGCATCGCGTATTCGAGGGCGTCGAGGAAGTCCTCGTCGAGTTCCATCGCCTCGGGGTCGCCGCCGGCGGCCAGCAGGGACTGGGCGGTGAGGCGGCGGCGCTGCTCCACGGGGTCGGTCAGCTCCGAGTAGGCGGTGCCCAGTTCGGTGCCGAAGGCCACCAGGTCCCAGCGTTCGGCGAGCCGCGGGTCGGTGCGGTGCTGCCGGGTGAGCGGGGAGACGTCGGTCGGGAAGTCCTTGTAGAAGGTGGGCAGCTTCGTCCGCTCCTCGACGAGCCGCTCGTACATCTCCAGTACGACGTCGCCGTGGCCGTCGTCGGCGGTGTACGGCACGTCGGCCCGGTCGCACAGCAGGTGCAGCCGGGCCAGGTCGGTGCCGGGGTCGATCTCCTCGCCGAGGGCCTCGGAGATGGCGCCGTACACGGTCTTGACGGGCCAGGTGCCGGAGATGTCGTGCTCCTCGCCGTCCTTGTGGGCGACGGGCCGGCCGAACGCGGCGACGGCGGCGCCCTGGATGAGTTCGCGGGTGAGGTCGAGCATCACGTCGTAGTCGGCGTGCGCCTGGTAGGCCTCCAGCATTGTGAACTCGGGGTTGTGCTTGTAGGAGACGCCCTCGTTGCGGAAGGTGCGGCCCATCTCGAAGACCTTCTCCAGCCCGCCGACGCACAGCCTCTTCAGATACAGCTCGGGGGCGATGCGCAGGTACAGGTCGAGGTCGTAGGCGTTGATGTGGGTGGTGAAGGGGCGGGCGTTGGCGCCGCCGTGGATCTGCTGGAGCATCGGTGTCTCGACCTCCAGGTAGCCGCGCTCCAGCAGGCCCTGGCGCAGGGCCTGGACGGCGGTGGAGCGGGCGCGGACCACGTCCCGGGCGGCGGGGCTGGTGACGAGGTCGAGGTAGCGCATCCGGACCTTGGCCTCGGGGTCGGTGAGGCCGCGGCGTTTGTCGGGCAGGGGGCGCAGACATTTGGCGGTGAGCTGCCAGGAGGTGACGAACACGGTGGGTTCGCCCTTGCGGCTGCGGCCTGCCCGGCCGGTCGCGGTGATGTGGTCGCCGATGTCGGTGTCGGCGCGGAACCGGGCGAGGGCGGGTTCGCCGGTGTCGTCGCGGGTGAGGGCGAGCTGGTGGTCGCCGGACCAGTCGCGCAGGACGACGAAGACGATCCCGCCGAAGTCGCGGGCCAGCATGATCCGGCCCGCGACGGTGACCCGGTCGCCCTCGCGGACCTCGGCGAGGGTGTGGGTGCGGGCCGGGACGCCGACCGGGTAGGGGTCGATGCCCTCGGCGCGCAGCCGGTCGAGGGTGCGGTGGCGGACGCGGACCTGTTCCGGCAGGCCCGGGTGGGCGTCGGCGGGCCCGGTCTCGTCCCCTCCGGCGAGACCGAGCGCGGACAGCGGGGGCAGACCCTCGGTGGTGGCGGGCCGTCGCGCGCCTTTGGGATGCCCGTGGCCGCGGAGTCTGCGCAGGGAGGGTACGGAGACGAAGCCCTCGGCGATCCCGGAGGCGAGGCCGATGCGGGCGAGGGCGGCGGCGTCGCCGTAGCACAGGAAGCGCGGGTACCACTCGGGGCGGTATTTGGCGTTGGACCGGTAGAGGGCCTCCAGCTGCCACCATTTGGACAGGAACAGCAGCAGCCGGCGCCACATCCGCAGCACGGGCCCGGCGCCGATGCGGGCGCCCTCCTCGAAGACGGAGCGGAACACGGCGAAGTTCAGGGAGATGCGGCGCACGCCCAGCTTGGGCGCGGCGGCGCACAGTTCGGCGACCATGAACTCCATGACGCCGTTGGGCGCGGCGTCCCGGTCGCGGCGCATCAGGTCCAGGGAGATGCCGTCGCGGCCCCACGGCACGAAGGACAGCAGGGCGAGGAGGCGGCCTTCGCTGTCGAACGCCTCGACGAGGAGGCAGTCGCCGTCGGCGGGGTCGCCGAGCCGGTCCAGGGCCATGGAGAAGCCGCGTTCGGTCTCGGTGTCGCGCCAGGCGTCGGCCTTGCGGACGATCTCCTCCATCTCGGTGTCGGTGAGGGCGGCGTGGCGGCGGATACGGCAGGTGGCGCCGGTGCGGCGCACCCGGTGGACGGCCTGCCGGGCGACCCGCATGTCGCGGCCGTTCAGGTCGAAGCGGGCGACGTGCACGATGGCCTCGTCGCCGAGCTGGAGGGCGCCGAGGCCGGCGCGGGCGTAGGCGGTGGCGCCGTCCTCGGAGGCGCCCATCACGGCCGGTACCCAGGCGTAGGCGCGGGCGATGCCGAGCCAGGCGTCGATGGCGTGCGGCCAGGCCTCCCGGTCGCCGACGGGGTCGCCGCTGGCGAGGCACACGCCGGCCTCGACGCGGTAGGTGATGGCGGCCTTGCCGCTGGGCGAGAACACGACGGCCTTGTCGCGGCGGGTGGCGAAGTAGCCGAGGGAGTCCTGGTCGCCGTAGCGGCCGAGGAGGGCGCGGATGCGCAGTTCCTCGTCGTCGTGGAGGGCGGCCTCCAGGCGCTGGGAGCGGAACAGGGTGGCTGCGGCGTTCAGCAGGGCGAGCGCGCCGAACAGGCCCAGCAGGAAGAACAGGGCGCGTGGCGGGCGGCCGTCGAAGGAGCCTGCGTCGACGAGTCCGCCGAGGACGCGGTTGGCGGCCCAGCCGAGGCGCTGCCCGGCGGGCAGGGTGCCGGGGAACAGTTCGACGAGTCCCCAGCCGACGAGGACGGACAGGCCCAGCCCGAGCAGCAGCACACCGACGGCGCGGCGTACGGCGGCGCGGCGGGAGGCGGCGTAGAACTCGCGCCGTGCGACGACGAGCAGGCCGAGGGCGAGGCCACAGACGATCAGTGAGGGCAGGGAGTCGGCGTAGTAGCCGGCCACCACGCCGAGGATGTCGACGAGCACCAGCAGGCCGAGGTAGACGACGACCAGCCACCAGGCGACCTTCTTGCGGGCGGCGGTGGCGCCGGCGAGCAGGAACAGGAAGACGGCGTAGGCGAGGTTGGCGCTGACGGGGACGATGACGACGTCCAGGGCGTGCACGACCGGGCGCAGCAGACGGCGCAGCGGCGGTATCAGCGCCAGCAGGACGCAGAGCAGCGCGAGGGCTCCGAAGAAGGTGGCGAACCCTTCGGGGACCCGGCTGAGGAAGCCACGTCCGGGCGGCCGTGTCGGCCCGGGGGTGCCCCGTCCCGCGGCGGCTTCCACGGTGGCACTCATGCATCCGACTGTAGGAAGGTCCACGGCTCCTCGCCCGTCGAGCCGACCGGGGGGATCTGCGGAGGGGCGGCTCCGATAGCCTCGGCACGTGACGGAACAGCACTCTCACCAGTTCGACTCTCATCAGTTCGAGCGGGGCACGGACGGGCCGAAGGTGATCGTGGTCGGGGTGGACGGTTCCGACTCGTCGCTGCGTGCCGCCGCGTACGCGGGCGGGCTGGCGCGGCGGCAGCGGGCCCTGCTGGCCGTCGTGTACGTGCAGCCGGTGATGGCGGCGGGTGCGGCGCTGGGGGTGCCGGTGGCGGAGACCACGGACGAGATCGCGGAAAGCCTCGTCCAGCACATCCGTTCGGCAGCCGAACGGGTGAAGGGGATATTCGATGTGCGGTGGGAGTTCCACACCTTCCGCGGGGACCCGTACAGCGGTCTGGTGCAGGCCGCCGACGAACTGAAGGCGGACGCGGTGGTGGTGGGCGCCTCGGAGCAGGCGGGGCACCGGTTCGTCGGATCGGTGGCGATCCGGCTGGTGAAGGCGGGGCGGTGGCCGGTGACGGTGGTGCCGTAGACGGCGTGGGGTGTGCGGAGCCCGACGGGACCGGCGCCGCTCGCGGTGGTTCCCGGCGGGCGCGGCGCCCGCGGTTCCCGGGGTGACCGGGGCCTGTGTTTCCCGGCGGCGCGGCGCCCGCGGTTCCCGGAGCGACCGACTCCGGCGCCACGGGTCCCCGGCGTGGCCGGGTCAGGCGGCCGGCGGGCCCGTCAGCTGCGCCTGTACGACGGGGCCGTAGCGTTCGACGACGTCCTCGACGGGCGTGGCCCTGAGGTCCTCTGCGCGGGCGATGCCGAACATCGTGCCGAGTCCGACCAGCGCGGCCAGGGCGAGTTCGGCGCGCAGTCCGGCGCCGGGGCCCGGCAGACGCGCGGCGAGCGCGCCGACGACCTGGGCGCGGAAGTTGTCGCGCAGCACGTCGCCGTGGTCGCCCTGCAGCGGGGCGAACGCGATGCGCAGCAGGGGGGCGGTGCCGCGTTCGCGCAGGCTGAGCAGGATGTGCCGGACCATGTGCCGGCCCAGGTCGTCCAGGGGGGCATCGAGGAGGCCCGCGGCGTCCTCCTCGAAGGACATCACGCGTGCGAAGACGGCGTCCTTGTTTCCGAAGTACTTCACGACCAGAGGCGGGCTGACCCCGGCGCGCTCGGCGACGGCCTTGAGCGTGATGTCGGCGTGGGCGTGGCGGGCGAGCAGATAGCGTGCGGCGCGCAGGATGGCCGCCTTGGTCGCCTCGGCGTCCCGGCGGCCGACGGAGCCGCGATGGAGGAAGCGTG
>NZ_JALLGL010000392.1 GCF_023072675.1 Streptomyces sp. XM83C
GGCCGGCCCCCGGGGGCGGGCTCAGCTCGTCGGGCCACCGCCGTTGGCGCCCTCGACCACGCCGCCGCCGTTCCCGTCGGTCGGCTGTGTGTCGGTCGGCTCGGAGTCCGTCGGCTGCGTGTCCGTGGGCTCGGAGTCCGTCGGCTGCGTGTCGGTCGGCTGGGTGTCCGTCGGCTCACCCGTCGGATTGCGGCTGTACGTCGGCGACGGCGTGTACGACGGGGTCTTCGACGGCGTCCACTGGTTGCCGTCGCCCCAGCCGGAGCTGTCGTCGGTCGAGCCGCCGCTGTCGTCCTCGGTCGTCTCGTCACTCGGCGTCGCGCTCGGGGTGTCCTCCGTGCTGGACTGCGTCACCGACGGCGACTGGGTCGTCTTCGGGCCGCCGCCCGTGCCGCCGCCGCCCCGCACCGCCAGCGCCACGCCCGCCGCGATCGCGATCACCGCGAGGACGGCGAGGATCCAGAGCTTGCCCCGGCCGCTGCCCCTGTTGCCGTGCCCCTCGAAACCGCCGTCGTCGCCGCTGCCGTACCCGGCGGGCAGGATCGGCTGCGGCATCGCGGTCGTACCGGCGTGGTCGGGGTGCGGCAGCATCTGCGTGCCCGCGTACCCCCCGGCCGGGGTGTGCCGGCCGTCGTGCATGTCGACGGGGCCGGTGTTCCAGGTGCCGG
This sequence comes from Streptomyces sp. XM83C, assembly GCF_023072675.1. GTDB lineage: Bacteria > Actinomycetota > Actinomycetes > Streptomycetales > Streptomycetaceae > Streptomyces > Streptomyces thermocoprophilus. Next base: position 669 of record NZ_JALLGL010000392.1, read on the forward strand.
TGTGGCCGCCCGCCTCGTACAGCATCTGCAACGCGTACTGGACGAGCCCGCGCATCTCCTCGGCCGTCTGGAAACGGTCGTCGGGCTCCTTGGCCAGGGACCGCATGACGAGGCCGTCCAGCTCCGGCGGGGCGCCGTCGGACACCTCGGAAGGCGGCGTCGGGATGTCCTGCACATGCTGGTACACCACCGACAGCGGCGTCTCACCGGTGAACGGCGGGCGCAGCGCGAGCAGTTCGTACAGCAGACAACCCGTCGCGTACAGGTCGGAGCGGTGGTCGACGGCCTTGCCGAGCGCCTGCTCCGGGGAGAGGTACTGCGGGGTGCCCATCACCATGCCGGTCTGCGTCATCGTCGTGGACGCGCCGTGCAGGGCGCGGGCGATGCCGAAGTCCATCACCTTCACCGCGCCGGTGTTGGTGATGATGACGTTGGCGGGCTTGATGTCGCGGTGCACGATGCCGTGCTGATGCGAGTAGGCCAGCGCCTCCAGCACACCGGAGACGATGATCAGGGCCTGCTCGGGGCCGGGCGCCTCCGCGTTCATCAGCAGGTCGCGGATGGTGCGGCCCTCGACCAGCTCCATCACGATGTACGGCACGCTCTGGCCGCCCACGATGTCCTCGCCGGAGTCGTACACGGCGACGATCGCATGGTGGTTGAGGCCGGCCACGGACTGGGCCTCGCGCGTGAAACGGGCCTTGGAGACCGGGTCCTCGGCGAGGTCGGCGCGCAGCAGCTTCACCGCCACGGTCCGGCCGAGCCGTACGTCCTCGGCCGCGAACACCTCCGCCATGCCGCCCCGGCCGAGCCGGCGGGTGAGCCGGTACCGGCCGTCCCCGACAAGCCCGCCGTTCCCCCACGTCTCCGGCGCGTCTGACATCCCGCCGCCAGTCGCCTCGGGGTCGGACGGGCCCTGAGCGCGCTGCTGCTGTGCCATCGGTCCTCGCCGTCGTTTCTGCCCGCGGTACGCGCGGTGTTGTTACGGTCTCCGTCGGCCACGCTACAGCCTCCGCGCCGGGCCGCGGTGCGGGAAGGGTGCGGGGACAGGACAGGAGCCGGACCGGCCATGAAAGCGTCAGGTCCGCTGCTCGTGCAAATTCCGTGTACCGGCCGTATGCCTGCTGTAACGCTTCCGCGACGCTTCTTTCGCGTACGGTCACGGAACGGGCACCGCGCTTGACGTGTCGGTGCCCTCCGGCAGACTTGGCCGGGAATAGCACTTTCGATCAATGGCAGCAAGCGCCTGACGGCCGGCCGATGGGGGACGCAGAAGATGAGCCAGGACGGCGCACAGGGCCGGTACGCGGGACGGGCTTTGGCCAACGGCCGCTACCAGCTGCGCGACCTGCTCGGCGAGGGCGGCATGGCCTCGGTGCACCTCGCCTACGACACGGTGCTCGACCGTCAGGTCGCCATCAAGACCCTGCACACCGAACTCGGCCGGGAACAGGCCTTCCGCGAGCGGTTCCGCCGCGAGGCGCAGGCCGTGGCGAAGCTCACGCACACCAACATCGTGTCGGTCTTCGACACCGGCGAGGACGAGCTGGACGGCTCGACGATGCCGTACATCGTCATGGAGTACGTCGAAGGCCGCCCGCTTGGCTCCGTGCTCGCCGAGGACATCCAGAACCACGGCGCGATGCCCGCCGACAAGGCGCTGAAGGTCACCGCGGACGTGCTCGCGGCGCTGGAGATCAGCCACGAGATGGGGCTGGTCCACCGCGACATCAAGCCGGGCAACGTCATGGTGACCAAGCGCGGCGTGGTCAAGGTCATGGACTTCGGCATCGCACGCGCCATGCAGTCGGGTGTGACGTCGATGACACAGACCGGCATGGTCGTCGGCACCCCGCAGTACCTCTCCCCCGAGCAGGCGCTGGGCCGCGGTGTGGACGCCCGCTCCGACCTGTACTCGGTCGGCATCATGCTGTTCCAGCTCGTCACGGGGCGGCTGCCGTTCGACGCGGACTCGCCGCTCGCGATCGCGTACGCGCATGTGCAGGAGGAACCGCCGGTTCCGTCCTCGATCAACCGTTCGCTGCCGCCGGCGGTGGACGCGCTCGTCGCCCGCGCGCTGAAGAAGAACCCGAACGAGCGGTTCCCGACGGCCGAGTCGATGCGCGACGAATGCCTGCGCGTCGCGTCGTCCTTCCAGCCGGCCCCGCCGAGCATCGTGCAGGGCACGCCCACGCAGAGCGGCTCCGGTGTCGGCTCCGCGGTGTTCCCGCCGGTCGGGCAGAACACCCAGCCGCCGCAGCAGCAGAGCGTGCAGACGCCGTACCAGCCGAACCCGGCGACACCCAACCCGTACGGCACCCCGGCGCCGACGCCCGCTCCGTCGTACGGCTATCCGCAGCAGGGCGGCTACCAGACGCCGAACCCGACGCCGTACGCCCAGCAGGGCGCGGCCACCCCGCCGCCGTACACGCTGACCCCGCAGTCCGGGTCCGTCCCCGCGCAGGGCGGCGGCGCGCGCAGCAACCGGCCGGTGATCATCGGGTCCACGGTGGTCGCGGTGATCGCGATCATCGGCCTGATCGCGGCACTGTCCATGCGCGGCGACGACGACGGCAGCGGCGGCGAGGGCACCGAGACCGCCGCCTCCCCCTCGGCGACCCACAGGGCCGGCTATCGCGGCCCCGACCCCTCGCGCACCATCGACCCGACCAAGTGCACCGAGCCGCGGGAGGCGTACAACGACCCCGACAAGATCGAGGTGCCGAACTTCCAGTACAAGCACATCGCCTCGGTCAAGGAGTGCCTGTCGGCGGCCGGCTGGAGGATCAAGACGACGTCGGTGGACGAGAACGTCTACGGCGAGGGCACGGTCATCAACCAGTTCCCGACCGCCGGCACGGAGGTCGACCCGAGCGACGTGGAGATCCAGGTCGGCGTCTCGACGGGCAACCCGCCGGCCTGACCGGCGGGACACGCGGCGACGGCGGCGCGCGGCCTCAGGGGCTCGGGCCGCCTGAGAGGCTCGGTCCTCAGAGACTCGGTCTCAGAAGCTCGGGTCTCAGGGCAGCGGAAGGCCCGGCGGTCGGTCCGCCGGGCCTTTTCCGTGTCGTGTCGTCCGCCCCGGGGGCGGGTCCGCGGGCCGTGGACGGCCTCGGTCCGTGGACGGCTGCGGTCCGTGGACGGCTGCGGTCCGTGGACGGCTGCGGTCCGTGGACGGCTGCGGTCCGTGCGCGGCCGGACGAGGCCCGCGTACGGCCTACAGGTACGGCCCGCCCTGGCGACCGCCCGCGCGGGGGTCGTCGTGGCTGTCGGGCATGTTGCCGCTCGGAAGGGCGCGGCGCATCTGCTCCAGCTGAGCGCGTGCCGCCATCTGCTGGGCGAACAGCGTGGTCTGGATCCCGTGGAAAAGCCCCTCCAGCCAGCCGACCAACTGGGCCTGCGCGATCCGCAGTTCCGCATCGGACGGGGTGGCGTCGTCGGTGAACGGCAGCGACAGTCGCTCCAGCTCCTCCACCAGCTCCGGAGCCAGACCGTCCTCCAGCTCCTTCACCGAGCTGGCGTGGATCTCCTTCAGCCGGGCGCGGCTCGCCTCGTCGAGCGGAGCCACACGGACCTCTTCGAGCAGCTGCTTGATCATGCTGCCGATGCGCATGACCTTGGCCGGCTGCTCGACCTGCTCCGTCACCGGCGTCTCGTGGGAGTCCTCGTCGCCTTCGCCGCCACCGAGTGCCATGCCGTCCTGGCCCACCACCAGGATCCGCTGGGCGTTCTCCGACGACCGTTCGTTCCTCGGCATCTCCATGCCCACATTCTCTCGCACGCCAGTACCTCATCACCGTGGTGCCCCCGGCGGCAGCCGATACACCGCTTTCCCACCGCACGTTCATGTCACGGCCGCGCCCGCCCGCCCCCTCGGATCAGTCCGGAATGCTGGGAAGGTCAGCGAGTGTGAGGCTTGTCCTGTGGCACGTACACGAGGGCTGCGGACGACAGGGCTCATGCCGCTGGGAGCGGCGGCGCTGGGGGCCGCCGCACTGATGCTGACGGGGGCGCAGACGGCGTACGGCGCCGCTCCGACGGTCGTCGTGACGGCGTACGACGCCTCGGCGGAGGCCTCTGCCGTCGGTGCCGTACCGGCGCCCGACGATCCCGGGCGCGGGGCGCGCGAGGAGCCGGGCGGGGCGGGCCGGGACCGGGAACAGGGCCGGGACTCGGATCGCGACCGGGACCGGAACCGGGGCGACAACGAGGACGGGGG
>NZ_JALLGL010000393.1 GCF_023072675.1 Streptomyces sp. XM83C
CCCCCGGCCCGACTTCGCCGAGGAACTCGAACAGCTCGCCGCCACCCCGCCCGAGGTCGTCGACGCCGACTTCCGCGCCGCCTACCGCACCCCGCAGCAGCTTCCGCCGCTCGTCGCCCGCGGCCTCACCGACCCCACCGCGTTCCTCCGGCGCATCGTCGGCGCCCTGGACGCCTACTGGCGCACCTGCCTGGCCGACGACTGGTGGCCGAGGGCAGGCGCCATCCTCGAGGCCGACCTCGCCCACCGCGGGCGCATCCTGGCCGAACAGGGCGCCGCCGCGCTGTTCTCCGGGCTCGACCACCGGCTCACCTGGGCCGACGGCAGGCTCAGGGTGTCCACCCGCGACTTCCTCGCGCCCGTGCCCCGCGCCGACGTCAGGCTCGAAGGACGCGGCATGGTGCTGCTGCCCACGCTGTTCGCACGCGGCGCCCAGCCGCTCATCGACCCCACCAGGCCGCCCGTGATGATGTATCCGGCGCGCGGCCGGGGCACCCTCTCCGAGGAACCGCCCCCGGTCACCGGCGAAGCCCTCGTCCGCCTCCTCGGCAGGCCCCGCGCCCGTCTGCTGCTCCTGCTCGCCGAACCGGCGTCCACGACGGAACTCGCCCACCGTCTCGGCGTCACCCCGGGCGCCGTCAGCCAGCACCTGACCGTTCTCTACGACGCGGGCCTGCTCACCCGCACCCGCAGCGGACGCATCGTCCGATACGCCCGTACGGCACTCGGCGACGGCCTGTGCCGGTAGCCGGCCCCCGCAGGGCCCGCGTCACGCCCCCAGCGCCGCCACCGACGGCATCCGACCCGCCCCCGCGGCCCTCGCCCGGTCGTACCGCTCCAGCAGCACCCGCGCCACCTCCGGCGCCGGACCCAGCACGTCCGCGAGGACGTCCGCCTCGGCCGCGCCCCGCGCGATACGGTCCGGCAGGAACCCCGGCGCGAGCACGTACGGCGCCACGGCGACCCGCTCGCAGCCCAGAGCACGCAGCTCACGCACCGCGTCCTCGGTGCGGGGAAGAGATGCGGAGGCGAACGCAGGCCGCACGGCGCACCAACCGGTGTGCCGCCACTCCCGCGCGATTTCAGCGATCACTGCGATCGCCTCCGGGTCACTGGACCCCGCCGAGGCCAGCACGACCCCGGTCGAGGACTTGTCGGCGGGGCCGATCCCCGCCTCGTACAGCCGCCGGTCCAGCGCCGACAGCAGCAGCGGCGACGGGCCGAGCACGTCGGCCTGCCGGACGCGCAGACCGCGCGGCGCCTCCCGCAGCACCGCCGGGATGTCCGCCTTCGCGTGGAAAGCACGCGTCAGCAGCAGCGGCAGGGCGACGACGTCCCGTACGCCCCGCGCCGCGAGGGACTGAAGCACGCCCGGCACGGACGGCACGTTGAAGTCCAGGAACCCGGTCTCCACGCGCAGCCCCGGCCGCAGCGCCCGTACCCGCTCCACGAGGGCGTGCACGGTCGCGGCATGCCGCGGATCGCGGCTGCCGTGGGCGACGACGAGAAGAACCGGGCTCGGGGACATGACGGTCAGTTCCTCACCAGCAGGCCGCGACTGCGCAGCACCCACCGCTCCAGCGGGCTGAAGATCAGCAGGTCGATCGCGATGCCGACGAACAGGATCAGAATGATCGCCTCGAACACCATCGACATGGAGCTGGCGTTGCGGCCGTTCTCCAGCAGCGCGCCCAGACCGATGCCCAGGTCGGGGGAGGAGGCGATGATCTCCGCGGCCATCAGCGACCGCCACGAGAACGCCCAGCCCTGCTTCAGACCCGCCAGATAGCCGGGCAGCGCCGCCGGCATGACGATGTGCCAGGCACCCTTCAGACCGGTCGCGCCGAGGGTGCGGCCCGCCCGCAGGAACAGCGGCGGCACCTGGTCGATGCCGGACACCAGACCGTTGGCGATCGACGGGACCGCGCCGAGCAGGATCACCGCGTACATCATCGAGTTGTTCAGGCCCAGCCAGATCACCGCGGGAGGCACCCACGCCACACTCGGCAGGGACTGCAACCCGGACAGGATCGGACCGATCGCCGCCCGCACGAACTTCACCCGCGCCACCAGCAGCCCCAGCGGGGTGCCGATGGCGAGCGCGAACAGGAAGCCGAGCAGACCGCGCGAGATGGACGTCCAGATGTAGTCGAGCAGTGTGCCGCTCAGCCAGGCGTCCTTGAACTCGTTGCCCACATCGGCCGGCGAGGGCAGCTTCGTCGGATCGTCGACGATCTTCAGGGAGATCAGGCCCTGCCACACCACCAGCACCACGGCGACGGCCACGACCGGCGGCAGCACCTTGTTCAGCAGTGTCTGCCGCAGCGGCGGGCGGCCGACGGCGGTCGTCTCCAGCGCGTCGAGCCCGGCCTCCAGCCCGCCCAGGCCGTCCTTGGCGGACGCGTCCGACGTCGTCTCGGTCGTCTCAGTGCTGGCCATGACGGCGGATCTCCCCACGCAGTACTTCGGTGATCTCCCGGGACAGCTCCGCCACCGGGGCGTCCTCGATGCGGCGCGGCTGCGGGATGTCCACCCGCCACTCGCGCGCGATCCGGCCGGGACGCGACGACAGGAGCACCACCCGCTGCGCGAGCCGTACCGCCTCACGCACGTTGTGCGTGACGAACAGCACCGACACGCCCGTCTCCGCCCAGATGCGGGTCAGCTCGTCGTGCAGCACATCCCGGGTGATGGCGTCCAGAGCCGCGAACGGCTCGTCCATCAGCAGCAGCCGGCTGTCCTGCGCGAGCGCCCGCGCCATCGCCACACGCTGGCGCATGCCGCCGGACAGCTCGTGCACCCGCTTGCCGTACGAGCCCTTCAGCCGGACCAGTTCCAGCAGCTCCTCGGCGCGTCCGCGCCGCTCGCCCTTGGGCACGCCCCGGAGCTTCAGGGCGAGTTCGATGTTCTTGCCCGCGGTCAGCCACGGGAACAGGGCGTGCTCCTGGAACATCAGAGCGGGACGCCCGTCGGTGGTGATGCTGCCGGCGGAGGGCCGGTCCAGGCCCGCCACCAGGTTGAGCAGAGTGGACTTGCCGCAGCCCGAGGCACCCAGGAGGGTGACGAACTCGCCCGGAGCGACATCGAGGGTGATGTCGTCCAGGACCAGCTGCTGCCCTGCGGGCCCGCTGAAGGACTTCGAGACGCTCTCGATACGCGCGGCGTGCTCGACCGACTCGACGTCCGCGGCCTCGGCGATCGCGGTGGCCATGATCGTCACCTCCTGGGAACTCTCGGGATTTCGGGGCTACTCGACGCCGAGGCCGGCGTCGTCGACGGGGCTCGCGCCCTGCGCCTTGAGGATCTTGTTGAGCAGCGTCAGGTCGTAGATGCCGTCGAGCTTCGGCTTCTCCAGCAGACCCGCCTTGACCGCGTAGTCGGCCTCGGTGTTCAGCGTGGACGCCAGCGGGTCGTCGATGAACTGGATCGACTTCCACGCCGGGTCGATGACCTCGGCCGGGAGCGCCTTGCCGGAGTCCTCCTTCAGCTGGGCGTTGGCCGCGGCCTTCGCCTCCTCCGGGTTGGCGTTGATCCACTTGTTGGTCGCCACGGAGGCCTTCAGGACCGCCTCGACCGCCTTCGGGTGCTCCTCGAGGAACTTCTGCGACACGATCACGTTCGTGATCACGAACTTCTTGTCCGGCCACAGGTCGGCCTCGTCCAGCAGCACCTTCGCGCCCTGGGAGACCAGCTTCGACGCGGTCGGCTCCGGCACCCACGCGCCGTCGATGGAGCCGGACTTGTAGGCGTCCGGGGTGATCTTGTTGTCGGTGCGGATGACCGAGACGTCGCCCTTGCCGCTCTGCGCGTCGACCTTCCAGCCCCTGCCCGCGATCCAGTTGAGGAACGCCACGTCCTGGGTGTTGCCGAGCTGCGGGGTGGCGATCTTCTTGCCCTTGACGTCGTCCAGGGTCTTGATCTTGTCGGGGTTCACGACGAGCTTCACACCGCCGGACGCGGAACCCGAGACGATCCGCAGGCTCTTGCCCTCGGACCTGGTGTAGCCGTTGATCGAAGGCGACGGGCCGATCCAGCCGATGTCGACGGAACCGGAGTTCAGCGCCTCGATCTCGGACGGGCCGGCGTTGAACACCTGGTACTTGGCGCGGGTGGCGCCGAGCTCCTTCTGGAAGAAGCCCTTCTGCTTGCCGACCAGGGCGGTGGCGTGGGTGAGGTTGCCGAAGTAGCCGATCCGGACGGAGTCGAGCCCGTCGATCTTCTCGGCGCCGGCGGCGACCTGCTGCTCGGGCGAGTCGTCCTTGGCCTCGGAGCCGTAGCCGCAGGCGGCGAGGGCGAGCAGGGGGAGCGCGGCGGCCACGGCCAGGCCGCGGCGGACAAGGTTGGAACTGGCAGGCACGGGAGGTTTTCCTCTCGTTGGCCCGGCGGTCACGGTTCAGGCCGTGGCCGGGAGTTCGGCAGGTCTTCGTCGGTGCAGCACGTGGGGGGTGCGGGCGCGCATGCGGTGCGCGTACGTCAGCGCGCACATCGCGCCACCCCGCCCTGTCCGCTGCCGAGGGCGCCGCTGCCGACGCGACCGCCCTCCTTCGCGAACGTGACGTAGAAACCGTCGGAGAGCATGCTCAGAAGTCCCACCCGTCGTCGTCGGACTCGTCCTTGACCGGTTCCGGCGCGGCGAAGGACTCGCCGACCATGCCCGCGGTCAGGGTGGTGCCGTCGCTGGGGTCGATCAGGATGAACGAGCCGGTGCGGCGCGAGTCGGCGTAGGAGTCGACGGGCAGCGGCTCGGCGGTGCGGATCTTCACCCGGCCGATGTCGTTGGCGGCGAGCTGTCCGGGGTGCGGGTGCAGCGACAGGTCGTCCAGGGTGAGCCGGGAGGGGATGTCCTTCACGATGGCCTTGACGGTGCGGG
>NZ_JALLGL010000394.1 GCF_023072675.1 Streptomyces sp. XM83C
GGAGATTGGTATAAGAGACAGCTTCCGGACGTACCGCATCGACCGGTTCACCGAGGTCGTACCGCTCGCCGAGACCTTCGTGCGGGACGCGGAGTTCGATCTGCCGGGTTTCTGGGCCGAGCAGGCGGACCGGTTCGCCCGGTCGATCTGGCGGGGCGAGGCCGTGGTCCGGCTGACGGAGGAGGGTGTACGGCGCCTCCCGCACGTCGTCGATCCGCTCGCCGCCCGTGAGGCGCTGGCGTCGGCGGGCGCGCCGGACGGCGAGGGCCGGGTGACGGTGACCGTGCCGGTGGAGTCCGAGGAGGTCGCCCACGCCCAGCTGACGGCGCTCGGGCCCGAGGGCGAGGTGCTGGCCCCGCGCGCCCTGCGGGAGCGGCTCGCGGCGGACGCCCGGCGGCTGGCGGAGCTGTACGGGGCGTGACGGCCCGCCGTGGCATCCGCCCCGGCGTCCCTCCCGGCATCCGTCCCGGCGTCCCTCCCGGCGTCCCTCCCGGCGTCCGTCCCGGCGTCCGTCCCGGCGTCCGCCGTAACGATCCGCCGCACTCCGCGTGCGTCCCGCCCGCCATGGCCCGATGCTGGAACCCGTGATGGACGAGACGCGGTTCTGGGAGTTGGTGGACGCGAGCCGGGAGGCCGCCGAGGGCGATCCCGAGGAGCAGGCCGACGCGCTCGTGGAGCGGCTGCGGCAGCTGGACCCGGAATCCGTTCTGGACTTCGCCCGTCACTTCGAGGCCCGCTACAACCGCGCCTACCGCTGGGATCTGTGGGGTGCCGCCTGGGTGCTGCTCGACGGAGCCAGCGACGACGCGTTCGACTTCTTCCGCTGCTGGCTGATCGGCCAGGGCCGGGAGGTGTTCGAGGGCGCGCTGCACGACCCGGACTCCCTGGCCGACCTGCTGGACGACTTCGACGAGGAGGTCGACGGCGACGGCGAGGAGATCGGGTACGCGGCCGACGAGGCCTACGAGGAGCTGACCGGCGGTGTCGCCCCCGATCTGGGGTTGCCGCCGCAGCCCGCGGAGCCGGAGGGCACGCCGCTGGACTTCGAGGACGAGGCGGCGCTGGCGGAACGCTTCCCCCGCCTGTGGGTGCGGTTCCGGGGGGACTGACCCCCGCTCCGGTGCCCCGCGGGGCGGTGTCCGCAGGTCGGCGTCCGCGGGCCGGTGTCCGCGTGCGGTGTCCGCAGGCAGGTTCAGTCGGCCCGTACGACCCTGTCAGGGCCGCTGGTACGGCCCTGGAGGGCCGCCGCGCGCAGGCGTACCGCGGGCAGCCGGTCGGCGAGCGCAGGGCCGGGGCAGCGGGTCATGTAGGCGTCGCGGTGTGCGGCGACGGCGGGCAGCAGGGCCGTCGTACCGCGCGGATAGCGGCTGTGGCTGTTGCTGGACACCAGCCGTACGCCGGCGCGCGGGTCGATCCCGGTGAGGCCCAGTTTCCAGGCGACGAGCGCGGCGATCGCGTCCGTCATCGCGGCCGGCACGGAGGCGCCCTCGGTGAAGGTGCCGATGGCGGCGATCCCGGCGGTGCGGTGGTTGAAGCCCTGGGTGTGGGCGCCGGTGACGGGCCGGTCGATGCCGCCCGCGCGGCTCTCGTAGAGGGTGCCGCATCGGTCGACGAGGAAGTTGTAGCCGATGTCGTCCCAGCTGCGGTCGCGGGTCTGGCCCTCGTACTGCGAGCGGATGATGCGGGGCGTGTCGGCGCAGTCGTAGTCGTTCGGCGAGTCGGTGTGGTGGACGAAGACGGCCACCACCCGGTCGTCGTAGCGGGGCGGAGGCCGGTCGGGGGCGCCGGTGTCGTGCAGCCACACGGAGCGGGGCAGGATGCGCGGCCGGGGCGCGGTGTGGCGGCCCTCCGACCGGGCGGCCTGCTGTGCGGCCGTGGCCCGCTCGGCGGCGGCCCGGCGGCCGGCGGCGTGCTCGACGCCGCCCGCGCACACGGCGAGCGCGACGACGGCGGCCAGTCCGGGCAGGCAGCCGAGCACGGCCTTGAGCGGGCCGGGCGTCCTGCGGGGTCTTCGGACACGCATGGTGCCACTGTCGGCCGATTCCGCCGCGCCCGCGATGTGCGCTGTGCCACCCGGTGGAACCATCGTCCCGGTCCGTGACGTTTTCCGGGGTGGATGCGCGGGCGCCGACCGAGCCGTCGGACGGCGTGTGGCTGATCACCGGGCCCTTCCCCCACGTATCAAGGGTCCGAGAGAAAGGCGGCTCCGTGGACCTGCTGGACGTCCTGCTGTTGCTGGTGATCCTCGTGTACGCCGCTGCCGGGTACCGGCGCGGGCTGGTGGCGGGGTGTGTCTCGCTCGCCGGGTTCGTGGGCGGTGCCGCGCTGGGCGTGTGGGTGCTGCCGTGGGTGACAGAGCTGGTGTCGCCGGGTTCGGCGGCGGCGACGGTGACGGCGGTGCTCACGGTGCTGGTGCCGGCCGTGGTGGGCCACGAGTGCGCGGGCCGGTTGGCGCTGCGGCTGCGCCGGGAGCTGGACCGGGGGCCGCTGCGAGTGGCCGACGGGGTGGGCGGCGCCGTCGCGAACACGGTCGCGGTGCTGATCGTGGCCTGGGTGGCGGGCAGTGTCCTGGCGGTGTCGGCCGCGCCGCCGCTGACCGGTGCGATACGGGACTCGCGGCTGCTGGGCGCGGTGCAGCGGGCGATGCCGGAGACCACGCCGGGATGGTTCTCACGGGCCACGTCGGCGCTGACGGAGGCGGGCTTCCCGCAGGTGTTCAACCCGTTCGAGAACGAGTCGACGGCCCAGGTGGCGCGCCCCTCCGGGGACAACGTGACGGCCGCCGCGACGGAGGCGGCCAAGGCGAGCACCGTCAAGATCGAGGGTGTCGCGGGCGACCAGGGCCGCGAGGGCAGCGGGTTCGTGTACGCGCCGCAGCATGTGATGACGAACGCCCATGTGGTGGCGGGCATCGACGACCCGGGCGTACGGGTCGGCGGCGTGGGGCGGTCGTACGAGGCCCGGGTGGTGCTGTTCGACCCGGACCGGGACGTGGCGGTGCTGTACGTGCCCGGTCTGCGCGCGCCCGTGCTGTCCTTCGACGACGACGCCCGGCGCGGCGCGGCAGCGGTCGTCGCGGGCTATCCGCAGGACGGTGCGCTGGATCTGCAGGCGGCGACGGTGGCGAACCGGGTGCACGCGCGGGGTCAGGACATCTACAACGACGGGCCCGTCACGCGGGAGATCTACGCGATCCGCTCCACGGTGCGTCCCGGCAACTCCGGCGGGCCGCTGCTGACGACGGACGGGCGGGTGTTCGGGGTGGTGTTCGCCCGGTCCACGTCCGACCCGGAGACGGGTTATGTGCTGACCGCGGCGGAGGTGAGGGAAGCGGCGGAGCGGGCCGCCCGCGCCACACGGGCGGTGGACACGGGCGACCTGGTGACGTCGTGACCGACGGCCGACGTGACATCGGGGACGGCCCGGCATCGGGCAGACGTGCGAGCCCACGCGACACCAGGAACGGCCCGGCATCGGGCAGACGTGCGAGCCCACGCGACACCAGGAACGGCCCGGCATCGGGCAGACGTGCGAGCCCACGCGACACCGGGAACGGCCCGGCATCGGGCAGACGTGCGAGCCCACGCGACACCGGGAACGGCCCGGCATCGGGCAGACGTGCGAGCCCACATGACACCGGGAACAGCCCGGCAATGGGCAGACGTGCGAGCCCACGCGACACCGGGAACGGCCCGGCATCGGGTACGGCCTGACCTGCCACCGGCACGGCTCAGATCAGCCGCATCCCCATCAGCACGTCGTCCGCGTAGGTGCCGTCGAGGAGGAACTCCTCGGGCTGCACGCCCTCGACGACGAAACCCTCCGACTCGTACAGCTTGCGAGCCCCGGTGTTGTGGCCGAGGACACGCAGGGTGATCCGGCGGTAGCCGCCGGTTCGGGCCTCCTCGACGGCGGCGCGCAGCAGGGCGCGGCCGACGCCCCGGCCGCGGGCCTCCTCGGCGACGGCGAGGCCGCCGATGAACCGGACGTGCCGATTGCTCTCCAGGGGGGTGGGGTGGCCCAGGCGGATGTAGCCGACGAGGCGGCCGTCGAGTTCGGCGACGAAGTGGTCCCCGGGGCCGGCGGTGTCCCGGAAGAAGGGCGCGTCGGGTGCGGGACGCGGGGAGACGGCGTGCTGGTACGACCAGGTGTCGTGGTCGAGGCGGCGCAGGGCCGCCTCGTCCTCGGGGCGGGCGGTACGTATCGACAGATCGGGCATGCGACCACCTTACGAGGGGAAACCGGGTGTCCCACCAGGGGTTTTCCCTCTCGCCGGGCAGGATGAGGTCATGCAACGTTCACGGATCGCGATCGCCGGGTCGTCGGGGCTGATCGGCGGCGCGCTGGCCGCGTCGCTGGAGGCGGAGGGCCACGAGGTGGTGCGGCTGGTGCGGCGCGCGCCCCGGGAACCGGGAGAGGTGCGCTGGGACCCGGAGCGCGGGTCGGTGGACGCGGCGGGTCTCGAGGGCTGCGACGCGGTGGTGAACCTCGCGGGGGCGGGCATCGGCAACCGGCGGTGGACGGAGAGCTACAAGGCGCTGATCCGTTCCAGCCGGGTGGACGGCACACGGACGCTGGCGGAGGCGGTGGCGGGACTGGACAGGCCGCCGCGGGTGTTCGTGAACGGCAGCGCGATCGGCCTGTACGGCGACACGGGTGACCGGGAGGTCGACGAGAGCGCCCCTCCCGGGCGGGGTTTCCTGCCGGAGCTGTGCGTGGAGTGGGAGGCGGCGGCCGTGCCGGCGCAGCGGGCCGGGGTGCGGACGGTGTGGGTGGTGTCTCTTATACACATATGACGCTGCCGACGAAGCTAGAAGTGGTACACACGGGGGGCT
>NZ_JALLGL010000395.1 GCF_023072675.1 Streptomyces sp. XM83C
TCCCTCCCCGCCCCCGCCGCCCTCGTCGTCCTCGTCGTCCTCGTCGTCCTCGTCGAGGTCGATCTCCTCGACCTCGTCGTCGTCCAGCCCGGCGACCACGCCGGCGTCCTCGTCGTCGCCCTCGTCGGCGAGGCCCGCGTCGTCGAAGACGGCGCTGACGTCGAAGCGGCAGATCACGCGCTGCGGGTCGGCCTGTTCGAAGGGTGCCTCGAGCCATTCGCCGGGCTCGGCCGGCTCGTCGACGGCCACCACCCAAAGCGTGGAGTCGCCCTCCTCGAGGCCGAACTCCTTGTGCCGACTGGCGATCTCGTCCGGTTCGAACTCGCCGAAGAGGACGCCCAGCGCCCCGTGCACGGTGTCCGCCAGGTCCTCGTCGTCGGTGTCGCCGTCCACCGCCTCCACCCTCCGGGCCTGTGCCAGCAGCCGCTGCTGATCGCTCACGGCGTAGTCGCGGCGGATGAACACGCTGAGCGCGCTGGGCTCCTCGGGACCGGTGTAGGGCGGCATCTCCTCGCCGCCGGGGATCTCGAAGGGCGTGACCTCGTCGTAGCGGTCGTAGAGCAGCTCGTCGTACGCCTCGGCCGCCGCGGCCAGCTGGTTGAACGCCTCGTAGACGGCCGGGTCGTCCTCCCCCGACCGGGCTTCGACCGCGGCCAGGTGGCGGTCGAGCGCGGTTTTGACCGCTTCGGCGGCGGCGCGTACCTCGGCAGCGGTGGGCTGCGCAGCATCAGACATACAGCAGACGCTATCCGTAGCGGGCCCCGGACCGCACAATAGATGCGATGCCGGAATACGAATTTGTCGACGTGCACGTACCGCGCGGGGTTTCCCGCAAGGAGGCGACACGTCTGCTGACGGACCATGCAGAGTACGGACACTGGGAGTTGTACCGCCTGAGCCTCATGCGTGACGGCAGCCGCCGTGTGCGGCTGCGCCGGCGGATCATCCGACAGGTGCGCGCCACGTGGTGAGCTGAGGCCGAACGGGACGGAGCGGACCCCGCCGCTACGGCGGGGCCCGCTCCGTTCGTCTGTTCAGGGCGGCTCAGCGCCCTGAACGGCCGGTCACGCCGAGGCGCGCGCCCGGCGGTAGAGAACGGCGCCCGCGAGGAGCGCGCCCGCGCCGGCGGGGAGCACGATGCCGAGCGGCATCTCGCTGCCGGTGTGGGCGAGCTGGGCCTCACCCTCGGGCTGGGTGACGGTCTGGGTGCCCGGCACGTTGGGGTGGCCCGGAGCACCCGGGGTCTCCTGGCCCGGGGTGGCGGGGTTGCCAGGGGTGCCGGGGTTACCGGGGTTACCGGGGGTGCCGGGGTTACCCGGGTTGCCAGGGTTACCGGGGGTGCCGGGGTTACCCGGGTTGCCGGGGTGCCCGGGGTGCCCGGGGTGCCCCGAGCCGCCGCCGTTGGCGCACTCGTTGCCCAGGGCGGGGTTGCCGATGCCGATCACATCGACGCTGTTGCCGCAGACGTTCACCGGCACGTCGATCGGGGCCTCGACGTTGTTCCCGGAGCCCACACCGGGCGAGCCCCCGGTGTGGCCGCCGGCGTGCGAGCCGCCCGAGCCCGCGTGCGAGCCGGAGCCGCCGTGGCTGCCCGAGCCACCGTGGGAACCCGGACCGCCGTACCCGCCCGAGTCGCCGTACGAGCCCGACCCTCCGTGCGAGCCGTGGCCGCCGGAGCCGCCGTGGTGCCCCGAGCCGTGGCTCTTGTTGCCGCAGGTGTTGCCGGCCGCCGGGTTGAGCACGCCGACGACGTCGACGGTGTTGCCGCAGACGTTCACCGGGACGTGCACCGGCGCCTGCACCGAGTTGCCGGACAGCACGCCCGGCGAGCCCGAGGCCGAGCCCTCGGCCGTCGCACCCCCATGGGCGTAGGCGCTGCCGGCGGCCGCGATGACTCCGGTGGCGGCGGCCACGGTCATGAGGCCTTTGCGGGTTGCCTGTCGCATTCCTGAAATCCCTGCCTTCGACTTTTCGAATCCCGTGCGAAACGCGATGCGGTCGTCGCCAAAAGACCGGTCGGCCCCGGAGCGCATGGCAGGCGCTCCGGGGCCGACGGCATGGACGACCCTCAGAGGAACAACCCCTTGAGGGGCGACAACGTCACTTGTTGATGCACGTGTTGCCGAAAGCGGGGTTCAGCAGCCCGATCACCGAGATCGTGTTGCCGCAGACGTTCACCGGGACGTGAACGGGAACCTGGATGACGTTGCCGGACACGACGCCCGGGGAGTACACGGCGGCACCCTGGGCACCGGAGTCGGCGACGGCGAGACCCGCACCCGCGAGAACCAGACCGCCGGTGGCAGCCGCAGCAGCGACGACCTTCTTGATCATTTATTCCTCCTAGTTGGCAAAAGCGATCCCAGCGTCGCGGATCGCATCACCAGTAACGAGGAGGGAGTAATGGGGCTACGAGCTTATCGTCGCATTCACTCTTCTCAGTCGTTCCCGTACACGCGGCCGATTTCCGACGGGTGGTTTTCCGGCAGCCGCGGCGCGGGCGGTTCCGTTCTCAGGAAAGGTCGATGAACCGGTCCAGCACCCGTACACCGAACGTGAGCCCGTCGACCGGCACCCGCTCGTCGACGCCGTGGAACATTCCGGCGAAGTCCAGCTCCGGCGGCAGCTTCAGCGGTGCGAAACCGAAGCCCCGGATGCCGAGGTCGTCGAAGGACTTGGCGTCGGTGCCGCCGGAGAGCATGTACGGGATCGCCTTGGCGGCCGGGTCCTCGG
This sequence comes from Streptomyces sp. XM83C, assembly GCF_023072675.1. Taxonomy (GTDB): domain Bacteria; phylum Actinomycetota; class Actinomycetes; order Streptomycetales; family Streptomycetaceae; genus Streptomyces; species Streptomyces thermocoprophilus. The sequence continues at coordinate 2,734 of NZ_JALLGL010000395.1, forward strand.
CGACCAGCGCCGACTGCATGGCCTCGACCAGCGCGCCGTCGAAGGTGGTCTCGACGGCCTTGTCGGCGTGCACGTCCTCGCGGCGCACGTTCGGGCCGAGCAGCCGGTCGAGGTCGGCGAGGAACTCCTCCTCGTAGCCCGGCAGGAAGCGTCCGTCGATGTGGGCGGTGGCCTCGCCGGGGATCACATTGACCTTGTAGCCGGCGTTCAGCTGGGTCGGGTTGGCGGTGTTGCTCAGGGTCGCGCCGATCAGCTTGGCGATACCGCCCAGCTTGGCCAGCGTGGACTCCATGTCCTCCGGGTCCAGTTCGGTGCCGAGGGCGTCGCCCAGCTCGTCGAGGAAGGCGCGGGTGGTCTTGGTGACACGGACGGGGAACTTGTGCCGGCCCACCCGGGCGACGGCCTCGCTCAGCTCGGTGATGGCGTTGTCGCGGTGGATCATCGAGCCGTGCCCGGCGGTGCCGGCGACGGTCAGCTTCATCCAGTGCATGCCCTTCTCGGCCGTCTGGATGAGGTAGAGCCGCCGCTGCTCGTTCACCGTGAAGGAGAAGCCGCCGACCTCGCTGATCGCCTCGGTGACGCCCTCGAAGAGGTCCGGGTGGTTGTCGACCAGGTGGCGGGCGCCGTAGGTGCCGCCGGCCTCCTCGTCGGCGAGGAACGCGACGACGATGTCCCGCGGGGGCCGGCGCCCCGAGCGCAGCCGGTCGCGCACGACCGCGAGGGTCATCGCGTCCATGTCCTTCATGTCGACGGCACCCCGGCCCCACACGCAGCCGTCGGCGATCTCGCCGGAGAAGGGGTCGTGGGTCCAGTCGGCCGCGTTGGCCGGCACGACGTCGAGGTGGCCGTGGATGAGCAGCGCGGGCCGGGAAGGGTCCTCGCCCTCGATACGGGCCACGGTGGAGGCGCGGCCCGGGTGCGACTCGAAGATCCGAGGTTCGAGGCCCACCTCGGCGAGCTTCTCCGCCACGTACTCGGCGGCGGCGCGCTCGCCGGGGCCCGAGTGGTCGCCGTAGTTGCTGGTGTCGAACCGGATGAGGTCGCGGCAGAGGTCGACGACCTCGTCCTCGCCGGTGACGCCCCTGGCCTTGTCCGCCGTGTCCGTGTCGCTCACGCTGCTTCCTTCCGGTGTCAGCCGTCGGTCCCCCTCATCCTCCCTCCCCCCGGCCGTGCCGCCCAAGACCGGTCCCGGTCCGTCACTCCCCGTTCACGGGCGGACGGGGGTGATCGACCATCCCCGAAAGCCTGGTAATGTTTACCTCGTCGCCGCGGGGGAAAGCCCGCACGACAGACACCTTGTCCGGGTGGCGGAATGGCAGACGCGCTAGCTTGAGGTGCTAGTGCCCTTTATCGGGCGTGGGGGTTCAAGTCCCCCCTCGGACACAGCTGAAGGCCCCTGCTCAGCAGGGGCCTTTCGCATGCCCGCAGGCCCAGGCCCGCACCCCGGGCGCCGGGATCCGCCGGTGCCTCGGACCGGCCTCCGCTCACCCCTCCCGCCGTACGGCCCGGAGTCGGTGCCGCTCCCCCGGCCCGGCACAATGGCGGTCATGACGACGCGTTCCTGTCCCTGCGGCCGGCCCGAGGCGTACGCGGACTGCTGCCGCCGGTACCACTCCGGCGCCGCCGCCGCGCCCACCGCCGAGGCGCTGATGCGGTCCCGCTACAGCGCGTTCGTCACGGGCGACGCGGCGTATCTGCTGCGCACCTGGCATCCGCGGACCCGGCCCGCGCGGCTCGATCTGGACCCGCGCATGCGGTGGACGGGGCTGGAGATCCTCGACGCCACCGACGGCTCGGCGTTCCACACCTCGGGGACGGTGACGTTCCGGGCGTCGTACCGGGGTGGCTCGCTGCTGGAGCGCAGCTGGTTCGAGCGGGACGGCGGGGCCTGGGTGTACGTCGACGGGGAGTTCCCCGAGGAGCCCTAGGACATTTCTGCCGAGCGACGCCCGGCGCGCCTAGGTGTTCTGTCCACGGAGGTTGGTGACAGCGATCACTGACGTGTGATCTTGAAATGGGTGAGGGCCCTCTGGCTCGGTGTGGATTGCGAGATCTGCACCGGCGACCAGAAAGGCCCTCGTGC
>NZ_JALLGL010000396.1 GCF_023072675.1 Streptomyces sp. XM83C
CCCGCCGCCTACACCCGCCCGCCCGGGCACCGCGCCCGGTGGGCGCTGTGCCCGGGCGGCAGCGCGAGATCCTCGCGTACGGCGGCGTAGTACGCCTCGCGGCCCGCGCGTTGCCGCTCCAGCAGCCGCTGCCAGGCGGCGGGGTCGCGGGTGCCGTCCCGCAGGAACTGTTCCATCTCCAGCACCACGCTCACCCATGCCCGGGCCTTCTCCACCACCTCGCGGCTGCCCAGCATCAGCAGTGCCTCTCCGGCCGGGTCCCGTGCCACGTTCGCCTCCGCCATCAGGGGCTCGGCCTCGGCCGGGGACAGCGGGTGCGGATGCGGGTCGTTGCCGAGGTGGGAGGCGACCCGGTAGGTCAGCGTCACGGACTTCTTCAGGGCCAGCGCCCACTCCGAGTACGCCGCGAGGCGCCGCTCCTCCCACCGGGCCCGCTGCTCGCGCCGGAACCGGTCACGGTCGCTGCGGACGAGCGCCACATACGAGCCGAGGGCGCCGATGACGACGCCGAGGAGTGCGGGCAGTTGCTGTACGAACGACGACATGGCCGCACCGTATCCGCCCTGACGATCGTCACGGCACCGTCACCGGTGCTACGCGGAGACCCACCCGACCGGCGCTCCCCGCCTGCCCCGGTGCGCGTCCCGCCCGCCTGCCGCACCGCCCGCCCCCGGCTGACGGGGCGAAAGTTCACCGTTTCGTCACAGCACGCGCCGCGCCACAACCGGTGTGCCCTCGTACGGGTCTACCCGGCAGAGACCACCCCGCACACACCGGAAAGAGGCCTGCCATGGGGGACATACGCAGACGGGGCGCCGTCGCCCTCGGGATCACCGCGCTGGTGACGCCCCTCACACTCGCGGCCGGTGCGGGTACCGCGCAGGCGGCGCCCGGTTGCACCAGGTCGGCCGGGCCCTACCAGAAGCAGGTCGAGAAGTTCCTCGGCCGCCCGGTGGACGGCAAGCAGTCCACCGCCGACTGCAAGGCGATCCGGGCCTTCCAGACCAAGCACGGCATCACCCCCGACATCGGCTACGCCGGGCCGGTCACCTGGGGCGTGATGAACCTCATGAACAAACAGAAGGCCGTGGGGAAGAACCCCAACAAGGCCGGTAAATGCCCCGTGAACAAGGGTCGTATCGCCTGCGTCGACCTCACCCTCCAGATCAGCTGGATCCAGGACGGCAAGAAGCTGGTCTACGGCCCCGTTCCGGTGCGCACCGGCCGTGACCGGTACGAGACGCGGACCGGGCTGAAGAAGATCTACTGGCGGCACAGGAACCACGTGTCGACGCTCTACAACGTGCCGATGCCGTACAGCCAGTTCTTCGACGGCGGCCAGGCCTTCCACTCGGTCGGCGTCAGCATGTGGAACCCGCCGGGCTCGCACGGCTGCGTCAACATGACGCCGAAGGACGCCAAGGCCTACTGGTCGCTGCTGAAGAACGGCGACGACGTCTACGTGTACGGCCGCAAGCCGGGCACCTGACGGGCACCGGCCGGCCCGTCTCCCTTTCGGGCCGGCCGCGCCGCACGACCGGCCGGTCCGCCCCCCAGGGGTGGGCCGGCCGGTGTCGTTCAGGACGCGGGCGGGTCGCCGAAGTCGGGGATCTCCAGCCGCTTCCCGCCCTGCCGCGCGGACTCGTGTGCGACGATGCCGGGCAGGGTGTAGCGGGCCGCCACCCAGGCGTTGACCGGCGGCAGGGTGCCGGTGTCCACCGCGGTCACGAAGTCGTCGGCGAGGAAATGGTGGCTGCCCTCGTGCCCGTTGGACAGCGTGTCGTACACGCGCGGCAGCCGCGACCGGTCGTGCACCGGCGCGCACCCCGCGGTGAACGCGGCACGCAGCTCGGGGGCCACGTGCCGCAGCGACGGATCGTCGGGGTCGGTGCGCTTCCTCGGCTCCAGCAGTCCACTGATGTCCCGCACGCCCTTCTTGTCCTGCCAGAGCGCGACCGTCGCCAGCTGCTCCATGCTGGCCTCGGTGCCGAAGAAGCGGAACCGGGACTCGCGGATGAAGGCGGGGTAGCCGACCCTGCGGAACTCGTTGGTGCGGAACGATCCTCCGCCCTCCACCTCGAACAGCGCGGTGGCGTTGGAGACGTCGTTGTCGAACATGCTGACCGAGCGGTCGAAGACGCCGTCGCCGCGCTCGTCGCGCACCCCGATCGCCGACACGCTCACCGCCCGGGTCCGCCAGGCGCCGAGCACCCCGCCCACCGAGTGCGTCGAGTAGAGCAGCGGGGGACAGCTCGCCGTCGCCTTCCACTCCGTACCGCCGCTGTAGCGGTAGGCGTCGTAGAAGCCGAGGTCCATGTCGTGGACGTAGTCGCCCTCCGCGTAGAAGACCCGGCCGAAAGCGCCCTCGGCGATCTTGTTCCGGGCGTGCACGGTCGCCGGGTGGTAGTGGCTGGTCTCGCCCATCATGTACGTCAGCCCGCTCGCCCGGACCGCGTCGACGATCGCGGCGACCTCCTCCACGGTGATCGCCATCGGGACGGCGGAGAAGACGTGCTTGCCGGCCCGCAGCGCGGCCAGGACGAGCGGCCCGTGCGTCCAGCGCTGGGTGAACAGGGCCACCGCGTCGATCGCGGGGGAGTCCAGCACGGCCTCGTACGACGGGAAGGTCCCGGCGAGCCCCTCCGCGGCGACGAGGCGCTCGGCGCGCTCGGGCAGCAGATCGGCGACATGCACGGCGGCGACGCCGGGATGCGCGGCGAACAGCTCGGCGAACCGGGCGGAGAACTGCCCCGCGCCCACGATGGCCAGGGAGAACGTCATGGTCAGCTGCCTTCCGCGGACGAGGAGGGCATCAATCGCAATCCCGCAACCCCTCCATGATCGACGTGACCATCACCACGGTCCGAGATGCCCGAATTCTCCATTCTTACTCACGTCGTCTTCACGTCGGGGCCCGTATGCTTCACAGCATGTCCACCACTGTTGAACCCGCCTCCGAGCGATCGGCCGCGGAGGTCAACGAGGAGATCAGGGCCCTGTGGCTCCGGTCCGGCGGGACACTGACCGGCGAGCAGCGCGAGGAGTACCAGCGCCTCGTCCTGGAGTGGGCCGCCGCGGCCCAGCGCCGGCCGGCCAGGGCCGCCTGACACCGGCCGTCCTCCCGCCCCGCCCGACACGGTCCCGCACCCTCGGCGCCGGGCCCCCTGACAGCTCTCCCGCAGCGACCCGGGCCGTCGCCTCCCGACGGCCCGGCGCCCCCTGGTGCCCGGGGTCTCAGCCCCAGGTCGCGGAATAGTGCCGCCGATAGGCCCGGCGGTCCTGCTCGTCGCGGATGTACCGGGTCGCCACCAGCGCCACCAGGCTTCCCGCGACGATCAGCAGCCCCGGACCCGCGTTGCGCCGGTCCGTGAGCCGCGACAGCAGCGCCGGCTCCTCGGTGCCGCCCCCCGAGACCGGCACCGAGGAGCCCGGCGATGCCGCGCCGGGGGAGAGGGCACCCTGCGAGGGCGCCGCCGACGGTGCCGCGCCCTGCTGTCGCTGCCCTGCCCCCGCGCCGACCAGCCGCACACCCAGCGCGTCCAGCGCCTTGGTGACCGGCTGGAAGAACGTCACCCCGCCCGTCGTGCAGTCACCGCTGCCGCCGGAGGTGATGCCGAGGGCGATGCCCTCGGAGAACAGCGGACCACCGCTGTCCCCGGGCTCGGCGCACACCGTCGTCCGGATCAGCCCCGTGACGGTGCCCTCCGGATAGTTCACCGTCGCGTTCAGACCCGTCACCCGCCCGTCGCGCAGCCCGCTGGTGCTGCCGCTGCGGAACACCCGCTGACCGACCGTCGGATCGGCCACGCCCGTGATGCGGACCCCCTTGCCGCCGCCGACCGCCACCACATCGGCGCCGTCCCCGGCCCGCCCGCTCGCGTACCGCACCAGCGAGAAGTCACCCCCGGGAAAACTGGAGTTCACGGTCTGCCCCAGCTGCTGCACACCACGCCCGTCCCCGAACCACACCGTCCCCGCCGGCCCGCAGTGCCCGGCCGTCAGGATGAAGTCCCGCCGCCCGTCGGTCACGTTGAACCCGGCCGAGCAGCGCCCCCCGGTCGACAGGATCGGCAGCGCCCCGTTCAGCCGCGTGGTGAACGTGCCGGTGGTGCGCTCCATGCGGACGAAGTCGCCGATGCCCTCCGCGACCCCGGTCAGCCGCGACCAGTCCGTGGAGGAGACGGTGCGGTCGCCCTGCACCACCACCTCGTTGCTGCGGTAGTCCACCACCCAGGCCGTGCCGGGCACACGCGGTGCGGCGGCCAGCGCGGCCGTCGCCGACCGCAACTCCTTCATGCTGTGCCGTACGAGGTGCGCCTCGGCGCCCGCCGCGCGCACCTCGGCGGCGGCCTTCCCGTCGGTGACGGCGACGACCGGCCGCCCGTCGGTACCGACCCAGCTGCCCGCCGTACGGTCCGCGCCGAGCCGTTCCGTCAGCGCCGCGCCGGTCTCACCGGCCGTCTGCGCCAGGGTGCGGGCGCCCGCGACGGGCGGTGCGGGCTCGTCGGCCATGGCGGCCTGCCCCACCATCCCCCCTCCCACGAGGAGTCCGCCGACGGCCGCCAGTCGTGCGACGCGCCGGACGATCCGTCGTCGTGCGTGCCTCATTGCAGGGCTCCCGAAACCTTCGCGTGCGGGCGGCGTGAACCGCGAGGCCCTCCGGTCGTCGAGAGCCCACCCCTGATACGGGCCGCGAGCCGCGCGTGTTCAGCGGACACCGCCCGCCGCACCGCCGTCCACACCCCGAGCGTGTCGCCG
>NZ_JALLGL010000397.1 GCF_023072675.1 Streptomyces sp. XM83C
GTCGGGGTGTGTGGGGTCCATGGGGTGGGTACGCCGCGCTCGGCCGGCCCAGCACGTGGACCGGCCGCGGATCGTCCCGGCTGACGATGCCGCTCAGACAGGAGGGCGCGATCAGCTCGTCGAAATCCAGCGGTGTTCCTCGGCCGACAGCCGGTGGAAGTCGGGAGGTCGGTTACGGTCGCCGTATGGCCATCGCATCGACCGTGCACACCGAGCCCGCTGCCGCCCCCGCCCCTCCCGCCGCCCAGGGTGTCGGCCCTCTGTTGCGGGCGTGGCGGGAGCGTCGGAGGGTCACCCAGCTGGAGCTGGCGTTGCGGGCCGGTTCCTCCGCCCGGCACATCAGCTTCGTCGAGACGGGCCGGTCACGGCCGAGCGAGGAGATGGTGCTGCGGCTGGCGGAGCATCTGGACGTGCCGGTGCGGGACCGCAACGCGCTGCTGCTGGCGGCCGGTTACGCGCCCCGCTTCCCGGAGACGCCGCTGGAGGACCCGGCGCTGGACGCGGTGCGGGCGGGTCTGGAGCAGCTGCTGCGGGGCTACGAGCCGTATCCGGCGCTGGTGATGGACGGGCTGTACGAGGTGCGGGCGGCGAACCGCGGGATCACGATGCTGCTGGAGGGTGTCGCCGAGGAGCTGCTGGAGCCGCCGCTGAACGCGATGCGGCTGACGCTGCATCCGCGGGGGCTCGCGCCGCGCATCCGCAATCTGCGGGAGTGGCGGGGGCATCTGCTGGAGCAGATGGGCCGTCAGCCGGCCCTGCACCGGTCGGCGGAGCTGCGCGCGCTGTACGAGGAGGTGTCGGCGTATCCCGTGCCGGAGACGAGGCCGGAGGAACCGGCGGGGCCGGCCGCCGAGACGAAATGGGCGTATTTCGCGCTGCCGTTGCTGATCGAGCACGACGGACGGGTGCTGTCGTTCGTGTCGTCGGTGTCGACGTTCAACACGCCGATGGATGTGACGGTGGCCGAGCTGGCGATCGAGACGTTCCTGCCGGCGGATGCCGCGACGGTCGACTACCTGCGGCAGAAGACGTTCTGACCGGCCTTCTGCTCGCTGCCGTGGGTCCGGGTCCCGGGCCGGAGTGCGCCGGCCCGGGACCCGGTGGTCTCCACGGTCCCGCGCGCGGCGGGTTCCGTCGATCACCTGAGGCGCAATGAGATTGTCACCGGACCATGACAGACTGCTCGCGTTGTCTCGCTGCCTGATGAGCCCTGGGGAGGCGTGGCGTGAGTGAGCGGCGGCCCGCGCCCACGGTGGGCCAGGTGGTGCTCGGCCGGCGGTTGCAGGAGCTGCGGGAGGCGGCCGGGCTGAAGCGTGAGGAGGCCGCGCGGGTGCTGCGCGTGGCTCCGGCGACGGTGCGGCGGATGGAGACGGCCGAGGTCGCGCTGAAGGTGCCGTACGTGCAGGTGCTGCTGGAGGCGTACGGGGTGGCGGAGCACGAGGCCGCGGTGTTCGTGGGGCTGGTGGAGGAGGCGAACCGGCCGGGCTGGTGGCAGCGGTACCACGATGTGCTGCCGGACTGGTTCAGCCTGTTCGTCAGTCTGGAGGGCGCCGCGAAGATGATGCGCTCCTACGAGCCGCATTTCGTGCCGGGTCTGCTGCAGACGGAGGAGTACGCGCGTGCCGTGCTGGAGGCGGGCACGATCGGGCTGCGGTCGCCGGCGGAGGTGGAGCGGCATGTGGCGCTGCGGCTGGAACGGCAGCGGCTGCTGGAGAGACCGGACGCCCCGCACCTTTGGGTGATCATGGACGAGACGGTGCTGACGCGTCCGGTGGGCCCGCGTGCGCAGGTGATGCGGGACCAGTTGGACAAGCTGCTGGAGTACGCGGAGCGGGACGGGGTGACGTTGCAGATCGCGGAGTGCGCGGCGGGTCCGCATCCGGCGACGTGTGCGCCGTTCTCGCTGTTCCGGTTCGCGGAGCCGGAGCTTCCGGACATGGTGGTCAGTGAGTATCTGACGGGTGCGCTGTATCTGGACTCGCGGCAGGAGGTGGCCACGCATCTGGAGGTGCTGGACCATCTGACGACGCACGCGGCGTCGGCGCAGCGCACGAAGAAGATCCTCGCCGAGTACCGGGAGAGGTTCTAGCGCGGGTGTCGCGCGAGGCGTGAGGCTTCCGGGCGCGGGTGACGACGTCCGGGGACATTTCGAGGAGACACCGACCGGGCACCGCCCGTGGCAGGCAGGAGAACACCGCGTATGACCGGATCGCAGGCCGAGCCGCTCCGTATCGACACCAGCCGCCCCCATCCGGCGCGGGTGTACGACTGGTGGCTGGGCGGCAAGGACAACTATCCCGTGGACGAGGAGCTGGCACGGCGCATCCTCGCCGTGGACGGCACGGTGGTGCGCGGGGCGCGCGCCAACCGGCGGTTCATGCACCGGGCGGTGCGGGCGGTCGCCGAGGCGGGGATCCGGCAGTTCCTGGACATCGGCACGGGCATCCCGACGGAGCCGAACCTGCATCAGGTGGCGCAGGGGGTGGCGCCCGAGGCGCGGGTGGTGTACGCGGACAACGATCCGATCGTGCTGCGGCACGCGGAGGCGCTGCTGCACTCCACGCCGGAGGGCGCCACGCACTATGTGCACGCGGACGTGCGGGACGTGGACGGGCTGCTGGCGAAGGCGCGGGAGGTGCTGGATCTGACGAGGCCGGTGGCGTTGTCGCTGGTGGCGCTGACGCACTATCTGGACGCGGAGCCCGACGGTGACGATGTGTACGGGCTGGTGCGGAGGTATCTGGACGCGCTGGTGCCGGGCAGCTATCTGATCCTGACGCAGACCACGCCCGATCTGAACCCGCGGGACATGGAGCGGGCGGCGGAGAACTTCCGGCGCAGCGGCACGCCGTTCCATCCGCGGACGGTCGGTGAGTTCCGGCGGTTCTTCGACGGCCTGGAGCTGCTGGGTCCGGGAGTGATCCCGGTGACGGGGTGGCGGCCGGGGCCTGAGGACGTGGCGGCGCAGGAGGAGGGCATCGTTCCGGTGTACGCGGGGGTGGCCCGCAAGCCGTGAGCGGTGCCGGGGGGTGGCTCGCAGGCCGTGAGCGGTGCCGGGGGGTGGCTCGCAGGCCGTGAACGGTGCCGGGGGTCGCCCGCAGGCGTGAACGGTTGCGGGTGGGTGGTGGCGCGCGGGCCGCGAGTCGTGCCGGAGGTCCCCCGCATGCCCTGAGCGGCACGGGCGGCCCCGCCTCGAACGGGCGTACCCCCGAGCGGTGAGCGGCGTCCGGCGTGCCTGACTCGAACGGGCGCGCTGGACGGGTGCGCTCCCCGGCCCGCCCCTAGCGTCGGATGCACGGGGCGAGCCGAGGGAGCGCAGGTGACCGACACGCACAGACCGCCGGTCGAGCCGGGTGCGGCACTGCTGCGTGCCGGGCGTTTCTTCCGGCCCGGCCGGGCCGCGCCGGATCTGCACCGTGTGGAGCTGACCGGTGGGCGGGAGGGCGACGCGTTCTACCGGGACCGGTGGAGCCACGACAAGGTGGTGGACTCCACGCACGGGGTGAACTGCACGGGGTCGTGCCGGTGGAGGGTGTACGTCAAGGACGGCATCATCACGTGGGAGACGCAGCAGACGGACTATCCGTCGGTGGGTGCGGACCGGCCGGAGTACGAGCCGCGGGGCTGTCCGCGCGGGGCGGCGTTCTCCTGGTACACGTACTCCCCCACCCGGGTGCGGTACCCGTATGTGCGGGGTGTGCTGCTGGAGGTGTACCGGGAGGCGAAGCGGCGGCTGGGTGACCCGGTGCTGGCGTGGGCCGACGTCCAGGGCGACCCGGAGCGGCGGCGCCGGTATCAGCGGGCGCGCGGCAAGGGCGGCATGGTGCGGGCGAGCTGGGACGAGGCGGTGGAGATCGTCGCGGCGGCGCATGTGCACACGATCAAGACGTACGGCCCTGACCGGGTCGCCGGTTTCTCGCCGATCCCCGCGATGTCGATGGTGTCGCACGCGGCGGGGGCGCGTTTCCATGCGCTGATCGGTGCGCCGATGCTGTCGTTCTACGACTGGTACGCGGATCTGCCGGTGGCGTCCCCGCAGGTGTTCGGTGATCAGACGGACGTACCGGAGTCCGGGGACTGGTGGGACGCCGCGTATCTGATCATGTGGGGTTCGAACGTGCCGGTGACGCGGACGCCGGACGCGCACTGGATGGCGGAGGCCCGTTACCGGGGGCAGAAGGTGGTGGTGGTCGCGCCGGACTTCGCGGACAGCGCGAAGTTCGCGGACGAGTGGCTGCATCCTCATCCCGGTGCGGACGGGGCTCTGGCGCTGGCGATGGGCCATGTGGTGCTGCGGGAGTTCTTCGTCGAGCGGGAGACGCCGTTCTTCGCGGACTATGTGCGCCGGTTCACGGATCTGCCGTTCCTGGTGACGCTGCGGGAGCGGGACGGGGCGTATGTGCCGGGGAAGTTCCTGCGGGCGGCGGATGTGGGTGAGCGGGGGGAGGGCGCGGAGTGGAAGACGGTCGTGCTGGACGGGGTGAGCGGGCGGGCGGTGGTGCCGAACGGTTCGCTCGGTTTCCGCTGGACGACGTCGGGTGAGGGCCGCTGGAACCTGGAACTCGGCGACATCGAGCCGGTGCTGAGCCTGTACGGGCGTGAGGGTGCGGCCGGGGTGGAGGTGTTGCTGCCGCGGTTCGACACGGAGGGCGGGGCGCACGGGCAGGGCCGGGGCGAGGTGCTGCGGCGGGGTGTGCCGGCGGTGCGGGTG
>NZ_JALLGL010000398.1 GCF_023072675.1 Streptomyces sp. XM83C
CACCCCCACCACGCCCGCGCAGAGCACCCCTCCCGCGGAGACGACCCCGCCGGCCACCCCGACCACGCCCAAGACCTCCAAGACACCGCCCACGACCCCGGACGTACCTCCGCTGACGTCGACCCCGCCGGCCGCGCCGCAGCCGTCCCCCAGCGACAGCACGCCTCCGCTGGCCGAGACGGGCGCCGGCGCACCAGTCGGCATGATCGCCGGGGTGGCGGCCCTGGTCGTCGCGGCCGGTGCCGGCGCACTGCTCCTGGCACGCCGGGCCCGTCGCTCCTGACGACGGTTCCGCGCGTCCCCGACGCGTGGCGACACGCCGTGCCGGCTCCGCACGACCGTGCGGAGCCCCACGCGGGAGGGCGCCCGCCCGGTGAGAGACCGGGCGGGCGCCCTGCCACGACCGCGGAGGCTCTAGAAGAAGCCCAGCTTCTTCGGGGAGTACGACACGAGAAGGTTCTTCGTCTGCTGGTAGTGGTCCAGCATCATCTTGTGCGTCTCGCGGCCGATGCCCGACTTCTTGTAGCCGCCGAACGCGGCGTGCGCCGGGTAGGCGTGGTAGCAGTTCGTCCAGACGCGGCCCGCCTTGATCTCGCGGCCCAGACGGTAGGCCGCGTTGCCGTCACGGGTCCACACACCGGCGCCGAGGCCGTACAGCGTGTCGTTGGCGATCTTCAAGGCCTCGTCGACCGAGTCGAACGTCGTCACCGACACCACCGGGCCGAAGATCTCCTCCTGGAAGATCCGCATGTCGTTCGAGCCGCGGAAGATCGTCGGCTCGATGTAGTAGCCGCCCTCCAGACCCGCCACCGTGCGCGGGTTGCCGCCGGTGAGGAGTTCGGCGCCCTCCTTCTTGCCGATGTCGATGTACGAAAGGATCTTCTCGTACTGGTCGTTGCCGGCCTGCGCGCCGATCATGGTGGCCGGGTCGAGCGGGTCGCCGCTGACGATCGCCCGGGTGCGCTCGACGCAGCGGGCCATGAACTCGTCGTAGATGGAGGAGTGGATCAGGGCGCGGGACGGGCACGTGCAGACCTCGCCCTGGTTCAGGGCGAACAGCACGAATCCCTCGACCGCCTTGTCCAGGAAGTCGTCGTCGGCCGCCATCACGTCCGGCAGGAAGATGTTCGGGCTCTTGCCGCCCAGCTCCAGCGTGACCGGGATGATGTTCTCCGACGCGTACTGCATGATCAGCCGGCCGGTCGTGGTCTCACCGGTGAACGCCACCTTCGCCACACGCGGGTTCGACGCGAGCGGCTTGCCCGCCTCCACACCGAAGCCGTTGACGACGTTCAGCACGCCCGGCGGGAGCAGATCGGCGATCAGGTCGACGACGAGAAGAAGGCTCGCCGGGGTCTGCTCGGCCGGCTTGATCACCACGCAGTTGCCTGCCGCCAGCGCCGGCGCGAGCTTCCACGCGGCCATCAGGATCGGGAAGTTCCACGGGATGATCTGCCCGACCACGCCCAGCGGCTCATGGAAGTGGTACGCGACCGTGTCCGCGTCGATCTCCGCGATGCTGCCCTCCTGGGCGCGGACCACGCCCGCGAAGTAGCGGAAGTGGTCGACCGCCAGCGGGATGTCGGCGGCCAGCGTCTCCCGTACCGGCTTGCCGTTCTCCCAGGTCTCCGCGACGGCGATCTTCTCCAGGTTCTCCTCGATGCGGTCGGCGATCCGGTTCAGGATGTTCGCCCGCTCCGTCGTCGAGGTCCGGCCCCACTTCTCGGCGGCCCGGTGCGCCGCGTCCAGGGCCAGTTCGATGTCGGCCGCGGTGGACCGGGCGACCTCCGTGAACGTCCGGCCGGTCACCGGTGACGGGTTCTCGAAGTACCGGCCCTCCACGGGCGCGACCCACTCACCGCCGATGAAATTGTCGTAACGCGGTGCGAAATCGACGATGCTGCCGTCTGTCCCCGGCTGCGCGTACACCATGGCGGCTCTCCTCGAAGGACGGTGCGTATCCTCGGCGCAGCGACCCGCTGCCGCGACGCCGACGGCACTGTCGCTCGGGGAGGTTGGCGGGAGGTTGGCGCCCGCCGCGCCCGCCGCGCCCGCCCCGGCCCACGCGGTACGGCCGTCAGTCCCGCAGCGCCGTACTGAGCCTGCCCAGCGCGATCGGGCGGCGCGGGTCGTCCGGGCCGAGCAGGCGCAACGCGTGCTCGTGCACCTCCGCGTCGTACGGCGCCCGCTCCCCGTACCGCAGCGCGTGCTCCGGCCCGGCGCTCGCCAGGACCGCCTCCCGTACGGCCACCTCCAGCTGATCCCGCCACTCCACGACGCCCGGCGCCTCGGAGCGCGGCAGCAGCGGACCTCGGTAGTGACGCAGCGCCGTGGACGTGTCACCGCGCCGCAGCGCGTCCAGCACCAGTACGGCGTCGCAGCTCACCGGGGCCGTGAGGGCGTAACGTCGGGTCGTGATCCCGCCGCCGAGAGCGCGCCGCAGATGCGACATCTCCGCCTTGAACGTGGACGCGCTCACCGGACGGTCCCCGTACACCGCCGCCCTCAGCCGCTCGGCCGTGAAACCGTCCGGCTCCAGCGCCAGCAACGTGAGGATCTCCAGCTGACGCGGACGCAGCGGCAGCGGTACGCCGTCCCGCTCGGCCCGCTCCACGCCCAGACAGGACAGCAGTACGGGAGCCCGGAGCGCCTCGGACGCCGGGCGGGGCGCGGGCAGCTCGACCGCCAGCCTGCTCTCGATCGCGGTGACCAGGGACCGCACGGTGGACATGGCCAGCGGATGCGAGCGGTCCCACGTCGTCGACAGGTCCAGCACGCCGAGGACACGGCCGTCGGGCGCGTGCACCGGGGCGCAGTAGCAGACCCAGCCGTGCAGCGCGGACACCAGATGCTCGGCGGAGAACACGGTGCTGGGACGGCCGGTGCGCAGGGCGAGGGAGAGCGCATTGGTGCCCATCGCGGGCTCGTCCCAGCGTCCGCCCGGCGCGAAGTTGACCCGCTCCGCACGATGGCGCATCGTGCGCCCGCCGCACGTCCACAGGATCGTGCCGGACTCGTCGGTCACCGCGGCGACGAAACCGGCGTCGTCGGCGATGCTGTGCAGCTCGTCCGCGAGATCGTGCACCGGGCGGCGCAGCGGGGAGTCCGCCCAGCGCCGCGCCACCGAGCCGTCGTCGTCGGCGGCCGGCGCGCTGTCGCGGAGCGGGTCGACACTGCTCAGCGAGCGCAGCCAGGACTCCGTCACCTCCGGGCGCAGCGCGACACTGCCCGACGGTGACCGGCGGGCCGTCCTGAGCTGCGGGATCCAGCGGGACCACTCGCCCTCCAGGGTGGCCCTGCGTTGCCTCAGGTCACTTCGTTGTGACATCGCTTCCCCTGCCGTCGTCGGGGCAAGGGCCCGTCGTCCGTGCGCAACGGGCCGACCACAGTGTTATCGGCCAAGGAGACCGGGAGCGCAAGGTCGCGGACACTCTGGGTGCGGGGGGTGGGGGCGGGTGGTCCGGCCACGCCCTTTGTCACACCGACCGACCATAATGGAACGCCCCGACTCCACCTGGAGGTGCCGTGACCGGTTTCCGTCTGACAGGCCTCGGGCCCGGCGCGCTGCGACCCACGGCCTTCGGCGCGGAGCCGCGCGGTGAGCGCATGGCCCGTATCCGCCGGTCACCGCATTTCAAGGACGGCGTGTTCCAGAACCCTGGCGGCCCCACCCGCACCCGTCCCTCGGGCTCCGCACGGGACTTCGCGAAGATCTACTTCGACAAGGACGCACGCGTACGCCGCGCCCCGACCGGCACCGTGCCCGTGCACGCCACCACCGTCGCCGACCTCGCCCGCCCGCCCGCGACCGGCCTGCGGGTGACCTGGGCCGGGCACTCCAGCGTGCTCGTGGAGATCGACGGGCACCGGGTCCTGTTCGACCCGGTGTGGGGAGAGCGCTGCTCACCCTTCCCCTTCGCCGGGCCGAAGCGGCTGCACCCGGTGCCGCTGCCGCTGGCCGCACTCGGACCCGTCGACGTGGTCGTGATCTCCCACGACCACTACGACCACCTCGACCTGCCCACCATCAAGGCGCTCGCCGGCACCGACACCCTGTTCGCGGTCCCGCTGGGCGTCGGCGCCCACCTCGAACACTGGGGCGTGTCCACCACCCGCCTGCGCGAACTGGACTGGCACGAGGACACCAGGATCGGCGGCCTCACGCTCACCGCCGCCCCGGCCCGCCACTTCTGCGGACGCGGCCTGCGCAACACCCAGCACACCCTGTGGGCGTCCTGGGCCGTCGCGGGCGAACGGCACCGGGTCTACCACAGCGGCGACACCGGTTACTTCGACGGCTTCCGTGACATCGGCGCCGCCCACGGCCCGTTCGACGCGACGATGATCCAGGTCGGCGCCTACAGCGAGTTCTGGCCCGACATCCACATGACGCCCGAGGAGGGCGTGCGCGCCCACCTCGACCTCCAGGGCGGCACGCCGGGCGGGGTGCTGCTGCCGATCCACTGGGGCACCTTCAACCTCGCCCCGCACCCGTGGGCGGAGCCGGGGGAGTGGATGCGGGACGCCGCCCGCGACGCCGGCCAGCCGGTGGCGTTCCCCCGGCCGGGCGAGCCCTTCGAACCGGGGGGCACGCTTCCGACGGAGCCTTGGTGGCGGGGGGTGGCCCACCCGTCGTCGTCCGGGATGCCGCCTTGGCGTAAGCCCGGAGCAGGGGCGGGGGCAGGGCCCGGG
>NZ_JALLGL010000399.1 GCF_023072675.1 Streptomyces sp. XM83C
ACCACGGCCGGCACCGGCCCCGGCCAGGCCCGCGCCGGCCCCGCCGGCGCCCGAGCCGACACCGGCCCCGCGCCGTACGCCGCCGCCCGCACCCGCACCGATGCCGTCCGCGCGCCCGGTGACCTACCCGCGCCACCACGCGGCCCCGCCCCGGCGCACCCCGCACCGCACGGTGTCACCGCTGACCTACGTGCTGCTGATCACCGTGCCCGCACTGGCCGCCGTGGCCGCGCTGCGACCGCGCTGACCGGCCCTCGCCCGAGCCGCGCCAAGCCCGGGACGCCAGGCCGGACGCCGCACCCGCCGGGCCATGCGCCGCACCCGTCCCCGCCGGTGCCGCACGACCGACCGGCCCGACGGCCCGACGACCCCGACCGGCCGGGCGGCCCCGGGGGCAGGCCCTGCCCGCACACCCCGTACGCCCGTACACCCCGCCGCGCGCGACACCCCACCGCGTCCGACATGCCGTGACGCGTTCGGCTCCACGTCCGACACCCCAGGAGGTATCCCCTTGCCGGAATGGCTCGTTCTCACCTTCGCGATGCTCGCCGCCGTCGCGGTGGTGATCGTCATCACCGTCGTACGGCACCGCAGGGCCCCCGAAGACGAGGACCCCAGCGAGACCCCGGACGTCATCGAGTACATGACCATGTGGATCGGCGTGGTGTACGCCATCGTCCTGGGCCTGGCCATCGCGGGCGTCTGGGAGGCACGCAGCGCCGCGCAGGACCATGTGCAGGCGGAGGCGCAGGCACTGCACGAGATCGACCAGCGGGTACGGGTGTATCCCGCGGATGTGCGTGACCGCATCCGTGCCGATGTCAACGCCTATGTCGGACACGTCGTCACCACCGAGTGGCGCACGATGCGGGACGACGGCGAGGTCACCGAGCGCGGCACCGAACTGTTCCAGCGCATCCGCGAGGACATCACCGACTACGAGCCGCGCAGCGACTTCGAGGCGCAGGCCTACCAGCCGCTCGTCGACCAGGTGGCCGCCGCCGACCAGGCGCGCACCGCACGGGCGGGTGCCACCGACCCGACGATGCCGGGCGTGGTGTGGTTCGGCCTGATCACGGGCGCGGTGATCACCATCGGCATGGTGTTCGCCCTCCAGATCCAGCGGACGCGGCGCGAACTGGTCCTCGCCGGGCTGTTCTCGGCGCTCATCGCGTTCCTGCTGTTCCTCATCTGGGACTTCGACGCCCCGTACAGCCGTGACGTCGCGGCCTCCATGCAGCCGTTCCTCGACGTGTTCCCGAACGCGCGGGGCTGAACGCGGGGGTCCGGCGGACCGTCCCGCGGCCCGCAGGGTCGAGCGGCCTGTCCGGCGCCGGGCACGGCGCCGCGCCGTACGCGTCCCCCGATCGCATCAGCGCCGTCCCCTGGGCGGCGCACACGCGTGACCCGTTCGCGCGACTGCGATCGCGGGGACGCACACGTGTTCCTAGCGTTTCGGTCATCGAGGTGCATTTCTGGCGCGTGCGGAACAGATCCGCAGCTGCTCCTCGGGGACCGGAGGATTTCCCATGCGCGCGATACGCGTCGCCTCGGCCGCACTGCTGGGCCTCGGCACCCTCGCCCTGTCCTGCCCGCCCGCCGTGGCCGGTGCGGCTGCCGCCCAGCGGGACGACAACATCACCCCGTTCGGCTTCAGCGTGGCCCCGACGACCATCTCGGCGGGCGGCCAGGTCAGCCTCCGGCTGGAACGCGGACAGGGCGGATGCAAGGGCACGGCCACCGTGACCTCGGGCATCTTCAGCACGGTCACCATCCGGCCCGGCCACAACTCGGCGACGACACAGGTCGACTACGACGCCAAGGCGGGCGCCTCCTACCGCGTGACCTTCACCTGCGACGGGGTCAGCGGCTGGACGGACCTGGCGATCGCGGACGGCGGCGGCCGGACGAACCCCACACCGGCGCCGTACCCGGTGCCGCGGGGCGTGCACGCCGGTGAGGGCGGCAGTGCCGGCGGGTTCGACGCGAAGGAGATCGGTCTGGGCGCCGCACTCGTCGCCGGCTCGGTCGGGGTGGCCTGGCATCTCGCGCGCCGGCGCGACGGCCAGGACGGCGCCTGACGCGGGCGCGCACCCGGCAGGGCCGGGCCCCGGCACCCAGGCGAAGGGTGCCGGGGCCCGGCCCTGTCTCGGGTGAGAAACCGGGACATGTCTCGGGTGAGAAACCTGGACATCCCCGGCGGATCTCCGGAGTCCCGGAAGGGGAAGTCCCGTCCGCGGTGTGCGACGCCCGCGGACGGGTGGCCGGGTAACGGCCGGGTCAGGCGGCCTGACGCTCGGAGCGGCGGCGCATCCAGAACACGCCGCCGCCGAGCAGGGCCGCGGCGACGAGACCGCCGCCGATCGCCATGTCGGTCGGCGTCGCGCCGCTGGAGCTGCTGCCGCCCAGGCCGCCGCGGACGCCGCCGATGACGGTGAACGCGGTCGGGTTGGTGAGGGTACGGCCGTTGCAGTTGACGGTGATGCTGTGGGAGCCGGGCCGGGCGTTCTGGCTGACGGTGGCGGTGCCCTTCGCCGTCCGGTTGGCGCCGTTGATCGGGGTGAGGGTGGTGCTCGGGAAGGCGTCCGAGGACGCGGTGCCGCCGGCCGGGCAGCCGTCGACGGTGATGGTGAGCTGCCCGCCCCGGGCGATGACGCTGGGCAGCGCGACGATGTTGCTCGGGTTGACGCCCATGCCGTCCCGCGCCACGGCCGCGGGGGCGGCAAGGCCGAGGGCGGCGACCGCGGCGGCAGTGACCGCCAGGCCACGAGAGTTGCGCATGTGATCCTCCGCGGAAGGCGCCCCGGGACCCGTTCCCCGGTCGATCGGCGAGAAAGCGCCTCCCGGAAAGACCCTCAGATGGCTTGCGCCTGCGCGCATTTCGGGGATGGTCCGTCCTGGTGAGCCGTGATCGTCCGACACGCCGGGCGGAAATCCCGCGATCGGATATCGCCGCAGGTCACGTGCTGTCAGAAATTTCCTTTGCGGGCATTCACGGATGGCGCACAGAAGGAGGAGAGGGCCACCCGTTCGCTGCTGCCTTGTCGCCGCGCGGGCGTGACGGACTTAGCGTGCTTTCATGCGCGAATTGACGCGGTGACGGCCGTGTCGAGAGGGGATGGCGAATGTCTGCGTCCGAGCTGTCGGAGCTGGCCGAAGAGGAGGAGCGTCGCAGGAGGCGCGCCCCCTGGGGCGTGATAGCGCTCGTTCTGCTGACCGGTCTCGCGCTCATCCGCAACGGTTCCGGGGAATTCGACGTGGGCCCGCCGCAGCCGGCCTCGGCCGCCGCCCTGGACACCCGCACGGCGTCGGGCGTCTTCGGCCGCACACCCGAGGCGCTGCCGTTCTCGGTGGTGGACCGGGTGCGCATCCCGGCGATCCAGGTGGACGCGCCGGTGATGCCGGTCGGCCTGGACGCGGACGGCTGGGTGGACGCTCCGCCGCCGGAGGACCCGAACCTGGCGGGCTGGTTCACCGGGGCCGTCTCGCCCGGCGAGAAGGGCACGGCGGTGATCGTCGGCCATGTCGACAACAAGCAGGGCCCCGCCGTGTTCTACGGGCTCGGGGCGCTGAAGAAGGGCAACCGCGTCGAGGTGCGGCGCCAGGACGGCAAGACGGCCGTCTTCGAGATCTACGGCATCGAGGTCTTCGCCAAGAACGACTTCCCCGGCGATCGCGTCTACGCCTCCAAGGGGGCGCCGGAGCTGCGGGTCATCACCTGCGGCGGCGGTTTCTCCCAGCAGAACGGCTACGACGGCAACGTCGTCGTGTTCGCCCGCCTGGCCGAGGTCCGCTGAGCGGAACCCGGCCAGGCGGGGCCCCGGACCGCGGGGCCCCGGACCGCGGGGACCCGGACCGCGGGACCGGACCACCGGACCCGAACGGCGGGCCCCGGCGCCGAACCCCCCGCACGCACCCCGCACGCCATGGCGTCCCGGACGCCGAAGCGCCCCGCGCGGCCCTCGGCCGGCGGGGCGCCTCCCTGTCCGCCTCCGGTCAGATGTACTGCCGGCGGGGGACGGTGATGTGGTAGCCGGAGTCCAGCAGTTGCGGCAGATAGCTGCGCAGGGCCCGCACGCTCTGCGAGCGGTCGCCGCCCGCGTCGTGCGACAGCACGACGACCCCGGGAGCGGCGCCCTTCTCCACCCGGTCGACGATGACCGCGGTGCCGGGGGTGGTCCAGTCCTCGGTGTCGACGGTCCAGGCCAGCGGTTCCATGCCGAGTTCGGAGCCGAGCTGGAAGGTGGTGCGGTTCCAGGCGCCGTACGGGGCACGGAACCACTGCGGGCGCTCCCCGTAGGCGGCCTCGACGACGTCGCTGGTGCGTTCCATCTCGGAGCGGATCTGCGCACGGCTCATCGTGGTGAGCAGCGGGTGCGACCAGGTGTGGTTGCCGACGACGTGCCCCTCGTCGGCCATCCGCGCCAGCAGATCCTTGTTGTACGAGGCCATCTCGCCGCACACGAAGAACATCGCGCGGACGTCGTACTCGCGCAGCGTGTCGAGCACGGCGGGGGTGTAGCGCGGGTCGGGTCCGTCGTCGAAGGTCAGCACCATCGTGTTGCCGCGGCCGGAGATCCGCAGCAGCGGCTCGCGCCGCACCGGGGGCCGGGCGGGCGCGGCGTGCGGGGGGCCGTAACCGGTGAGGGGCTGGAGGCGGTAGGCGGACGGTTTCTGCGGAAC
>NZ_JALLGL010000039.1 GCF_023072675.1 Streptomyces sp. XM83C
CCGCCCCCCCCGGCTACCGGTAGACCACGTTCAGCCGGACGTCCACGACCCCCTCCACGGCGCGCACCGCCCGAGCGATCACCGGCAGCAGCCCGCGGTCCGGCAGCGCACCGGAGAGCGTGACCACGCCGTCGTCCACCGACGCCGTCAGCGTGTCGCCGGGCGGCAGCAGATTGAGCACGCCGTGCCGGATCTCCTGGTCGATCTCCTCGTCGGGACGCAGGAACACCTTCAGCAGGTCACTGCGGCTCACCACGCCCTGGAGCAGGCCGACGCCGTCCACGACGGGCAGCCGCTTGACGTGCCGCCGGGCCATGATGCGGGCCGCCTCGGCGACGGTGGCGTCGGCGTGCACGGTGACGGCCGGGGCGCTCATCAGATCGCCCGCCGTCAGCGCCTCCGCCTTGATCCGCTCGGCCATGTCGCCCTGGTCGGTGTCGCGGAACTCCTCCTTCGGCAGCAGGTCCGCCTCGGACACCACGCCGACCACACGGCCCTCACCGGCCAGCACCGGCAGGGCACTGACCTTCCATTCGTCCATCAGGGCGACGATCTCCTTGAAGGAGGCCTTGCTGCCGACGGCGACGACGGTGTGCGTCATCACGTCGCTCACGGTGTACGGGGATTCGGGCATCGCGGCCTCCCGGGGCGTGGCCGACCGTCAGGTCGGGGAAGTGGGGGGACGGGCAGGACACGACGGCGGCAGCGGGGGCCGCACCGCCCGCACGGCCGCGTACCCCCGCCGGAACCGACGCCGGCGACGGTGGACCGCCAGGACCTGTCCATGTCTCGACGGTGCCGGTCCGTACGCCGCCGGTACAGGGGCCGAAGGGCCCGACGGCGGACCCGACGTCCCTGCGCGCCCCGCCCTCCACGAGCGGCCGGGACGCCGTACGCCACCAGAACTCACGGCCGTACGGACGCCGGGGCCACCGCCCGCCCTGCGGGCGCAGGTGGCCCGACTCGCCGCGCGGGCAGGCGGATCCGGCGACGCGCGGCCCCTCACGCAGGCCGGCCGCGCGACCTCTCCCGCGTCGGACACGACGCGATGCGCGCTCGCAGCATGCCCTGAGCACGGGACCGGCCTGACCGCGCGAGGACTGCCGGACGGCCGGTCCGGCGGTGTCCGAGAGCCGTCGGTCACTCCGGCAGGGTGAAAGACGTCACCGTGCCGTCGCGTTGGCCCGCATCCTCCCGAGAGGTAGGTTCCACCGATCACAGGGGAAGACGTCCTGTACTGCCGTGTGCACAGCTCCCCTTCCGCACCCTCCTCTGATGAGAGATTCGGGACATGTCTGCTGAAGAACGCTCACATCGCCTACCCCGGCGTATCGGTGTGGTGGCCGAGTCCGTGTCCGGAGAGACCCGTGTCGCGGCGACCCCGGCCACCACACGGACGCTGCTGGGCCTCGGCTACGAGGTCGTCGTCGAACCCGGCGCCGGTGAGGCCTCCGGGTTCACCGACCAGGCGTACGCCGATGCCGGTGCCGCGATCGGCGAGGCCTGGGACGCGGATGTCGTTCTGAAGGTGAACGCCCCCTCGGACACCGAGATCCGTCGGCTGCGGCGGGGCGCGACCCTGGTGGCGCTGCTGAGTCCGGCGCAGAAGCCGGAACTGCTCCAGGCGCTCGCCGACGCGGGGATCACCGCGCTCGCCCTGGACGCGGTGCCGCGGATCTCCCGCGCCCAGTCGATGGACGTGCTGTCGTCGATGGCGAACATCGCCGGCTACCGCGCCGTCATAGAAGCCGCGCACGTCTTCGGCCGGTTCTTCACCGGCCAGGTCACCGCCGCCGGCAAGGTGCCGCCCGCGAAGGTCCTCGTCGCCGGTGCCGGCGTGGCCGGTCTCGCCGCGATCGGCGCTGCCTCCAGCCTCGGCGCCGTCGTACGCGCCACCGACCCCCGGCCCGAGGTCGCCGACCAGGTGAAGTCCCTCGGCGGTGAATACCTCGCGGTGGACGTCGAACAGGAGACGAGCACCGACGGATACGCCAAGGCCACCTCCGCCGACTACGACCGCGCCGCGGCCGAGCTGTACCACGAGCAGGCCAAGGACGTGGACATCGTCATCACCACCGCGCTGATCCCCGGCCGGCCCGCTCCCCGGCTGCTGACGGCCGAGGACGTCGCCGTGATGAAGCCGGGCAGCGTCATCGTGGACATGGCCGCCGCGCAGGGCGGCAACGTCGAGGGGACCGTGCCGGGCCGCGCCGTCGTCACCGACAACGGCGTCACCCTCATCGGCTACACCGACCTGGCCTCCCGGCTCCCCGCGCAGGCCTCCCAGCTGTTCGGCACCAACCTTGTCAACCTCGTCAAGCTGCTCACACCCGGCAAGGACGGGCAGCTCGTCCTCGACTTCGACGACGTCGTGCAGCGGGCCGTGACCGTGGTCCGCGACGGCGAGATCACCTGGCCGCCGCCGCCCGTGTCCGTGTCGGCCGCACCCGCCGCCC
This sequence comes from Streptomyces sp. XM83C, assembly GCF_023072675.1. Lineage (GTDB taxonomy): Bacteria > Actinomycetota > Actinomycetes > Streptomycetales > Streptomycetaceae > Streptomyces > Streptomyces thermocoprophilus. The sequence goes on from NZ_JALLGL010000039.1 coordinate 2,457, forward strand.
CCGCCGAGGCGCCCGCCGCGGCGGCGCCCGAGCCGGAGCGTGCACGCCTGACGCCCGCCGCTCGGCTCGGCCTCATCGGCCTCGGCATGTTCGCGCTGTTCCTCCTGGTCGCCTTCGCCCCCGCCCAACTCGCCCGGAACTTCACGGTGTTCGCCCTGTCCGTGGTGATCGGCTACTACGTCATCGGCAAGGTGCACCACGCGCTGCACACCCCGCTGATGTCGGTGACCAACGCGATCTCCGGCATCGTCGTCATCGGCGCGCTGCTGCAGATCGGACACGAGAGCGCCCTCGTCACCACCCTGTCGGTGGTGGCGATCCTGCTGACCAGCATCAACATCTTCGGCGGTTTCGCCGTCACCCGCCGCATGCTCTCCATGTTCTCGAAGGGCTGAGCCGATGACCTCCCTGACAGCCTCACACGCCGCCGACCTGGTCGCCGCGCTGCTGTTCATCCTCAGCCTGGCCGGCCTGTCCCAGCACCACACCTCCCGCGCCGGCGTCGTCTACGGCATCGCCGGCATGGTCCTCGCCCTCGCCGCCACCGTCGTCCTCGCAGCGCAGAGCATCTCCGCCGGCGCGGTCACTCTCATCGTGGCGGCGATGGCGCTCGGCGCAGCGATCGGCCTGTGGCGGGCCCGCCGCGTCGAGATGACCCAGATGCCCGAACTCATCGCCGTGCTGCACAGTTTCGTCGGCCTCGCCGCCGTGCTGGTCGGCTGGAACAGCTATCTCCAGGTGGAGGCGCACGGCGACGCGCAGACCCACGTCGCCGACGACCTGCTCGGCATCCACCATGCCGAGGTGTTCATCGGCATCTTCATCGGCGCGGTCACCTTCACCGGCTCCATCGTTGCGTTCCTCAAACTGTCCGCGCGCATCAAGTCCCGGCCGCTGATGCTGCCCGGCAAGAACGCGCTGAACATCGGCGCGCTCGTCGTGTTCGTCGCACTGACCGTGTGGTTCACCGTCAGCCCCGGGCTGCCGCTGATGATCGCGGTGACCGCGCTGGCGCTGGCCCTCGGCTGGCATCTGGTCGCCTCGATCGGCGGCGGCGACATGCCCGTCGTCGTGTCGATGCTGAACAGCTACTCCGGCTGGGCGGCGGCAGCGGCCGGCTTCCTCCTCGACAACAACCTGCTCATCGTCACCGGCGCGCTCGTCGGCTCCTCCGGCGCCTACCTGTCGTACATCATGTGCAAGGCGATGAACCGGTCCTTCCTGTCCGTCATCGCCGGCGGTTTCGGCATCGAGGCGCCGTCCGGCGGCGGCGAGGAACAGGGCGAGCACCGCGAGGTGCGGGCGGCGGACGCGGCCGAGCTGCTCGCGCAGGCCCGCTCGGTGATCATCACGCCCGGTTACGGCATGGCGGTGGCGCAGGCCCAGCACCCGGTCGCGGAACTGACCCGCCGGCTGCGTGAGCGCGGGGTGGAGGTCCGCTTCGGCGTCCACCCGGTGGCCGGGCGTCTGCCCGGGCACATGAACGTGCTGCTGGCCGAGGCGAAGGTGCCGTACGACATCGTCCTGGAGATGGACGAGATCAACGACGACTTCGCCGAGACCTCCGTCGTCCTGGTGATCGGCGCGAACGACACCGTCAACCCGGCCGCGACGGAGGACCCGTCCAGCCCGATCGCCGGGATGCCGGTGCTGCGGGTGTGGGAGGCGGAGCACGTCATCGTCTTCAAGCGGTCGATGGCCTCGGGCTACGCCGGTGTGCAGAACCCGCTGTTCTTCCGCGAGAACACCAGCATGCTGTTCGGGGACGCCAAGCGGAGCGTCGACGACATCCTCGACGCCCTCGGCACCAGCAGCGGCGGCGGCCCGGACCCGTCGACCCGCCGGGCCACCGTGGCCGGCCGCTAGCGCCACCTCCCCGACGGCGTGAGGCGGCCGTACCCGGCCCGCTCCGCCCGCTCGTCCGCCCGTGCCCACCCGACGGCCGCGCCGCCCGGTGGGCATCGGCCGTCACGGGGGCCGAGCGGCACGGCGGCCCCGCGCGTCGGGGTGCCGCACGGCGGTACGCGCGTGTGCGTGGCCCCGGTGGCGGACGTGCCCGCCCCGACCGTCGGACGCACGTCCGTACGGGTGCGCGCGTGGCCGAGTCCGCGGCACCCGGGAGACGGCGGTGGCCCGTCACGTACGCGCGCGTGCGCAGCCCGGGCGGCGTCGCGGCACCCGGGCCGTGCCCTCTCGCGGCCGTACGCGCGCGTGCGGGGGCGAGACGGCGTTGCTCCCCTCGGTGGTGCCCCTGTCCCGGCCGTACGCGCGCGTGCGGGGGCGAGGGCGAGGAACCCGTCGTACCGTACGGTCGTCGACGCGGCCCTCCCGGAGCGCCGGCCCCCGCGGCCGTGCCCCCGGGTTCGGCCCGCCGGCGTGCCGTCCCGCCCGGCCGCGGCGCGGCGGACGCGGCGCCGGCCGTCGGGATGCCCGGCCCGTTCCCGGGAAGAGGAGCACACGGCACACCGACGGTCCGGCCGGCCGGCGATCACGAAGGAGGCACACCGGTGGCGGAGCAGGAGCACACCAGGAGCGTCCGGCAGCACACCACGGCAGCGGACGACCCCGCCGTGACCGCGGCCCTGGCCGCCATCGGCGCGGCGGCGTACGTGGTCGACGACAAGGGATGCATCATCGCCGTCAACATCCGCGCACAGCGGCTGCTGGCCCGCAGCGCCGAGGAACTCCTCGGCCGGGACGCCCACGACCTGCTCCACCGAGACGCCCACGGCCACACGATCCCGGCCAGCCGCTGCACCATGCGGCCGGCGTTCCACGCACGGTGCACGGCGCAGGCCGCGGGGGAGTGGTTCCTGCGCGGCGACGACTCCCTGCTGCCCGTCTCCTGGCTGCTCACTCCCTTCGGCACCGGCACCCAGGAGGCCACCCTCGTCGTCTTCCACCGCGAGCGGCCCCTCGCGGGCGACGTGCACCGACCGGACAGCGACCCCCGGCCGCAGCCCGCCGCGGAGGGCCTCACCGAGCTGGAACGGCTCGCCCTGCTGGCCGAGACCACGACCACCCTCACCTCCACCCTCGACGCCCAGGAGACCCAGCGCCGGCTCGTGACGCTGCTGGTGCCGCGGCTGGCGGACTGGGCGGTCATCGACCTCATCACGGAGGGCGCCGAGGTGTGGCGCACCGCCGTGGTCCACGCCGCCGGATCCGCCCTCGCGCACCACGAGGAGCTGGAAGGGCCGATGCCCCCGGTGACCGAGGCATCCGCCATGCCCCTGTCCAAGGCGCTGCGCGGTGTCGCCTCCACCCTCGCGGGGCCCACCACGTACCAGGGGCCTCCCGACTCCGGGATCGCCGTCGAACAGCGGCGCCTGTTCGAGACGACCGGCATCCGCTCCGCGGCCATCGTGCCGCTGCGCAGCACCCGCGACGTCGTCGGAGCGCTCACCCTCGGCAGAGGGGCGGAAAGAGCCGCGTTCATCAGCGGCGACCTCCCCTTGATCGAGGACATCGCCCGCCGTGCCGCCCTCGCTCTGGACAACGCGCGCCTCTACCAGCGCCAGCGCAAGGTCGCCCAGACCATGCAGAGCCATCTGCTGCCCCGGCTGCCCAGCCTGGGCGGGCTGGAGATGACCGCGCGCTACCTGCCCGCACCGGACGCCTCACAGGTGGGCGGCGACTGGTACGACGCCTTCCGCCTGTCCGACGGGGCGACGGCCCTGACCATCGGGGACGTCGTCGGCCACGACCTGGAGGCCGCCGCCGGCATGGCCCAGGTGCGCAACATGCTCCGCGCCTACGCGTGGGCGCACCAGGATCCCCCGAGCAGGATCGTCGAACGGCTCGACGAGGCCGTCACCCACGTCACCAATGTGCCCATGGCCACGATGATCTTCGCGCGTGTCGAACGGGAGGAGCCCGCCGACTGGCGGCTGCGCTGGACCAACGCCGGGCACCCGCCGCCGCTGCTGATCACCCGGGGCGGTGCCGCCCACTACCTCAACGACGGCCACGGCATCCTGCTGGGCACGGGGACCCGCACCCCGCGTCCCGACGCCACCGTGCTCCTGCCGCCGGGGTCCACGCTGGTGCTGTACACGGACGGGCTGATCGAGACGCACCGGCACGGACTGGACGAGGGGCTGCGGCGGCTCGGCCGGCACGCCGCCGCCCTCGCCCAGCGGCCCCTCACCGTCTTCGCCGACCAGCTCCTGCGCCGGGTCCGCCCCTCCGACAACGACGACGACGTGGCCCTGCTCGCGCTGCGCACCCCGGCCGCGGACGACATCGGGTAGGACGCGCACCCGCCGGCCCACCGCGCTGTGAGCCCCACGGTGCTCCCCGACGGCACCACCGGACCGCCTCGGCGTCGCGCCTGCGCGCTCTGCTGGTGCCGGGCACCCCCCTCACCTCCGTAGAATCAACTATCGAATGTCCGTGTTTGCTCGGATATGGAGGGTTTTCGGATCGCGGTGCCGGCGAAAGGGAGCAAGGGGTTTGTCCGAGGGCACAGGGCTTGGCCGACGCCTGCTCGACCATCTGCTGACGGAGTCCGTACGCGATCTGGGCGCGCACGCCGCCGGTCTGTACCTCGTCGCCCCCGGCCGGCAGGTGCTCGCGCTGGACACCCTGACGGGGCTGCCCGCGGAGTCCATGGCGCCGTGGCAGCGGATCTCCCTCGCCTACCCCGCACCGGTCACCGACGCGGTGCGCTCGCGCGAGCTGGTGTGGGTCGCCTCCCAGGAGGAACTCGTCCGGCGCTATCCACGCGCCGCACTCGTGCTGCCGTACCACTTCGCCCTCGCCGGTGCCCCGATCCTGCACGGTGACACGGTGATGGGCGCGCTGCTGCTGATGTGGCCCGGCCCCCGGCACGACCTGGTGCCCTCGGTCCGCGCCGGCATCGCCTCGGTCTGCACCCTCCTCGGTCATGTCCTCGCCGCGGCCCGGCACACCGACCGGCCGCCCGCCCCGCTCCCGGTGGCGCGCAGCCTGGCCCGCCCGACGGCCGAGCCCCCCGCGTCACCGGCGGACGCCGTCGCGGCCTACGCCCGGCGCCTGCCCGAGCCCGGTGTCGCCCTCGGCCTGGACGGGAGGATCACCTTCATCACCCCCAGCGCGGCCCGCCTGGTCGGTGCGGACCGGCAAAAGCTGATCGGCACGCTCCCGTGGGAATCCCTGGAGTGGCTGCACGACCCGGTCTACGAGGATCGCTACCGGGCGGCCGTGATGAGCCGCCGCCCCACCTTCTTCACCGCCCGGCGGCCCGACGGGGCCTGGCTGCGCTTCGAGCTGTTCCCCGACGACACCGGCATCAGCGTACGGATCACCCCCGCGCCCAGTCCGGCCGACGGCGGCACCGTGTGGCCGCGCCGGACGGGGGAGGGCGCGGCCATGACGGAGGCGCCGGTGCGGGTGGGGGCGCTCTACCGCCTGATGCATCTGGCCGGTGCGCTCAGCGAGGCGGTCGGCACCGAGGACGTGGTGCGGCTGGTCGCCGACACCGTGCTGCCCGCGTTCGACGCGCAGGCGCTGGCCATGCTGGTCGCCGAGGCGGGCCGGCTGCGGATCGTCGGCTACCACGGTTACCCGGCCGAGACGATGGACCGTTTCGACGGCACCCCGCTCACCTCGCCCACTCCGGGCGTGAGGGCCCTGACGCAAGGAGCGGCCAGCTTCTTCGCCAGCCGTGAGGAACTCGACCGCGCCTTCCCGGCCCGCGCCGACCGCTGGGACGGCATGTCCGCCTGGGCGTTCCTGCCGCTGACGGTCTCCGGCCGCCCGGTCGGCACGTGTGTCCTCGGCTTCACCCGTCCGCACCCGTTTCCCGCCGAGGAGCGGGCCGCGCTGGCGTCGCTCGCCGGGCTCCTGTCCCAGGCCCTCGACCGGGCCCGCCTCTACGACACCGAGCACGCGCTCGCGCAGAGTCTCCAGACGGGCCTCCTGCCGCACACCCTGCCGGACGTGCCCGGCATGGAGGTCGCGGCCCGCTATCTGCCCGCCACCCACGGCATGGACATCGGCGGCGACTTCTACGATCTGATCCGCCTCGACGCCACCACCGTCGCCGCCGTCATCGGCGACGTCCAGGGGCACAACGTGGCCGCCGCCGCCCTCATGGGCCAGGTCCGCACCGCGATCCTCGCCCACGCCACCGCCGGCGCCGCCCCCGACGAGGTCCTGGCCCGCACCAACCGGCTGCTGACCGGCCTCGACCCCGGACTGTTCACCAGCTGCCTGTACGCCCGTATCGACCTCGCCGCCGGCACCGCCCAGGTGGCGACCGCCGGGCATCTGCCGCCCGTGCTGCGCGGGCCCGACGGGACCGCGGAGGCCGTGGAGTTCGAGCCCGGGCTGCTGCTCGGCATCGACCCGCGCGCCGGCTACCCCTCCCACACCCTCGCCCTGCCGCCGGGTTCCGTGCTGGCGTTGTTCACCGATGGTCTCGTCGAGAGCCCGGACCGGTCCCTCGACACGGGCATCGCCGGCCTCGCCCGGGACCTGGCCTGCGGTCCGGTGGAGCTGCCGGCTCTGGCCGACGCGCTCACGGCGCCCGTCCGCGCGGCCGGCGACCGCACCGACGACGTGGCGCTGCTGCTTCTGCGGCCGACGGGATAGGAGCCGTACGGGCCTGGCGTCCCGGCGTACCGGTCCGGCGTGCCGGGGTCCGGGCCCGGCGTCCCGGTCGGCACGATCCGCGCACCGGACTCAGGGGGCGGGCGTTCGGCGGACGTCAGCCGGACGCGAGGGCGTTCCAGCCCCGCTCCAGCAGGTCGAAAGCGCGGACGAGCGCCTCGCGTGTGTCGGCGTGGCCACGGGCGGCGCGGGGCGCCTCCAGGGCGAAGTGCGCGAGGGCGGTGCAGGCGGGGTCGCCCTCCGGCAGGCCGCTCTCCTCGGCGATCACCCGGGCCAGGGCGGCCGTGTGCCGCAGCCACATGTTCTGTGCGTAGTCCCGCAGGGCCGGTGTGCTGTTGACCAGTTCGAGATACGCGGCGAAGCCCTCGTCCCCGTCCGCGCCGGCCGTGCGGCTGCGCAGCGCGTGATCCCGCAGGGCGGCCGGCACCGACTGCCCGGCGGGACGCTCCCGTACGGCGGCCAGCAGCTCCGCCTCGTGATCGGCCTCCTCGTCGAAGACGAGGGCCTCCTTGACCGGGAAGTGCTTGAACAGCGTGGTCGTGGAGACGTCGGCGGCGTCGGCGATCTCGCGGATGCCGACGTCGTCGTACCCGCGTTCCAGGAACAGGCGCAGGGCCGCGTCGGCGATGGCCCGGCGGGTGGCCGCCTTCTTGCGCTCGCGGCGCCCCATCGGCGGACGGCCGCTGTCGGTCTCGGTCATGCCCGGCAGCCTACCCCTTCGGTTGCTCGACTTCAAAAGTTGAGTTGTTGCACTTATTGAGTTGTTGTGCTGTTCTGGATCCGGGGCCGCCGCCGCGGAACGACCGACGGCCGCCCCGCTCGTCCGGCATGCCCCGGGCATCACGCGCCGCCGGCCGAACGCCGGGTCACGGCACATCGGCACTTGCTTCCCGTACGAACGGAGTTCCGTCATGACCACCGCCCCCGCACCCCGTATCGCCGTCGTCGGCGCCGGCCCCGGCGGCCTGACCTGCGCCCGCATCCTGCAGCGGCACGGCATCGCCGTCACCGTGTACGACCGGGACGGCGGCCCGGCCGACCGAAACCAGGGCGGCACCCTGGACCTGCACGACGAGGACGGCCAGATCGCCCTCCGCGAGGCCGGGCTGCTCGACGACTTCTTCCGTCTCTCCCGCCCCGAGGGGCAGGAGATGCGGCAGCTCGACCCGGCCGGGACGCTGCACTTCCACCACGTCCCCGCCGAGGACGAACGCGTCAAGCCCGAGATCGACCGGGGCGTGCTGCGCGAACTGCTGCTGAACTCGCTGGAGCCCGGCACCGTGCGCTGGGGCCACGCCCTGCGGTCCGTCGAGGGACCCGCGGGCGGCCCGCGCCGGCTGCTGTTCGCCGACGGCACCACCGTCGAAGCCGACCTCGTCATCGGAGCCGACGGCGCCTGGTCCAAGGTCCGCCGCGCCGTCTCCGACGCCGCCCCCCGCTACACCGGGGTCACGTTCCTGGAGGCCTGGTTCGACGACGTCGACACCGCCCATCCCGAGATCGCCGAGTTCGTCGGACAGGGCTCGGCCGCCGCCGACGGCGACAGGGGCCTGTTCGCCCAGCGCAACGGCGGCGACCACATCCGCGTCTACGTCATCCAGCGCCTCCCCGAGGACTGGATCGCCGCCGCCGGCCTGACCGCCGGTGACACCGAGGGCGTCCGCGCCCTCCTCCTCGGCCACTTCCGCGACTGGGCGCCCGCCTGGCGCCGCCTGCTCACCGACAACGACGGCCCCTACGTCGACCGCCCCATCCATGCCCTGCCCGTCCCGCACACCTGGGAGCACGACCCGTCCGTCACCCTGCTGGGCGACGCCGCCCACCTCATGCCGCCGCTCGGTGTCGGCGTCAACCTGGCCATGCTCGACGCGTGCGAACTCGCGCTCGCCGTCGCCCGCCACGACAGCCTCGACGACGCCGTCCGCGACTACGAGAAGACGATGCTGCCCCGCTCCACGCGGATGCAGGAACTCCTGGACAACGGTGCCGCCGAACTGATCTCCGCCGAGCTGCCCGACTTCGCACAGGAAGGCCCCGCCGCGGGCTGACGCCCCCGCCGGCCCGTCCCCGGCGCCGTACGGCCACCGGGTGCGCCTCCGCTGGCCGCCGCCCGGCCGTGATCGTACGCTCCCGATGTGACCGTTCCCGAAGGAACCGCGCGCCGGACGGACGACCGCGGGCGGACATGTGACGGGACGCCGAGGTGACGCCGGAGACGAAGGGCCCGCTCACCTCGGCCATGGTGGCCCTGACGGCGACGACGGGCCTCATCGAAGCCGTCAGCTACCTCGTGCTGGGCCCGGCCTTCACCGCCATGCAGACGGGCAACCTGCTGCTCCTCGCCTTCGCGCTCACCGGGCAGGGCGGGTCCGTGACGGCCTCCCTCGCCTCCCTGGGCGGCTTCGTCCTCGGTGTGGTGCTGGGCGCCCGCACGGAGTCCCGGCTCGACAGGCGCGGCCATGAATGGCTGGTGTCCGCACTGCTGGTGGAGGCCGCGCTGCTGGCCGCGGCGGGCGGGGTGGCGTGGCAGATCGACGACACCGGCGGCCCGCTGTCCGCCCGGCACCACGTCGTGATCTGCCTCGTCGCGGTCGCGATGGGCATGCGCAACGTCACCACCATGCGGGCCAAGGTGCCCGACCTGCCCACCACCTTGACCACCCGCTCCATGACCGCCCTGTTCATGGGCTCACCCCTGGGCCTGGACACATCGGTCGGCACGGGTGCCCGCAAGACGGCCCGCCGCGCGGCCTCCGTGGGGGCGATGTTCCTCGGCGGCCTCCTGGGCGCCTGGATGCTGCGCGAGTCGGTGCGTCCGCCGCTGGTCCTCCTGACAGCGGCGGCGGCCGTCCTCTGCGTGGCCGAGACGTTCAGCCTGGTGGCGCGCCGACGCCGTAGGCACGCGCCGACGGCCCGTCCATAGGCAGGCGCGCGCCGAGCAGCGGGGCGCGGACCGCATCGACGGCGACGACCTCCTGATCGGCCTCGCCCGACTGGGCCGCGGCGTGGCAGCGGACGTCCTCACCGCGACCGGCGCCGACCCGACCGCACTGGCCGGCACCCGCCGACCGGCGCCTGACGCGCGACGCGGTACCGCAGGTGCACGTAGCGTGAGGCGAAGGTGCGCGTCTCGACCAGGTCGAGATCCACGCGCCGCTCGTCGCGGGCGAAGAACGGGATGCCGCCGCCGACGAGCACCGGACAGACCATGATCCGGTACTCGTCGATCAGATCCTCGGCGGCAGCCTCCGCGGCGAGCGTCGCACCGCCGATCGCGATCTCGCCGTCGCCCGGTTCGGCCCGCAGCCGCCGGATCTCCTCCGCGACGCTGCCGGAGGCCGGCCGGGCGGCCCGGCCCCGGACCGATGTCAGCGTCCGGGAGAACACCACCTTGGGCAGCGGATTCCACAGCTTTGCCCACTCGCGTTCCGCGTCGTCGAACGAGGCCTGCCGCCCGGGGTCCTCCCAGTAGAGCATCGTCTCGTACAGTCTGCGCCCCAGCAGATGCACATCGACCTTGCGGGTCTCGTCGATCCAGAACCGGAAGACTTCCGGGTCCGGCGCCGACCACTGGAAGCCGCCGTCCGGCCCGACGATGTAGCCGTCGAGCGACGTGCTCATGGAATAGGTCACACTGCGCATGCCAAGCCCTCCTCGGACACCGGGTACCGGACGAGACCCCGGGACACCGCGGAACTCATCGCTCCCCGGCCCGCATCACCGGGACGCCGCCGGATGTCCCGTACGGAGCCGGACGGGGCGGGGCGGCGCCGGGACGCAGCGGATCAGGCCGGCCGGGTGGGGCACCACCACCCGGGTACCCGGGACTCCGTGCGAATCGCCCGCCCGCGTCGTCGGCGGGAGCGCGCGCCCGAGACCGCGAACCGCCCGGAAGCGAGCCCGCCCATGCACCGCACCGCAAGCCCGTCCCCGACCGGCCCGGACACCCCCGACCCGCGGCTGGGAGGCCGTGTCGCCGTCGTCACCGGCGCCGCCCGCGGCATCGGCGAAGCCCTGACGCGGCGCCTGTCGGAGGCCGGCATGCACATCGCACTCGTGGGCCGTGAGGCAGGCACCCTGCACGCGGCGGCCTCGGCCCTGTCCACGCCCAGCCTGTGCGTCGAGGCCGACGTCACCGACCAGGACGCCCTCGACGCCGCCGCACGGACGGTGGCCGATCGGCTCGGCCCGGCGTCCGTGGTCGTCGCCAACGCGGGGGTCGCCGCCGGCGGGCCGTTCCGTATGACCGACGCCGACCTGTGGCGGCGCGTCGTGGACGTCAACCTCGTCGGCTCCGCGAACACCGCCCGGGCCTTCCTGCCCCAACTTGCCCGCACCCACGGCTACTTCCTGCAGATCGCCTCCACCGCCGCCTTCGGATCGGCCCCCATGATGAGTGCCTACTGCGCCTCCAAGGCCGGAGCGGAGTCCTTCGCCCTGTCCCTGCGGTACGAGGTCGAGCCCGACGGTGTCACCGTCGGCGTCGCCTACCTCCACTGGACCGGCACGGACATGATCTCCGGCCTCGACGACCACCCGGTGCTGCGGGCCCTGCGCGCACGCCAGCCCTGGTTCGCGCGGCGCGTGCACACACCCGAGCAGGTCGCCGACCGGCTCGCCGCCGGGATCGCGCACCGCGCCCCGGCCGTCTACGCACCGCCCTGGCTGCGCTGGTGCCAGCCCCTGCGCCCCCTGTTCCCAGCGCTGGTCGGCCGCGTCGCGAGAGCCGAGATACGGCGCACGCCGACCGCCGACTTCGCCGCCGACACCGGCATCATGGGCGAGGGCGGTCGCGCCGACTGGCAGGCCTACCAGCGCACCGGCCGCGACCGGCCGCCCGCACGGGACTGACCGGCCCGGCCGCTCCGCCGCCGAGGCCGACCCCGTCCGTCCGCCGCGGCCGTCAGACGTGCCCCAGCACATTCACCACCCGCCCGTCGGGGTCACGGACGAAGCACCGCCGTACCCTCCACTCCTCGTCCTGCAACGGGTGCACGATCTCCGCGCCGCTCGCCCGCACCGCCTCGTAGGCCGCGTCCACATCGTCCACCTCGATGCTCATGCCGGGTGCCACGGGCGCGGTCCTGCCGGCGGTCATGACGCTGACCTGCGCCGCCGGCCGGGACGGCGACGCGAGCGTCGCGATCCACCCGTGATCCATGACCTCCTCGAAACCCAGCAGGCCGTAGAAATCCCGGCTCTCCCGCATGGCCTGCGTGTGGATGTCGGGTACGACACGGCGAACGGTCATCGGACGGCTCCGTACGTGAGAGGGGGGACACCCTCGGGCGAAGGCGTCCGGCGGTCCTTCCGCCCCGGTGGCCCGGGGTGCTGCCCATGACTGCGATGCGCCGCCCGCGAGGGCTGATTCGCCGCCCGGCGACGACATCGGTGCCCGTCGCGCCCGCCGGAGGGCCGAAGTCGCCCCGCAGTCGTCGGAGTTGCCGACCGCGCGCGTTGATGGCGCCCTTGCTCCAGCAGCCCGGCCCCGGCGGTGCGGTGTCTCACAGGAACCGGCGGATCGGGGTGACGGCGGCCTCCTTGAACCGCTGGGCCGCCGCGCGGCGGCGCCACCGGCCGAGGACGATCTCCTCGCTGCGCTCCAGGTCGGCGTCGTAGTCGCGGTCCAGGTCGGCGGTGAACGCCTCGTCCAGGACCGCCAGCATGACCTCCTCGTCATGGTCCATGGACCGGCGGTTGAAGTTCGTCGAGCCGATCAGCGAGGCGACCGAGTCCACCGTGATGATCTTGGCGTGCATCATCGTCGGCTGGTACTGGCGGATGCGCACCCCGGCCTCCAGCAGACGCGTGTAGTGCTGCTGCCCGGCGATCTGGCAGGCCCGCTGGTCCGTATGAGGCCCCGGCAGCAGGATCTCCACCCGCACGCCGCGCCGGGCCGTACGGCACAACAGGTCGACGAAGTAGGTGTCGGGCGCGAAGTAGGCCGTGGCGAGACGGAAGCGACGCTCGGCCGAGGCGAGCATGACCCGGATGAGGGTCTGCATGTCCTGCCAGCCGAGGCTGGCCGAGCCGCGCACCACCTGCACGATCGACGAGCCGACCTGCTCGTGCTCCGCGAACCGGTCACGGTCGTCGAAGAGTTCCTCGTGGCACTCCGCCCAGTTCTGCGCGAACGCCGCCGCGATGCCGTCCACGGCCGGGCCGCGCACCCGGACATGCGTGTCACGCCACTCGCGGGGATTACGGGCGTCACCGCACCACTCCTCCGCGATGCCGACACCGCCGGTGAACGCCGTGTGCTCGTCGACGATCAGCGCCTTGCGGTGGCAACGGTGGTTCTGCTTGAACGGCGACAGCCACACCGGCTTGCGGAACCAGGCCACCTGCACCCCGGCCGCGTCCATCAGGTCCAGCAGCTCCTGCTCGATCTCCTTGGCCCCGAACCCGTCCAGCAGCAGCCGCACCCGCACCCCGGCCCGGGCACGCTCGGCAAGCGCCAGCGCGAAATCGTGCGCGATCCGACCACGCCAGTACACGAACGTCATCATGTCGATCGTGTACTGCGCCGAGCGGACCGCCCCGAGCATCGCCGGAAAGATCTCGTCGCCGTTGCGCAGCGGGACCAGCTCGTTCCCCTCGGTCGCCGCGACCCCGATCAGCCGCTCCAGTCGTCTGCGCAGCCGCTGCTTGCGAGCAGCCGCGTCCGCCGGGGCGTCCTCGCCTGCCGAAGCCGCCGGTACACCGTCGAGGATCACGTCCTGTCTCCCGTTCCGTCGCGGACTGCTCTCCGTGAGCCCTGGTCACCCCAGGGCCCGCGAGGGCCACAGGGGTCGACTGCGCGGTCCTGTGTCGCGCAGGAGGCCCCGACCGGGCCCGTGAACCCTCATGCCCGGCGGAAGCCGATGCATGTCGGTGCCGTCCGCCGACCGGGTGGACGGTGCTGGAGCGAGCCTCCACGGAGGTCCGGACGCGGGACCGGCAGACGGAAGCTCGCGCAGCCAACTCAACCATGGCAGTGGCCAGTTGACTGACAAGGCACGGATGTCGAGCCTGTTTGAGAGCGCTCTCTTGACTGGTACAGACCAATGCGGTTGAGTGTGCTCCGGAACCCCCCACCACGGCCGCTTCCCCGCGCGCACCCAGCCATCGGCACGCGTACGGCGGGGCGGGGCTGCTCTGCCGTGCCCGGACAGCGGCCGTGACGCACAGAGGAGTTGATTTCGTGTCGAGACGTCGTGTCTCCGCTGTCGTGGCCGCCCTCATGCTCGCCGGTGCCGCACCGGTCGTGCTCCCGGCCGGCAGCGCCGTCGCAGCGTCCTGCTCCAGCTATCCCAACTGGGTGGCGGGCGCCTGGTACAACGCCGGCGACATCGTCCGCTACACCGACGGCAAGGCCTACATAGCCGAGCACGCCAACCCGGGCTACGACCCCACCATCAGCACCTGGTACTGGGAGCCGTACGCCTGCGACGGCGGGTCGGACACGCCGAGCGGGAACTTCGTGGTGACGGAGGCCCAGTTCAACCAGATGTTCCCGAACAGGAACCCCTTCTACACGTACAGCGGCCTCGTCGCGGCCCTGAGCGCCTACCCCGGCTTCGCCAACACCGGCAGCGACACGGTGAGGAAGCAGGAGGCCGCCGCCTTCCTCGCCAACGTCAGTCACGAGACCGGCGGGCTGGTGCACGTGGTCGAGCAGAACACCGCCAACTATCCGCACTACTGCGACTGGAGCCAGCCCTACGGCTGCCCGGCCGGTCAGGCCGCCTACTACGGGCGCGGCCCGATCCAGCTCAGCTGGAACTTCAACTACAAGGCGGCCGGCGACGCCCTCGGCATCGACCTGCTGAACAACCCCTGGCTGGTGCAGAACGACGCCGCCGTCGCCTGGAAGACCGCCCTCTGGTACTGGAACACCCAGTCCGGCCCCGGCAGCATGACCCCGCACAACGCCATGGTGAACGGCGCCGGGTTCGGCCAGACGATCCGCAGCATCAACGGCTCCCTGGAGTGCGACGGCCGCAACCCGGCCCAGGTGCAGAGCCGCGTGGACGCCTACCAGCGGTTCACGCAGATCCTCGGCACGACGCCCGGCGGCAACCTGTACTGCTGACGCAGCCGACGCCTGACGCCCGACGCCTGACGCGGCGCCCCGCCGCTCCGGCGCCCCGAGGGCGGTGCACCCCCGCTCCAGGCAGGGCGGGGGTGCGCCGCCGTATCGCGGACATCAGTGCTCGCAGAGGGAGAACTCCCGCTCGTACAGCTGCTCGTTGTGTTCGTCGACGAAGAACTTCCGCTCCCGCATGAGCTGCTCGCGGTAGGCCTTGGCCTCGTCGAGCGTCATCGTGGAGGTGTCGGCCCACGGCTGCTGCGGCGGCACGTCCGAGGTCGAGACGATCCGCTCCGACGGATCGACGAGGAAGAACACCAATATCTTGCGGTGCCCCGGACGGGTGGGGTCCGCGAGACGGAACGAATCCACGCGGTGCTGCAGCACGTTCGGGAACGCCAGGCACCGGCCCGCCGGTGTCTCCACCGAGCCCAGCACCTGGTTCAGCGCGTCCTCGTCCTCCAGGCCGTACACGTCACGCAGACCGTTGTCGTCGTTCTGCTCGTACTCCGGGTGGTCGAGCGCCGCCCGGAAGCCGAGCCGGCTCTCGGTGATGTTGTCGCTGTCCCAGTAGTAGATACCGGTCGACACGATCCGCTCGTTCAGCATGCCCTCGACATGCCAGGAACCGCCCGGGTACTCGGGCTTGTCCAGGGTGAGCTGGATCGTGGCGAGCTTGACGATCACCTGGAGCCGTCGGCCGCGCAGACGGACCCGGGCCGCTTCGTCGGGCAGCTCGGGCGGAGTGAACGCGGGGGCGTCCGGCACGACCGGCCGACGGTTCTCCCACCAGTCGTCCATGGCCCCCTCGTACGCGTCGTAGGCCTGCGCGTAGGCGGCGTCGTCGCTGTAGGCGGAGCGGTCCGGGCACTGGGGCTCGGAGTCGTACCACCCGAACGGATCCACCTCGATCCGCAACGGCCGCGGATGCCGCAGGTCGGTGAGCACGTTCTCCCACAGCGGGAGGAAGCGGGCGAACAGGTCCGGCAGCACGGCCGCCAGTTCGTGATGCCGCTCCGGATGGACGTTGTTGACATACGACCGGAAGGTGACGTCCCCTTCGTCCGTCACGTCGACGTCCGTGGGCAGCCACTGGAACTTCTCCGAGAACTCGTGCCTGGAGTAGTGGTCCGTCGGGTTTCGCCAGGCCCGCTCGGGTGCTCCGCTCACCCCCCGTACGAGGCAGAACAGGGAGGGATGGACCAGGTCCAGCACCTGTCCGTCGGACCCGGGATGCCAGTCCTTCTCGCTCTCCGGGACGTCCTCCAGCACCCGGACCGCCTCCCGCAGCCGCGACCGCAGCTTGTCGTCGACGAGCGTGTCCGACTGCCACACACCGTCGACGACGGACACCTCCGCACCGGTCTTCGGGTCCCGCAGGGCGGCGTAGTGCGCGAGCTCGTCGAGCACGTACCGCACCTGAGCCTCGGTCAGGCCCTGGTCGAGGGCCTCCCGCCTCCAATGGGCGACGATGCCCGCGTCGTGCATCTTCTCGAACCATCGGGGCTTGGCCCTGATGAGCGCGCTGAGCTCCGTCATCTGCCGCTCCCGCAGGGTGCGCGGCTCGGGGAACGACAGGGCACGGGAGGCCTGGAACGGCAGCGGAAAGGCGGACAGGCTGGTCAACGGTCGTGTTCCTCCGAGTCGGTGTGCGATGGTCGGAAGACTACGTGCACCCACTGACAACGCCGCCGCCGTCCCGTGCCGGGGGGTGCGGGTACGGCTGCCGGGTCAGGAGCCGTACGTCTCGAACTCGGCCACCTCGGGAGTGCCCGAGGCGCCCGTGATCTCGAAGGTGATCTTCTTCAGGGAGGTCGGCGAGAAGGAGATGACACCCGCCCCGCTGCCGGCCTTCAGGACGGCGCCGGTGTCGGCCTTCAGCAGCCGCCAGGAGCCCATCGTGCCCGCGGACCCGGCGGCCTCACGGATGTTCACGCCGGACACCGTGGTGGCCGAGCCCCACTTGACGGAGACGTAGCCCGTGGAGCCGGCCGGCGACCAGTACGTGCTCAGGTCGCCGTCACGGATGCTGCCGTAGCTGGTGCCGTCGGCCTTGCTGGAGCCGTCGGACCCGGCGCCGATGCTGAGGTCGGTGCCGCTCGGCTCGGCCGCGGTCGGGGTGTGGGTGGGCGAGGCCGGAGTGGTCGCCGGCGTCTGCGGCGTGCAGTTGCCGTCGGACACCTGGAGACCCTTGTTCGTGATCACCGCTCCTGCGGGCCGACGCTGACACGCCGCGCGGCGGAAGGCGGAGCGGCGGGTGCCCCGCGGCCGGCGGTGCGGGAGTCGCGTCGGGTGCGGTGCGACCGGCAGCGCGCTGAACTCCGGGTGCGGCGCCGGTCGGGAGGAGGGACCGGCGCCGCTGTCCCGTGGGGACGGCTCAGGAGAAGACGACGTCGCTGCAGAGGAAGTACGTCTGGTCCATGTGCGACGCCTGCCAGATCGTGTAGACGACGTGCCGGCCGGTCAGGCCCGAGGTCTGCACGGGGATGTCGTAGTTGTTGCTCGGCGCGTACCTGCCGGTCCGGGCGACCAGTTGCAGGTCGCTCCACCGCAGGGGTTGGGTCGTGGGGTCGAAGCCCTGGCGGGTGACATAGACCAGGAAGTAGTCCGCGCCGTGGCTCGCCTGGTCGTACAGGCGGACCGTGAAGTTCGACGAGATGTTCGTGGTCTTCCAGGGGCCCACCGCGTCGAGGGAGTTGTACCGTCCGCCCTCGGTGTGGCCACCGCTGCAGAGCTGGCCGTCGGGGACGACGGCCTGGAAGTTCCCGGCGGAACCGTTGCGGTACAGGCCGTTCCAGTTCCACATGGCGTTGGGGTTGTCCTGCCACGCCTGCCAGCACATGGGGTCCTGCTGTGCCATGGCAGGGTTCTGGAAGTCGCTGCCCCAGCGTTCCCAGCAGCCGTAGTTGCGGGAGGCCGGGTCCACGACCGAGCCGTGGGCCGAGGCGGTCCCGCTCCCCGGTACGAGAGCGATCAGCAGGGCGGCGAGAGCGCTCAGCAGGAGCGCCGGGCGGACACCTGAGCGTCCTCGAACGGCATGCTCATGACATTCGCGATGAAGCACAGTCTCCCTCTTTCCGTTGTGGGGGATCTGGACGCGGGACTGTGGGGGAGACGCCCGCTTCTTGTGTACTGGGAGCGCTCCCATCACGTCAGGGTGCGCGGTCGGAAACATGACCGCAACACCGGATTGAGCCACTTCCGCAGAGCCGCACAGGGCTCGGCCGCGCCACCACGCGCCACCATGCACCCGACGCGGCCCGCCAGGCGGAGCCCGCCTTCCACCGCGCCCGCATCGAGCCGTTCCCCGGCGACATCGGCAGACTCTGGTGACGGCCGCCGGTCTCACCCGATTCGGGCCCGGCATCCGACCCGGCGACTCACGCCGGTGACGATGGGGCCGCTCCCCGCACCCGTCGCAACCGTCCCACGCGTTCCTCCGGGCGCGCCGGATCCGGTTGAGCCACCCCCCGGGCGGACGGACAGCCCGGCAGCTGTGATCGCCGGTTTGTCAGCCCACTTCCTGACCTGGGCCGATGTGAACCCGCTCGAGCATCCCTTCGACAGTGCGTCGGTCCCGCAAGCGGTGCGGGCGCTCGGGCCCGCCCGGTCGGTGCCCACCCGCCTCGCCCTCGGCCGCGCCGACCCGGCGCCGTACGACCGGCGAAGGGAGAACACCGAACCCCGGGCGGGCGCCGTCTCTCGCTGCCCCGCAGACCGGCGACTGCGCCCGCCACGGACCGTCTCGAGCGCTGGACGGCGCTGCGCGCGCCGTGCCCTGGCCGAAATCCTCCGACACCCAGAGCGAGCAACCGGCGACTCCGGCGCGCGGCAGGCCGAGGAGACAGGTGCCTTCGACGTCGCCGTCGACCCCGTTCTCTCTCTCACCGCCCGCGCCTGTCTCGACGCCTGCTTCGTCCACCCCGTCGACGACGGCGACGCCCGGTCCGCCTTCCTCGCGCCCTCCTGTACGTCCTCGCCCGCGAGGGCGTCGCGCTCGACGAGGCGAGTCTGCTGCGCCGGGTCACCTTCCAGGCCGACGCGCCGGAGGGCGCGCCGACCCTCGCCCGGTTCATCGACCTCCATTTGGCGGGGGCCCGCCGCAACAGCACCGCCCCCGACGCGCAAGCCCGCAGGTGCCGACGCCCCGCGGGGCCGGGTGAGCCGGCACGGTCCGCCAAACGGCCGGGCAGGCGGCATGACACCCGACAACGCTCATGGTGCTATTGTCATTGGCACCATGCTGCTGCGTCTGGACAAGAAGGACACCCGCCCCCTGCACGAGCAGGTCGCGGGCGCGATCCGTCGTGCCATCGCCGAGGGCGAGTGCCGGCCGGGCGACCGTCTGCCCCCGGCACGCGACCTGTCGAAGGCGCTGGACGTCAACGTCAACACGGTGCTGCGCGGCCTGCGCGGGCTGCGCGACGAAGGGGTGCTGGAGTTCCGCAGAGGCCGTGGCGTGACCGTGGCCGACGGCGCCGACCTGCGGTCGGAGCTGTCCGAACGGCTCCGCTCCCTGGTGAGCGACGCCGCCAGGCTCGGCTACGGCAGGGAGGAACTCATCGAGATGATCAGGGGGATACCGTGAACGACCGCAGAGGGGACGGCCGCACGATGCGCCTGGGCGGAGCCGCGTGGGCGGTGGGCATCGGCGCGCTGATCGCGGCACTGCCGTGGACCGCGAGCGGACGACTGCCCGACCGGCTGGCCACCCACTGGCAGCTCGGGGACAGCACGCCGGACGGATCGATGCCGCTGTGGGCCGCCTCCTTCTTCCCCGCCCTCATCTGGCTGCTGCTCGCCACCGTCGTACTGTTGACACTGCGTCGGGGCACGGGCGCGAGCCCGCTGCGAGGAGGGGCGTGGCCCGCGACCTCCCTGCTGTCGGGCGGGGTCCTCCTGGCCGGCATCCAGGCGTCCGTCGTGCGCACCAACCTCGACCTCGCCGACTGGCGCGAAGCACAGCAGCCCACCCCGTGGATCGTGGGCAGCCTCGTCGTGGCGGTGGCGGCCGGGCTCGTCGGATGGCTCGTCGACCGCCGCCGGACCGCCGCACCGGCACCGCGCGCATCCGAGGACGCGCCGGCGCTGCGGATACCGGAGGGGAACCGCGTGGTGTGGGTCGAGCGGACGACCAACCCCGTGCTCCAGGCGCTGGCCGCGGTCACCGGCCTCGCCGCTCTTGCGGTGACCGTCGGCTGCATCGGCGGCCTCGTCGAACCGGCGGAGTTCTGGCCCGTCTTCGCACCCCTCGCGATCGCCTCTCTCGCCCTGGCCGGCTGCGCCTCGGTGCGGGCCGGTGTCACCGAGCGCGGCCTGGAAGTGGCGTTCGGCCCGCTCGGCTGGCCCGTACGCCGCTGGACCGTGGCGGACATCGAGTCCGCACGCGCCGAGCACCGCACCCCCGCGCAGGTCGGCGGTTGGGGGTACCGGCTCAGCGGCCTCGGCACCACGGTCATGGTGCGCGGCGGACAGTGCCTCGTCGTCCGGGTACGAGGAAGGAACAAGGAGTTCGCCGTCAGCGTCGACGACGCCGAACGCGGCGCCGCCCTGCTGAACACCCTCCGGACGCCGCACACGCACTGAACCCGCGGTGACCGACGGAGCCTCTGGGCCGCGCCGTGGCCCGCGGGCCTCCCGGCGGGCAGCGCGCCGACGGGCCCCGCCCGTCAGGGTGCCTCACCCCGGCCGGGGAGAGGCGCCCGAGGTACCCGCGGTTCGCTCGCAGCGCAGCCGCGGAGACTCCCGCTCGGCGTCCTCGACGGTCACTCCCGGCAGGCGCAGCTGAGCGAGTGTCACCTCGGCGCCGGACGGCTGCGCGCCGGCGGGCAGCCACCGCTCCGGCCGCCAGGTGTCCGCCCGCATCAACGCCTTCGGGCAGCGCGGACGGACCTGCTCAAGACCGGATGCCACCGCCCCTGCACGCAGGCCCCTACCCCCGCGGTGCGCCGGCCCAGCGCCACGCCGCACGGCGGGGCCGCCCCGGCAGTTCGGCGCGGCCCGTCGCCCACAGCAGGGTCCGCCACGGGTCGGTGTCGTCCGGGACGTCCGGGAACAGACGGGTGAGCGCGCGTGAGCAGAGGCCGGACGGCGGGGTCCAGTCGAGGCCGAGGCCTTCCGCCACGTCGTGCGTGTGCACCAGGGTCTCCACCACGCCCATCGCCGCGAAGCCCTCCGGGTCCGAGACGCCAGAGGCGTGGTGGGCGCGGACCCGCGGCGACGTCGTGCGCACCATGGCGACCAGCAGCGCGCAGCAGGCCTCCAGCACCTGCAACAGCCCCGCCGGGCCGGCGCCGCGCTCCGCGAAGACGAAGACCATGGGGCCGTCGGGCCGCTTCCGGTGCAACGCGAACGGCACATGCGTGTCCAGCGGCGGGGACTGCGGCCCCAACTGCACCGAGTAGTACAGGAGATCGTTGGCGAGATGCTCGACGGTCTCCCAGCGGTCCCACTCCAGCGAACCGGCCCTGTCGCCCCACCGGTCCGCGGGCACCTCCCGCAGGGCGTCCAGGGCGAGCCGGACGGCGTGGGCGACATCATCCGCGGTGACGGGAGCCAAGACTGATCCTTTCGGCCTGCTGGAAAGCAGGGGGCACCGTATCGCGCGCGGGCGCCGCCGGGCCGCCCCGGCCGCCCGTCAGTCCACCCGCTCCAGAGGGATCAGCACGCTCGACCAGTCGCCGCCCGGCAGCTCCGGGTCGAGGGCGTACTCGGTGAGGACCGTGGAGTGATGCACCGCGCCCGTCCCCGTGTCCCGGCAGCGCACGCCGGGCGGCAGGCCGCGCAGACGGAGCGGGCGGCGTGCCGTACCGGGGGGTGCCGCCGAAGGCGAGGACCAGGGCCTCGCCGCCGTCCGCCGGCACGTACTGCACCGCCGACGGGCCGTCCCCTCACACGCGCCGTACAGATCTGCCCGAACCCTCGACGCCGGGCACGGCCGACGCACCGAACCGGCCGGAGCGGCAAGCCCCGCGAACCGGCCGCGTCGAACCGGCCGGAGCGGCGCTCCCCGCGAACCGGCCGCGTCGAACCGGCCGAGACGGCGAGCCCCGCGAACCGGCCGACCCCTTTCAGCCGAAGGCCTTCACCGCTTGGTAGTACGTCCACGCGGTGCTGTTGCACGCGGTCTTGGTGGCACCGCTGTAGTTGTTGCACACACGCTTGAGGTCCTCGTAGAAGGCGCTGTCGATGCGGGACTTGTTGGCGGAGAAAGTGCCGGCGGCCTTGTAGTTGCGGTAGCCGAAGTCGTGACGTGCGCAAGCGGTCGAGAACGGGAAGCCGAACGGGTTGTCGGGGGACGAGGAACAGTAGTCCGTCGACCAGTCGAACTGGTAGGCCGCCCAGGCCGACTGGTTGTTCCGGGCGGCGAGCCACTGGCTGTAGCTCGACGCGCTGGTCTGGGTCCAACTGGCCAGCACCTGTGCCTTGTCGGCGGGTACCGCGTCGGCCGCTGTGGCCGTGCCGAGGACGCCGACGAGGGCGAGGGCCGGAGTGGCGAGCGCGGCAGCGAGTCTTCGGTGCATCCCACACCTCCATGAGACTGCGACCCGACCATCGGACCGCAGGTTCATGACAAACGATTCCCGCCAGGGAGGTCTGTTTACACCGCAACTACCGCATGTTCTTGACGGAGCGACACCCCGCCCGCGACCAGCGGTCCGGCACCGGGCCGGGCCGCCGGCGCACGGGCAGGGGAGGGGGCAGGATCAGCCGCCGGTCACGTCCGTGATCCGCCGGCGCTGGTCGGCGCCCGAGTCGGGCGGCCACGTGGTGACGACAGCGCCGTCGTGCGTGGCCTGCCCGCCCACCTCCGGCAGACGCCCCGTGGCCGCGTCGACCGGCGTCCAATACCGTCGCCGGTGCTCGACGCGATCCGCTCGGCGGCCGTGTCCGGCCCGCCCGCGCGGGGCACGGCCACCGCTACGTCGTCCCGTACCGTCAGACGCCGCTCCCCGTTGGTGAACCCGTAGCGCCGGCGCGACCCGTCGTCCCCGCGCACCGCCGTCAGCCGCCACTGCTGGGCCGCCGAGCCGTCACCCGTGCCGATGCCCAGGCCGGCGCCGTCGCCCGCCAGGGTGAGCGCCTTGCCGCTCGGCACCCCGGTCAGCGTGTGCGTATGGCCCTTGCGCAGCAGCGCCGCGTCCGCAGCCACCCCGGAGACACCCGCGACCTCGAACACGTCACCGACTCGGCAGGCACCGTGAACACAGCCGTCCGGCCGCTGATGGGGACCGCCCCGTGCCGCACCGGCCTGCCGTCGGCGCCTGTCACCACGGGCGTCACGGTCGCGTTCCGCGCGACGCGGCCACGCGGAAAGGCCCAGGGTGACCTGATCGGGCCGTACGGTCACGCAGGGCAGCTCCGCCGCACGAGCGGCGGACGTCGGCCCCGGCACCACCACGGCACCGGTGACCCCCGGCACGGGGACGGCCTGCTCGGTGCGGTTCACCAGGAACACGAACCGTCCCCCGGGCCCGCGCCGCACCACCGGCTCCACCGCCCCCCGCGCCACGGCGGGCAGTTCGCTCCCGACGCCGGCCGGCTCCAGCAGCCGCGGCAGCAGCGCGGCGAGCCCCTCCACACCGAGCCGCGTCGAGACGTACGCCGAACCCCCGCCGACAGCGCGCCGGGTCACGGCGGGCCGGCCGCACTGCGCGCCGGTGCGGCAACGGGCCAGGACCTCCGTGTCCTCGCCGGTCACCGTGATCGCGGAGGTGGGGCGGCTCTGTGTGGAGGCGGTGCTGCGCAGGATGCGCCAGGAGGGACCCGAACGCGGCACCACCCCGCTCCCCGCCCGGCTGGTCCTGCGCGACACCACGGCCCCGCCCGCGCCGTGACCGACCGTCAACCTCCGCTGTCCGCAGGCGAGTCGGGTGTGCCAGACTCCGTGCTCGCAAGCCATCCCGCCATCTTCGAGGACGGACACGTCATGCCGACGGGCACACCCTCCACACCCCAACGGGCCGACACCGGCACCGCGCAGCCGGCCCGGGTCTACGACTGGCTGCTGGGCGGCAAGGACAACTACCCGGTCGACGAGGCCGTCGGACGGAAGCTGCCCCGCCAGGCGAGGGACGCGGCCCGGCAGAACCGCGCGTTCATGCACCGCGCCGCCGACTGGCTCGCCCGGCAGGGCATCGACCAGTTCCTCGACATCGGCACGGGCATCCCCACCGAGCCGAACCTCCACCAGATCGTCCAGCGTGTCCTCCCGGCGGCGCGGATCGTGTACGTCGACAACGACCCGATCGTGCTGCGCCACGCCGAGGCGCTCCTCGTCAGCACGCCCGAGGGCACCACCGACTATCTCCAGGCGGACGGGCGCGACCCCGCCGCCATCCTCCGCCACGCACGCGAGGTCCTCGACTTCGAACGCCCCGTCGCCCTGTCGCTGATCGCGCTGCTGCACTTCCTCCCCGACGACCAGAACCCGCGCGACATCGTGGGAGAACTCGTCTCCGCGCTGGCGCCCGGCAGTCACCTCGTGCTGTCGCACGCCGCGTCCGACCTCCATTCCGACCTGGCACGGCAGGTCACCGAGGAGTACGCCCGGGCCGGCATCCGGCTCGGCTTCCGCACCCGAGCCGAGGTCGCCCGCTTCTTCGACGGCCTCGACCTGGTCGAACCGGGCCTGGTCACGGCACCGGAATGGTTCCGCACCGAACCGGCCCCGCCGCCGGAGGACAGTGGCATCTACGCGGGTGTGGCAAGGGTCGGATGACCGGGACGCCGGCCCCCTCGACGCCGTCACGGGCGGGGGGACGACCGGACCGTCCGCCCTCGGCGCGACCAGTGCGGACGTGGGCAGGGCGCCGGCCACGACCGGGCGGCCGGGGCCGCCCCGAGGGCGACGGCGGCTCCGCGGGCGCAGGGCGATCGGCGGACAGGAGCGGGGATTCGGGCCCGGCGCGGGCGGGTGTGAGGCACCCGGCGGGCCCGGGAGCCGCACCGCCCTCCGGATGCATTCCGCCACCGGCGGTGACGTATCTCCCTCCCCGCCCCGCCGTACACCGTGCTAGTGTCGATCTCTGTTGCAGTCGCGCCCTCATCGACCCGCAGGAACGGCCGGACCGTCCTGTGCCGCACCGCGTCTGCCCCGCAGCCGATCTCCCACGGATCACACGGAGAGGTGCACACTCCGGCAGCTGCTCTTCACCGGTCGCGCCCCCCCCTTGGGCGAAACCGCCCCACCGCGACCCTCAACCCGGCTCGTTCTTGCAATTCCCCGCGCACCACAGCGGCGGACATTCCTTGATACGTGCCACATCAAGGAAGGTTCCCCGTGACACAAGCACGCGCGAACGACCGAACGCCCCGCACCCGCTCCACCGGCAAGGGCGCCCCGAAGGGCCGCCGCCGCTCCAAGAACACCACCGGCCGCGGTACGGCGTCGACAGGCGAGTTCGCCCTCCCCGCCACGACCACGCCCGCACTCCCCGCGGTCAGCGCCTTCGAGGAGCTGGACCTGCCCCGCGAGATGCTCACCGCCCTCCGTCAGGAAGGCGTGACGGTGCCGTTCCCCATCCAGGGCGCCACCCTGCCGAACTCCCTCGCGGGCCGTGACGTCCTCGGCCGGGGCCGCACCGGCTCCGGCAAGACCCTCGCCTTCGGCCTGCCCGTCCTGGCCCGCACCGCCGGCCGCCGCGCCGAACCGCGCAAGCCGCTCGCCCTCGTCCTCGTCCCCACCCGCGAACTGGCCGGACAGGTCACCGACGCGCTGACCCCGTACGCCCGCTCCGTGCGGCTGCGGCTGGCCACCGTCGTCGGCGGGCTGTCGATCAACAAGCAGGCCGGTGCCCTGCGCGCCGGCGCCGAGGTCGTCGTCGCGACGCCGGGACGCCTGAAGGACCTCGTCGACCGCGGCGACTGCACGCTCGACGAGGTCGGCATCACCGTCCTGGACGAGGCCGACCAGATGACCGACATGGGCTTCCTGCCCCAGGTCACCCGCCTGCTCGACCAGGTACGGCCGGACGGGCAGCGCCTGCTGTTCTCCGCCACCCTCGACCGCAACGTCGACCAGCTCGTACGGCGCTACCTCAGCGACCCCGTGGTCCACTCCGTCGACCCGTCCGCGGGCGCGGTGACCACCATGGAGCACCATGTCCTCCACATCGACGACACCGACAAACGCCGCACGGCGACGGAGATCGCCGCCCGCGACGGCCGGGTCATCATGTTCCTCGACACCAAGCACGCCGTGGACCGCCTCACCAAGCACCTGCTGAACAACGGCGTGCGGGCGGCGGGCCTGCACGGCGGCAAGTCCCAGCCGCAGCGCACCCGCACCCTCACCCAGTTCAAGGACGGCCACGTCACCGTGCTCGTCGCCACGAACGTCGCCGCCCGAGGCATCCACGTCGACGACCTCGGACTCGTCGTCAACGTCGACCCGCCCGGCGACCCCAAGGACTACCTGCACCGCGGCGGACGCACGGCACGCGCCGGCGAGTCCGGCAGCGTGATCACCCTGGTCACCCGCGACCAGCGGCGCGAGGTCGGCCGGCTCATGGCGCAGGCCGGCGTCACCCCGCGCGTCACCGAGGTACGGCCGGGAGACGAGGAACTCAGCCGCATCACCGGCGCCCGCACACCGTCCGGCGTCCCCGTGGTGATCACGGTGCCGGAAGCACAGAGCCCCCGCCGGACCGCCTCCGCACCGGTCCGCCGCCGCAGCCGGGGCGGGCGGGGCGGCCGGCCCCGGGGCACGACCGCACAGAACGGCACGGCACGAGGCACCACTCCCCGCGGCACGGGCGCCCAGAGCGCCTCGGGCCAGGACCGCGCCGGCCGCGCCGACGGCACCCCGCGCCGCGGTCCCCGCAGCAAGCCGCAGGCGAAGCGCGCCGCGTAGGAAACCCAGGGGAGACCGAGGCGTCCCCGGAGCACCGGGGGCGCCTCACCGCCGACGGCCGGGCAGCGCGGCCAGGGCCTGCGAGCGCTGGGCGACGAGCGCGTCGTAGGTGCCGTCACGCTCCGCCCAGCGGTGCATGAGGACACCTTCGACGAGGATCTCGCGGGGCGTGGGCTCCTGCGCGAGCAGATCCATCACCTCGTCGGCGAACTCGTCCAGCGGCAGCGCGTTCGGGTTCACCTTCTCCTGCCCGGCGGTCGCGACAGCCGGCGGGACCAGCTCGGCGACCTCCACACCGGTGCCGTCGAGCTGCGCGCGCAACGCCTCGGAGTAGGCGTGCACCGCGGCCTTCGACGCGGCGTACGAGGGCATGGGCGGGTACGGCAGGAAGGCGATACCGGAGGTCACGGTGACGAACGCACCCGCGCCCCGCCCGACCAGGTGCGGGGTGAAGGCGTCGACGACGCGTACCGTGCCGAGCAGATTGGTCTCCACCGTCGTACGCGTCGCCTCGAAGTGCGCGGGATCGCGCAGATCCTCCACGAGCATGACGCCCGCCATGGTCACCACGGTGTCCAGCTCCGGGTAACGGTCGAGGACGACATCACGGGCGGACGCGACGGAGGCGTCGTCGGTGACATCGACACGGACGGTCCCGAATCCTTCCTCGCCGAGGCGGGCGAGCGCGGCCTCGCTGCGCCCGCCCACGACCACGGTGCTGCCCGCGGCGGCGAACCGCCGGGCCAGCTCCCGGCCGATGCCCGAGGTGCCGCCGACGACGAGGACGGTGCGGTCGGAGAGTTTCACGAGCTTTCCCTTCGGACGACCGGTGCGCCGCCGGGCACCGACCCGCGCGGCGCGGCGAACAGGGCTCCGCACGCCGTACGCGGGAGCCGCACCCCCGAGTCTCGGCGTCGGCCTGCTCGGCAGGCAGGGCCCTGGTCGTCCTGGTCCCGACAGGACCCCCCACCGGCATCGGTGAGGCGCGCCGGACAGCACAGCGGGCGCCGGCCACGACGGTGAGCGTGTCGAGGGAGCGGAGCGGCATCCAGGCGGGGGACCACGCCGCGTGCCGGCCCCGGCAGGCCGCGACCGCCGTCGCGGCACTCCGGGCGGCGGCACCCGAGCTGCTCACGCAGGCCGAGCACATCGGCTCGACAGCCGTCCAGGGACGGGCGGCGAAACCGGTCATCGACCTGATGACCGCCGTCCATGACCCGGCGGACGTCGCATCTCACCGGGCGGCACTCGCCCGGCTGGGCTTCCACCCCCCACAACGGCACGACCGACCGGCTGCTGTACATCCGCGAGGCCGACGGTGTCCGCAGCCACATCCTGCACATTGCACACGGTGGGCCGGGACAGCCGGCCGATCCGCGACCAGCGGCTCCTGCGGGACCGTCTGCGCGCCCACCCCGACGACGCGGCCCGCTGCGAACAGCCCACATACGCCCTCGCCGCAGCCGGCGTGGGCGCCGGCGCGTACACGCGCGCCAGGACGGCACTCGTACGAGAACTCACGGACCGGGCCCCGCCGAACGGGGTCTGCCGCCGGTACCGGTGCAGGAGAAAGGATGACGCCGGCCGGGTTTCCGGACCGGGGCGGTCAGGGCACCGCGTCCGGCTCGTTCCCGCCCTGATCGAGCCGGAACGGCGGGTACGCGTCGGTGAGCAGGGCCGTGTAGGCGGCCACGCGCAGAGCCCAGCGGTTCAGACCGAGCAGCAGATCGAACAGACCCCTCGGGTAGACCCGGGTGAAGAGCAGGGCGACACCGGCGAACAGCGTGAGCATCGCGATGAGGCCGCCCGAGTACCAGTACCGGTAGGCGCCGCCCACGAAGAACCCGAGGATCAGGTAGTGCGGCAGCGCCAGCAGCCACCATTTCACCAGGACGAGCCCCCGCGACAGGCGCTGCGGATACTCCACCTCCCAGCGGGTCGGATAGTCGGGGACGTCGGCGAGGGTGAACGGCGGATAACGGTCGGTTCCCAGAGCGGCGCACGCGTAGTAGGCCACGCGCCAGTGCCAGCGCAGCACACCGGTCGTGAAGTCGAACAGGGGCCGTGGATAGCGGCCGGTGAAGAGGATCGCGAAGAAGGCCACCACACCCACCACCACGAACGCCACCCACAGGAACACCAGGACGATGTAGTGGGGGAGAGCGAGCAGCCATTTGACCAGCCAGAGCCAGCGCGACAGCGGCTTGTCGAGGCGGGCCGTCAGCCGGGCGGGATACCGGTGCGGTCCCGTCGGGCCGGTCGGGGGCTCGGGGGACGGAGCGTGTGTGCTCATGGTTCCGGTCCCTTCGGAAGCCGGTGACGATCACGAGCCGTATCGCCGGGTCGTCGTTCTCCTCCTTCCAGCATCCGTGAAACACCCGCCCGCCGCAGAGCCGGGCAGCCCACCACCGGGAACCGGCGACGCGCCGCGACCGCAGAACCGCGCACCGCGACGGCCTCCCCCGTCCCGGACACGCCGGCGGGACCACCGCAAACCGCGGGGCCCGCGCCCGGCGGCCACCGCCGCACCCCACGGACCCGTGCCCGGCGACCACCACCGCATGGAGTGCAGCTCCTCCGCGGCCCGGTCGAGGAGCGCCTCCGGTTCCCGGCCCGATCCACCGTCCCGGGCGCGGACCGCGCGCTCCCATCGCACTGGCCGGCGGCGACCGGAAGCGCCTGATGGCGATCAGCAACCACGCCGAGGCCCGGTCGCTCGGCGCCCGTGTCAACCTGGACGAGTTCCGCCCCGGCCTGACGCCCGCCCGTGCAGGCTGCCCCGCCCGAAAGACCCCTACGGCCGGGCGGGGCAGCCTGCACGGGCG
>NZ_JALLGL010000003.1 GCF_023072675.1 Streptomyces sp. XM83C
CGCCCTCCCCCCCGCCCACACCCCAGGCCCCGAACGCCCGCACCCCTCGCCGCACACGCCGCGCTCAGCCCGCCGACGCGCCGTCGTCCCCCACGCGCCGCCGGTAGACCTCGACCATCCGCTCCAGCGAGTCGTCGAGATACACGGCGAGGAGCCGTTCCGCCCGGTCCCGGTCCCCCTCCCGCAGGGCCTGGAGTATCTCGCGATTGCGAGCCAGGTACGGCTCATGGAGCCGGCGCGGGTCGTCCACGACGTGGAACGCGAGGCGCAGCTCGGCGAAGACGCTGCGCATCACCTCGTCGGTGCGTTCGCTGCCGGCGAGGGCGACCAGTTCGCGATGGAAGTGGATGTTGGCGGTGCCCAGCGCCTTCCAGTCGTTCTCGGCGGTGGCCCGTTCGCCGTCGGCGACGGCGTCGGCGAGTCCGTCGAGGGCGTACGGCGGTTCGCCGAGGCTGCGGACGACGGCGCACTCGACCAACGCGCGCGTGCGGTAGATGTCCTCGACGTCCTCGACGGTCAGGACCCGGACGAAGACGCCCCGGTTGAGTTCGTGGACGAGCAGTCGTTCATGTGTGAGGAGCCGGAACGCCTCGCGAAGTGTGTTGCGCGACACACCGAGCGCGCCGCCGATGCTGTCTTCGGACAGGCGGGTGCCGGGTGGGAAGAAGCCGTCGGCGATCCGGCTGCGGAGGATGTCGGAGACCCGTTCGGCCGTGCTGGTGCGGCCCAGGAGGGCCCGGTCGTCGGCCAGTGACGCCAGCTGCTCTGCCATGCCCGGAATTCAACCGCAGACACCAGAACGAAACAACACGGGTATTGAAGGATCGTTGAACGATCCTCTACGGTGCTGGGCACGCTCTTCTGTCGCACCCTCCGTCATCCCACTGCGAGGTGCCCATGAGCACGACCCCTCCACCGCAGGCCCTTCCCACCGACACCCGCCCGGCCAGGAGTGCACGCGCCGCCGACGACGGCGCGTTCGGCTGGCTGCGCGCCCTCGGCCCGCGCGGCCGGCGCGCTTTCGCCGGAGCGTTCGGCGGCTATGCCCTGGACGCGTACGACTACTTCACGCTGCCGCTCGGCATGGTCGCGCTGGCGGCGTACTTCGGCCTGGACAGCGGCCGGACCGGCCTGTTCACCACCGTCACCCTCGTGGTCTCCGCCGTCGGCGGCGCGCTCGCGGGAGTGCTGGCCGACCGGGTCGGCCGGGTGCGGGCCCTGATGATCACCGTGATCACCTACGCCGTCTTCACCGTCGCGTGCGGTTTCGCGCCGAACTACGAGACGCTGCTGGCCTTCCGGGCACTGCAGGGTCTCGGCTTCGGCGGTGAGTGGGCGGTCGGCGCGATCCTGGTCGCCGAGTACGCGACCACCCGGCACCGGGGCCGCACCCTCGGCGCGGTGCAGAGCTCCTGGGCGGTCGGCTGGGCGCTGGCCGTGATCGTGTACACGCTGGTGTTCTCGTTCGTCGGCGACGACCTGGCGTGGCGGGTGATGTTCTGGACGGGAGCGCTGCCCGCGCTGCTCGTGGTGTGGGTGCGCCGCAGCGTGCACGACGCGCCGGAGGCCGCGGCCGTCCGTGAACGGAGCGCGGACAGAGGCTCGTTCACGGCTGTCTTCAAGCCGGGCCTGCTGCGCACGACCGTCTTCGCCTGTCTGCTCTCGACCGGCGTGCAGGGCGGCTACTACACGCTCGCCACCTGGGTGCCGACATACCTGAAGTCGCAGCGCGGACTGTCGGTCGTGGGCACCGGCGGCTATCTCGCCTTCCTCATCTCCGGTGCCTTTTTCGGCTACCTGACCGGCGGTCACCTCACCGACCGGCTGGGCCGCCGCCGCAACATCTGGCTGTTCGCGCTGCTGTCGGCGATCTGCGTCGCCGTGTACGCGCACATCCCCGCCGGTGCGAACACGCTCGTGCTGGTGCTCGGTTTCCCGCTCGGGTTCTGCATGTCGGCCGTCTTCAGCGGCTTCGGGTCGTATCTGAGCGAGCTGTACCCGACAGCGGTACGCGGCACCGGTCAGGGCTTCACGTACAACACGGGCCGTGCCATGGGCGCCGTGTTCCCCACCACGGTCGGTTTCCTCGCCGACAGCTGGGGCGTGGGCGGCGCTCTGGTGTTCGGCGCGATCGGCTACGGCGTCGCCGCCCTGGCGTTGCTGGGGCTGCCGGAGACGCGCGGGAAGGAGCTGCTGTGAACCTCCGGGACACCTCCGTGGCCCTGGCCTCCGGCACAGGCTCCGGCACAGGCACCGGCACCGGCATCGGCACCGGCACCGGCACCGGCACCGGCACCGGCACCGACGAGCGCATCGCCCGGGCCGTCGGCCCCGCCGACCGGCCCGTCGCCCTCACGCACCCGCACGCGCACGCGTGGAGCGCCGCGCAGGCCCGTGCCCGCTTCCGGGACGGGCTCAGCGGCCCCGCCTCTGGCGTCGTCGCGGGACACACCCAGGTGGACATCGTCTCCGTGCCCGCGGAATGGGCGTACGACATGCTCCTGTTCTGCGTCCGCAACCCCGAGCCCTGCCCGGTGCTCGACGTCACGGACGCCGGGTCGTGGACGACGGTCCTCGCCGACGGCGCCGACCTGCGCACCGATGTGCCCCGCTACCGGGTGTGGGAGAACGGCGTCCCGGTCGACGAGCCGACCGATGTGCGGGCGTACTGGCGGGACGATCTGGTGACGTTGCTGATCGGCAGCAGCTTCACCTTCGAGTGGGCGCCGACCGAGGCCGGTGTGCCGCTGCGCCACGTCGAGCAGGGCCGCAACGTGCCGATGTACACGACCCGGCAGACCATGCCGGCCGGCGGGGCGGCTGCACGGTCCGATGGTGGTGTCGATGCGTCCGGTGCCGCCGCGGCACCTGGCCGCGGCGAGCCGGGAGACCGGTCTGCTGCCGGCGGTGCACGGCGGCCCCGTACACTGCGGCGATCCCGCGGGGCTCGGCATCGACGACCTCGGCCGCCCCGACTTCGGCGACCCGGTGGACACCGAGCCGGACGACATCCCGGTGTTCTGGGCCTGCGGTGTGACCCCGCAGGCGGCGCTGGCGGCCTCCCGCCCGCCCTTCGCCCTGACGCACGCACCGGGACAGATGTTCCTCACCGACGCCCGCGACGAGCAGTACCGCGTGGCCTGAACGATCCGGAAAGAAGACCATGACCTCCATCGATCTCAACGCCGACCTCGGCGAGGGCTTCGGCCGCTGGCAGCTGACCGATGACGAACGGCTGCTGTCCGTCGTCACCAGCGCCAACGTGGCCTGCGGCTTCCACGCCGGGGACGCGGTCACCATGCGCCGGGTGTGCGAGCTGGCGGCCGAGCGGGGCGTACGGATCGGCGCGCAGGTCTCCTACCGGGACCTGGCCGGGTTCGGGCGGCGGGCGATGGAGGTGCCGCCCGCCGAGCTCACGGCCGAAGTGGCCTATCAGATCGGCGCGTTGGAGGTGTTCGCCCGCGCGGCGGGCGCACGGGTGGCGTATGTGAAGCCGCACGGCGCGCTGTACAACCGGGTCGTGCACGACGAGGACCAGGCCGGTGCCGTCGTGGACGGGGTGCTGCTCGCCGGCGCGACACTGCCGGTGCTCGGGCTGCCCGGCTCACGGCTGCTGGAGCTGGCCGGGAAGGCCGGGCTGCCGGTCGTCGCGGAGGCGTTCGCGGACCGCGCCTACAGCGACGAGGGCACCCTCGTGCCGCGCGGCCGGGACGGTGCCGTGGTCACCGACCCGGACGCGGTGGTGGAGCGTTCGCTGCGCCTCGCCCGCTGCGGCACCGTCACCTCGTACGCGGGTACGACGGTCGAGGTACGCGCGCGTTCCCTGTGCCTGCACGGCGACACGCCCGGCGCCGTCGACCTGGCCCGCCGGGTGCGCGAGCGGCTGGAGGCGTCGGGTGTCACGGTGGAGGCCTTCGCATGAGGGTGCTGCGCGTCGGAGACGACGCCCTGCTGGTCGAGGTGGCCTCGGGCGAGGAGGCTCAGGCCCTGCACGCGGAGCTGAAGCGCCGCCGCGCCGAGGGCCTGCTCAGGGTCACGGAGATCGTCCCGGCGGCCCGTACGGTCCTGCTCGACGGGCTGTCCGACCCCGCGCGGCTGGCGGCGGAGCTGACCTCGGCCGAGCTGCCGCCCGCTCCCCCGCCGTCCCGTCAGGCGGTGGAGATCCCGGTCCGCTACGACGGCCCCGACCTGGCGGAGGTCGCCGCGCACTGGGGGGTCGGGGAGGCGGAGGTGCCGCGCATCCACGCGGCGGCCGAGTTCCGCGTCGCCTTCTGCGGCTTCGCGCCCGGCTTCGGCTATCTCACCGGTCTGCCGGCCCGGTACGAGGTGCCGCGCCGGGCCACGCCGCGCACCGCCGTCCCGGCGGGGGCGGTGGCCCTGGCGGGGCCGTACACGGGCGTGTATCCGCGGTCGTCGCCCGGGGGCTGGCAGCTGATCGGTACGACCGACACCGTGCTGTTCGACCACACGCGTGTGCCGGCCGCTCTGCTGACCCCGGGCACCCGCGTGCGGTTCGTGCCGGTCGGCGCGGGGGATGCCGCCGTGCCGGCAGGCCCGGGAGGCGCCGTATGACGGACCGCGCGCTCGCCGTCGTACGAGCCGGGGCGCTGACCACTGTGCAGGACGGGGGCCGTCCGGGGTACGCGCACCTCGGTGTGCCCCGCTCGGGGGCGCTGGACGCTCCGGCGGCGGCGCTCGCCAACCGGCTGGTCGGCAATCCGGCCGGTGCGGCGGTTCTGGAGACCACCCTGGACGGGTGTGCCGTGCGCCCGCGGTCCGCTGTCGTCGCGGCGGTGACGGGCGCGCCCTGCCCGGTCACGGTGAACGGCGGGCCGGTCGCCTGGGGCGCGCCGGTACGGGTGCCCGCCGGGGCCGTCCTGGAGGCCGGGGCGGCCGTCGGGGGCGTACGCAGCTATGTCGCCGTCCTGGGAGGCGTGGCCGTCGAGCCGGTTCTCGGGAGCCGATCCACCGATCTGCTCTCCGGGCTCGGACCGGCGCCGCTCACGGACGGCACGGTGCTGCCGCTGGGGCGGCCCGTGGCGGGGCAGCACGCGCGCGTGGACGTGGCCCCGCAGCCGGGCCCGCCGACGGAGCTGGTGCTCAGGGTGACGCTCGGCCCGCGCGACGACTGGTTCACCGCGGAGGCCCTGCGAACGCTCGGCACGCGCGTGTACCGCGTCTCGCCCGCGAGCAACCGGATCGGCCTGCGCACGGAGGGGCCCGCGCTGGAGCGGGCCCGCACGGGTGAGCTGCCCAGCGAGGGCGTGGTGCTGGGCGCGGTGCAGGTGCCGCCGGACGGCAGACCGGTCGTGTTCCTCGCCGACCACCCGACCACAGGCGGCTACCCGGTCGTCGGGGTGATCCGCCCCGCCGACCTGGCGCCCGCGGCCCAGGCCCTGCCGGGCACTCCGGTGCGGTTCGTGGTGGTACGGCACCGCTGAGGGCCCCCGGCGCCGTGCTCCGCGCTCCGGAGCCCCCCGGCCTCGTACTTCCAAGCCCCGGCGCCGGGTCACCCCCCTACGGTGGCCCGGCGCCGGACACGCCACCGGGGCCGAACGTGCTCACATCGGGGCGGGGTCCGTTCCGATCCGGCTGCGTACGGCCGTCTGGACCTCGGCCTCCTCGGCGGGGTCGGCGGCGAGGCGGCGCAGGCGTTCCACGACGCGGGCGTCGCCGGTCTCGGCGTGCCGGGCGGCGAGTTCCCGTGTGGTCTCCTCGCAGTCCCACAGGCATTCGACGGCGAAGCCCGTGGCGAACGAGGTGTCGGTGGCGGCGAGGGCGCTGGCGCAGCGACCGCGCAGATGGGAGGAGGCGGTCTCGCGGTAGACGTGCCGCAGGACGGGGGCGGCGCAGGCGATGCCGAGGCGTCCGGCGCCGTCGACGAGGGTCGCGAGGGTGGGTGCGTCGCAGCCGTCGCCGCGGACGGCCTCGCGCAGGGCGCCGAGGACGAGGTCCTTGTCCTGGGTGCCGCCGCGGCAGGCGAGCACGCGTCCGGCGGCGGCGCCGAGGAGGTCGGGGCGGCCGGCCCAGCGGCGGGCCCGCTCCACGGCCGCGTCGCTGCGCATGCGTTCGAAGGCGTCGGCGGCGGCCTCCACGACGACGGCCGTTCCGTCGTCGACGGCGCCCTCGATCAGATCGAGCGTGTCGGGATCGTCGCCGTCGGCGAGGTAGCGCAGCGCGGTGCAGCGGGCTCCGTCGCCGCCCTGCCTGGCGGCTCTGAGGATCTCGGGCCGGTCCTCGGGGCCGGCGACGGCCGCGAGGCAGCGGGCGGCGGGCACGTGCAGGGCGGCGCCGCGGTCCAGGCCCTGCTGGGCCCAGTCGAAGACGGCCCGCACGCTCCAGCCGGGGCGCGGCCCTGACGGCCGCATCTGGCGCTGCCAGCGGTCGAAGCAGCCTGTCTCGTGGGCGGCACGCACGCGTGCCGAGATGTAGTCGCGCGGGTCCTCCGCCCACAGGCGCCAGGGCCGTGGTTCGAAGGCGTCGCGGACGACCGCGGCCAGTTCGGCCCGGCCTTCTGCGTCGTCGGCGAACCGGGCGAGGACGGGTGCGGCGAGGGCGCGCAGCCCGGCGTCGTCGTCGCGCAGGGCCAGTTCGTCCAGGGCCCAGGTCCAGTTGGAGCCGGTGGCCGCGTACCGGCGCAGCAGCTCCAGGGCGTCGCGGCGGCCGTAGGAGGCCAGGTGGCCGAGGACGGCCAGGGCGAGCCCGGTGCGGGACTCGTCGGTGTCGAAGGCGTCCTCGGCATCGAAGAGGTGCGCCTCGATCTCGTCCAGCTCGCCGTTGAGGTCGAGGAAGAGTCGGGCGTAGTAGAGGGAGCGGTTCTCCACCTGCCAGTCGTGGCGGGGATCGCGCGTCACGCAGTGGGTCAGGGCCGCGAGCGCCTCGGAGCGCGGAGCGGTGAGCGCGTGGAGCGTGCCGTCGCCGCGGCCCCTCTGCAGGAGCCCGAGCAGGGTGCCGCTGGGCGCTATGACCGGTTCGAACATGGGAAACAGCCTCACATCAAGCGTCGACGCAACCGGGACCGTGCACTACCTGGTCGCGCCGCAACACGTCGGGGCGCCCGCCGTTTCCTGCTTGCTGTAAGCCATCTTCCTCTGCCTCTCGTCTGTGGCCCGTGCGGACCTGTCACGGCCCGCGCGGTGCGGCAACACCTGCCCAGCCGTCGCGTCCGTGAATCACGACGTCATGATGACCCGGCGGTTCCGCCCACCGCGACCGATATTTCCGGCGGCCCCGTACCGCCTCCCCCGTCTGTGCTGTCCTACGTGGTCAACGACACTGTTCTACCTGGTCAGCGCGGTTCTCGTCACTCCGCGCGGAACAGTTCGAGCAGGTCCGTCTTGCCGAACATGCGTGCTGTGTCCACGGCCGACGGAGTGCCGGCGTGCGGGTCGGCGCCGCCGTCCAGGAGGGCCCGGATCACCTCGGTCTCCCCCTTGAAGACGGCGCCCGCGAGCGGGGTCTGGCCCCGGTCGTTGGGCCGGTCGGCCTCGGCGCCGCGCTTCAGGAGGGCGCGGACCGTACCGGCGTGGCCGTGGTAGGCGGCGAGCATCACCAGGGAGTCGCCCCGGTCGTTGGTGAGACCGGCCGGGACGCCCGCGTCGACGTACGCCACGAGCGCCTCGGTCTGGCCGCGCCGGGCGAGGTCGAAGATCTTCGTCGCCAGCTCCACGACCTCGGGGTCGGGGGCTTCACTCATCGGCGT
Source organism: Streptomyces sp. XM83C (assembly GCF_023072675.1). Taxonomy (GTDB): domain Bacteria; phylum Actinomycetota; class Actinomycetes; order Streptomycetales; family Streptomycetaceae; genus Streptomyces; species Streptomyces thermocoprophilus. Next base: position 7,703 of record NZ_JALLGL010000003.1, read on the forward strand.
GACCGCCTCTCCATCGCTCATCGCAGCCGTTCAGGTGAATCGCCAGGGTACTGGCTCGGCGGGCACATGAGCGGACCCGCCGCAGGCAAAGATCACCCGGGGGTCCGTTCGACGCAACACCGCTGCTCAGGCGGGCGTACTCGGCTTCCGCCAGCAGAGGGAAATCGCAAAGATTTCCCCCATTTGCACCTTTTATCGTATGGATACATGCTGTGATCCTGGAAGTACTCATGGTGACTGTCCCCACCGAAACACCAGGAGAGCCCCAATGATCCTGTCCATCTCAGGCGTCGTACTTCTCGGCATCGTCGTGTTCATCTTCTTCCGCAAGGACGGACTGAAGGCGTCGCACGCGATGATCTCGGCCCTGTTCGGGTTCTATCTCGCGAGCACGGCCATCGCACCCAGCATCAAGGCCGGCGGAGAGAGCCTGGCCAGCCTCCTCGGCGGCATCAAGTTCTGACGCCGCTCCTCCCGTCCGTACGCACCCACAGGAGAGTCACGTGGCCCGGCGCCCCCTCCCCCGCATCCTGAGCACAGGCAGCGCGCAGATCGCCCGGAGCCGGGAGCTGGCCCGGACGGCGGCCGACAGCGCCACCGACGTCCTCCATCCGCTGATCACGATCTCCCGCGGACTGCGCCGGCTGGCCTCGGCCGGGCGGCGCAGGTGGGCCGACACCCCCAAGGACAAGCGCGGACCGCTGCTGTTCCTGGTGGCATCGGTGATCCTGGTCGTGGCGTTGGTGCCGTACGGCCCGCTGCTCGCCGTCATCACCCTGATGGCGGCGGCGGCCTGGCAGGGCAGGGACCGCACCCCGCCCGCCCCCGAGGGACCCGACGAGTCCCAGACACAGCGGCTGAAGACGCTCTACGAGGCGCTCGTGCCGTACTTCTCCGCCGCGGAGGACCCCGCCCCGCTGTACGCGCACGGCGGTGACTGGGAGAAGGCGTTCCCGTCGTACGACTTCGACGACACGGGCCGTGTCGCCCAGCTGCTGATCCGCTACCCCGCCTACTTCCCGGACGGCGAGCCGGAGGCACGCGCGCGTGTCGAGCATCTGCTGACCGCCAAGGCGGGCCGCGGACGCGAGTACCACTTCGCCTGGGACGAGGAGGGCAACGAACTGACCGTCACGGTGCTCGCCCCGCTGCCCACCGACATCGCCGCCCAGCGGTTCGTCACCGCGCCGGGCGAGGCGGTCCTCGGCTTCACCGACCCCCTCCAGGTGCAGCGCACCCTTCCGCTCGGCTACGGCGACGCGCAGCGCGACGTACCGCCGGTCGTCTGGCGCACCGGCGCCCGGTCCACGGAGCCGCATCTGCTGGTCATGGGCCAGCCGGGCAGCGGCACCTCCACCCTGCTGCGCTCTCTCGCCTTGCAGGCCCTCCAGTACGGCGACGTGCTCGTCGTGGACGGCAGCGGCACCGGCGACCACGCCTGCCTGACCGGCCGGGACGGTGTCCTGGCCGTCGAGTGCGGGCTGTCGGGGGCGGTGGCGAGCCTGGAGTGGGCGGCCGGCGAGACCGAGCGGCGGCTGATCGCGGCCAACCGGGCCCGCCAGGAAGGCGAGGCTCCGCCGGAGGACACACGGCGCCCGCTGTGGATCCTCGTCGACCGGCCGACCGCGTTCACCCATCTCGCCGCGGCCGACGGCCGCAAGGACCCGCAGGCCCTGCTCCAGGTGCCGCTGCGGCACGGTCGCGCGGCGAGCGTCACCGTCGTGGTGGCCGACCAGTTCGACAACGCGGACGCGCTGAGCGACGCCGTTCGGCAGCACACGCGCGCGCGTGTCGTGCTGGGACCGGCCACCCTCGAGCAGCTCGAAGCGGTGCTGGGCGCCCGTCCGCAGACGACGCCCGTGCCCCAGGTCCCGCCGGGGCGCGGTTACGCGCGGCTCGGGTCCGGGCCCGTGCACCGGCTACAGGTGCCGGCCACGCCGGACCCGTACGACGACGCGACGAGCGAGGCCCACCGGCAGGCGGTGCTGGAACTGCTCCCGCCGCGCACGACCCCGGCGGACGGCGAGAGGGTGCCGGCCCCCGCGGAGGCGGCACCGGCGGAAGCCTCCTCGTAGGCGGCGCCGGGGCCGCCGCCGACGCTGCCCCGAGCCGGGGGGCGCCGCCGCATCAGACCGGAGCCGTGGGGCGACCGGATCAGGCCCGAGCCTGGGGCACGACCGGAACAGACCCGAGCCGGGGACGCGACCGGAACAGACCCGAGCCGGGGGCACGACCGGAACAAACCCGAGCCGGGGACGCGACCGGAACAAACCCGAGCCGGGGGCACGACCGGAACAAACCCGAGCCGGGCCCCAACGGGCAGCCCCGCGCCGCGGCACCGCCGTATCAAGCCGGTGTCAGGAGACACCGCCGAACCGGAACCCCGCGCCGACCGGCAGGCGCCGCCGCCACAACGGCCTCCGGCGGGAACCGCCCCGCCCGGCTCACGCCACGAACGTCCGCGGTGCCTCCGCGCCGGCCGTCCCGCCGCTCTCCACGAGCCGCGCGGCGGCGGCCAGCCGGAGCGCCGCCTCCTCCGCCACCGCGCCCCCCACGGTGAACGGCAGCCGCACATACCCCTCGAAGGCGCCGTCCACGCCGAAGCGCGGCCCGGACGGCACGCGGACACCGATCCGCTCCCCCGCCTCGGCCAGCCTCGAGCCGGACAGTCCGCCGGCCCGGACCCACAGCGTCAACCCGCCCTTCGGCACCTCGAACTCCCAGGACGGCAGTTCCCGCCGGACGGCGGCGACCAGGGCGTCCCGGTTCTCCCGGGCCTGAGCGCGCCGCAGCTCAACGGCCTGTTCCCAGCCGCCCGTACCGAACAGCCAGGTCACGCCGAGCTGCTCCAGCACCGGCGTCCCCAGGTCGGCGTAGGCCCGCGCCGCGACCAGGCTGCGGATGACGTCCGGCGCCGCGCGCACCCAGCCGATGCGCATCCCTGCCCAGAAGGCCTTGCTGGCCGAGCCGACCGTGATCACCGTGGACCCTGCGGGGTCGAAGCCGCACACCGGTCGCGGCATGTCCACGTCGTCGTCCAGCCACAGTTCGCTCATCGTCTCGTCGGCGACCAGCACGGTCCCCGCCGAGCGCGCCATCTCCACGAGCCGCCTCCGCTGGTCCTCGTCGGCGAGGGCGCCGGTGGGGTTGTGGAAGTCGGCGACGACGTACGCGATCCGGGGAGCGGCCTCGCGCAGCACCTGACGCCAGCGGTCGAGGTCCCAGCCGGACAGCCCGTCGGCCATCGCGACCGGGACGAGACGGGCACCGGCCTCCCGCATGAGCTGGAGGATGTTGGCGTACGACGGTGACTCGACGGCGATGCGCTCGCCCCGGCCGCCGAAGAGATGGCAGATCGCGTCGATCGCGCCCATCGCACCGGTCGTGACCATGATCTGCTCGGGCATGGTGGGGATGCCCCGCGCGGTGTAGCGCTCGGCGATCATGGCGCGCAGGGCGGGCAGCCCGGCCGGGTAGTCGCCGTGCGTGTGCGCGTACGGCGGGAGTTCCTCCAGCGCGCCCTGCACGGCCCGGGTGAGCCACGGCTCGGGCGCGGGCAGTGCGGCACAGCCCAGGTCGATCATGGAGCCGAGCGCCTCGGGCGGCAGGGGCTCCAGCCCCCGGGCGGGCAGCGGGTTCCCGGCCGGTACGGCGGTCCAGCTGCCGGCGCCGCGCCGCGACTCCAGGAACCCCTCGGTGCGCAGCGCCTCGTAGGCCGCCGCCACGGTCGTACGGCTGACGGACAGGGCGAGGGCCAGTTCGCGTTCGGCGGGGAGCCGGGCGGCGACGGGCACGCGGCCCTCCAGCACGAGCAGGCGGATGCCGTCGGCGAGGGCCCGGTAGGCGGGCGGGCGACGGGTGCCGGGGCCGGCCGGCCGGTCCTGCTGCGCGTTGAGCTGCCGGGCGAGCTGCGCGGCACCCACCGCAGAAGTCCACTGGGCCATGGTTTCCAGTCCACCTTCCCCGAATTGGCCATGGAGCGGGTTTCCTCCCAAGCCACAGAGTGTCATGCGTCAGGCCACCACCACCATCCGGGGGCTGCTTTGTCCCGTTTCTCGTCCCGCTTTCCGTCCCGTCGCCGGTCCCGGCCCCTCACCCGTCCATCGTCCCGCTCCGCGTCGAGTCCCCCGTCCCGTCCCCTGCCCGGCCTCGCGGTGCCCGACCGTCTGGCGCGGCGGCTGGTGCAGCTCTACGCGGGGCTCGTGCTGTACGGCGCGAGTTCCGCCCTGCTGGTCCGCGCCGACCTCGGTCTGGAGCCGTGGAACGTCTTGCATCAGGGCCTAGCCGAGCACACGGGTCTGTCCATCGGGACGGTGGCGATCATCGTGGGCGCGGTGGTGCTGCTGCTGTGGATCCCTCTGCGGCAGCGGCCGGGGCTCGGCACGGTCTCCAACGTCTTCGTCATCGGCCTCGCCATGGACGGCACGCTGGCGCTGGTCCCGGACGCCGACGGCCACGCTCTGCGGGTCCTGCTGCTGGTCGCCGGTGTGGTGCTGAACGGAGCGGCCACCGGCCTGTACATCGCCGCCCGGTTCGGCCCGGGTCCGCGGGACGGTCTGATGACCGGCCTGCACCGGCGGACCGGCCGGTCGATCCGCCTGATCCGTACGGGCGTGGAGGTGGCGGTGGTGGTGACCGGGTTCGCCCTCGGTGGCACCATCGGCGTGGGCACGCTGCTGTACGCGCTGAGCATCGGCCCGCTCGCCCAGTTCTTCCTGCGGGTGTTCGACGTGCCGGAGGCCCCGCGGCACAGCACGGTCGTTGCGGGCAACACCCCCCACGGGGCGATACTGCGTCGGTGACCACCGCGATACGCCATCCGTACCTCGACCATCCCGGCCCGATCGCCTTCGCCCACCGCGGCGGGGCGGCCGACGGTCTGGAGAACACCTTGGCGCAGTTCCGGCGGGCGGTCGAGGCCGGCTACCGGTACATCGAGACCGATGTGCACGCCACCCTCGACGGCCGGCTGGTCGCCTTCCACGACGCGACCCTGGACCGGGTGACGGACGGCGCCGGCGCCATCGCGGAGCTGCCCTGGGAGGAGGTGCGGCACGCGCGCGTGGCGGGCCGTGAACCGCTGCCGCTGTTCGAGGAGCTGCTGGAGACGTTCCCCGAGGTGCGCTGGAACGTCGACGTCAAGGCGGAGCCGGCGCTGCTGCCGTTCCTGGAGCTGGTCGAGCGGGCGGACGCCTGGGACCGGATCTGCCTCGGCTCGTTCTCCGAGGCCCGCGTGGTACGCGCCCAGCGGCTGGCGGGCCCGCGCCTGGCCACGTCGTTCGGCACGCGCGGGGTGCTGGGGCTGCGGCTGCGCTCCTGGGGGCTGCCCGCGGCGGTGCGCCGCTCGGCCGTGGCCGCGCAGGTGCCCGAGACGCAGGGCAGCGTCCGTGTCGTCGACCACCGCTTCGTACGGACCGCGCACGCGCGCGGGCTGAAGGTGCACGTGTGGACGGTGAACGAACCGGAGCGCATGCACCGGCTCCTGGATCTGGGAGTGGATGGCATCATGACCGATCACATCGACACGTTGCGCAAGGTCATGGAGGAACGCGGCGTCTGGGTCTGACGGCCCGGCCCGCCGCCCCGCCGCACCTTGGCACGGCACCTGCGGCGGGGAAGCGAGGGCACGGGTGGACATCGGCACCGTGCGCACACCGGCGGCCGGCGAGGCCGCGGACCGGCGGCGCGAACAGCGCGGCTGGTACGTCTACGACTGGGCGTGCTCCGTCTATTCGACGAGCGTGCTCACCGTGTTCCTGGGGCCCTATCTGACGTCCGTGGCGAAGGCCGCCGCGGACGCGGACGGCTATGTGCACCCGCTGGGCGTTCCGGTGCGGGCGGGCTCGTTCTTCGCGTACTCGGTCTCCCTCTCGGTGATCGTCGCCGTACTGCTGATGCCGCTGGTGGGTGCCGCCGCCGACCGCAGCGGACGCAAGAAGCCCCTGCTGGCGGGGGCCGCGTACACGGGGGCCGCGGCGACGACGGGCATGTTCTTCCTCGATGGGGAGCGGTATCTCCTCGGCGGGCTGCTGCTGGTGGTGGCGAACGCGGCGCAGTCCGTGGCGATGATGCTCTACAACTCCTATCTGCCGCAGATCGCCCCGCCCGAGGAACGCGACGCGGTCTCCTCCCGAGGCTGGGCCCTCGGCTACGCCGCCGGCTCACTGATGCTGATCGTGAACCTCGCCCAGTATCTGGGGCACGATGCCTTCGGCGTGTCGGAGAGCACGGCGGTACGGATCTGTCTGGCCTCGGCGGGTCTGTGGTGGGGCGCCTTCGCGCTGGTGCCGCTGCGCCGGCTGCGCGACCGGCGGACCGTCGCGCGGGAGGAGGCGCTGCCGGGGCTGCGGCAGCTCGCCGCGACCGTCCGCGACATGCGCCGGCATCCGCTGACCCTGGCGTTCCTGCTGGCGTATCTCGTCTACAACGACGGCATCCAGACGGTGATCACACAGGCGTCGGTGTACGGATCGGAGGAACTGGGGCTCGGCCAGTCGACGCTCATCGGGGCGGTGCTGCTGGTGCAGGTGCTCGCGGTGGCGGGCGCGCTCGCGATGGGCCGGCTGGCGCGTTCGTACGGTGCGAAGCGGACGATCCTCGGTTCGCTGGTGGCGTGGACGCTCACGCTCGGCGCCGGGTACTTCCTGCCGGCCGGGGCACCGGTGTGGTTCTTCGTGCTGGCGGCCGGGATCGGGCTGGTCCTCGGCGGCAGCCAGGCCCTGTCCCGCTCCCTCTTCTCGCACCTGGTCCCGCCGGGCAAGGAGGCGGAGTACTTCTCGGCGTACGAGGTGAGCGACCGCGGCATGAGCTGGCTCGGGCCGCTGCTGTTCGGCCTCACCTACCAGCTGACCGGAAGTTACCGGGACGCGATCATCTCGCTTGTGGCCTTTTTCGTGCTGGGGTTCGTGCTGCTGGCGCGGGTGCCGGTGCGCAGGGCGATCAGCGACGCGGGGAATCCGCTTCCCGAGAAGATTTAGCGCTCGGGGCGAAAGGGCTGTAGTGTACGCGTTTGGCCTGCCAGGCGTACCGTTACTGCGCGTCAAAGATGACGAAACGCCGGGTGACATCTGTCAGCAGACGTGACAAACCGGGCGCTGGTGGGTACGCACTGGTTGACTAAGGCTGCGGCTACGACGGCGACGCTTGACCCGGAACGGGGACCTCGGATCGGGAATCTTTACCGCCGACCGGACGTTGACCGGATGACGACGACAGCGACACCTGTCCTGTGGGCGACAAGCCCGGGAGGCACGATTCATGAGTGAGCGAGCTCTTCGCGGCACGCGCCTCGTGGTGACCAGCTACGAGACGGACCGCGGCATCGACCTGGCCCCGCGCCAGGCCGTGGAGTACGCATGCGAGAAGGGGCACCGTTTCGAGATGCCCTTCTCGGTCGAGGCGGAGATCCCGCCGGAGTGGGAGTGCAAGGTCTGCGGTGCCCAGGCACTCCTCGTGGATGGCGACGGCCCTGAGGAGAAGAAGGCCAAGCCCGCGCGTACGCATTGGGACATGCTGATGGAGCGGCGCACCCGCGAGGAACTCGAAGAGGTCCTCGAGGAGCGCCTGGCCGTTCTGCGCTCCGGGGCGATGAACCTCGCGGTTCATCCTCGGGACAGCCGCAAGAGCGCCTAGTCCCCGCGAGGCTCGGCCGCGCGACATATCGACCGCGGGCGCCGCACGTGATCTTCACGTGCGGCGCCCGCGGTCGTCGGCATGCCCGGGAGCCGGGAAACCTGAAGAAGCGGGCAACGGCTGCGAGCCACAGTGGGTCCTGTGTCCCGCAGCCGTTGCGCTGTCCGAAGGGTGCCGCAGCCGTGTGCGGTCTTCGGAGTGCGGCTCAGCCGGTCAGCGGGGGGCGGGGCTCCGTCGGGTCCGACGGGGAGTCGCCGGGCTCGTCGCGGCGGATCACCTCACCCTGGACGATCTTGCCGTCCGGGTGGTGGATACGGGCCTGCTGGAAGGCGTCGCCGAGGCCGCCGTCGGAGGTGGCCCGCAGCCTGCGGTCCAGGGACCGCTCGGCGCGCTTCCCCAGCGCCTTCTGCACCGGCGGGAGCACCAGGACGAGGCCGACGGCGTCCGAGATCAGTCCGGGGATCATCAGCAGCAGGCCGCCGAGCATGAGGAAGCCGTTGCCGCTGCTGCCCTCCGAGGGGGAGCCGCCCCGTTGCAGCGTCTCGTTCAGTTTCCGGAACGCCCGCCGGCCCGCCCGTTTCACGATCACCGAGCCGAGGACGAAACCGGCGACCAGCAGCAGGAAGACGGTGAGGCCGTTGGTCGCGCCCGCGACCATGGTCAGCAGCCAGATCTCCAGCACCACCCACACGGCGAGTCCCAGCGGCAGCCAGGTCCGCAGCCGGGAGCGTCGGGGCCGTGCGGAGGACGGAGAGGTGGAAACGCCAGTCGTCATGCCTCCAGTGTGCCCGGCCCCGGCTCAGCGCGGGATAAGCGCCTGATCAGCCCCGGCTGTGCGGGACCCGGCGGTCGGCCCCCGGCACGCGCACCGCCGGTCCGCGTGCCGGCCCCTCAGACCTCGCTCTGCGGCTTCGCGCGGTCCGCCGCGTCGGCGCCCCGGCCGCCCGGCTTCGCCTTGCCGGTGATCTTGCCGACGCGCTCCCCCACACCCCACGCCGTGACCCGCCACAGGGCCTCGACGAGGATGTCACGGCTCATCTTGGAGTCGCCCAGTTCCCGCTCGACGAAGGTGATGGGGACCTCGACGACATGGAACCCGGCCTTCACGGCGCGGCGGGCGAGGTCGACCTGGAAGCAGTAGCCCTGGGAGGCGACCTCGTCGAGGCCGAGGCCTTGGAGGGTCTCGCGGCGGAAGGCGCGGTAGCCGCCGGTGATGTCGCGCAGCGGCAGATCGAGCGCGAGGCGCGAGTAGAGGCTGCCGCCGCGGGAGATGAACTCGCGGGACTTGGGCCAGTTCACCACGCGCCCGCCCGGCACCCAGCGGGAGCCGAGGACCAGGTCGGCGCCCTTGAGCGCGGTGAGCAGGCGGGGCAGTTCCTCGGGCTGGTGGGAGCCGTCGGCGTCCATCTCGATCAGGACGCCGTAGTCGCGCTCCATGCCCCAGTGGAAGCCCGCGAGGTAGGCGGCGCCCAGACCCTCCTTGCCCTTGCGGTGCAGGACGTGCACCTGCTCGTCCTCGGCGGCCAGCTCGTCGGCGAGCTTGCCGGTGCCGTCCGGGCTGTTGTCGTCGGCCACGAGAACGTGCGCCTCGGGAACGGCCTTGCGCACCCGGCCGACGATGCTCTTGATGTTCTCCGCCTCGTTGTAGGTCGGGATGATCACCAAGGCTGTGCCGAGCGGACCGAACTGCCTCCCCTGGGCCTTGGCCTCGAGGGTCCCGTCGCCGTCGTTCACTGCTGCCCCTTCATGTCAATACGCAGGGGACCACCATAGTCGGCGCGCCCCGCACCGACGTGACAGGACGTACGTACGGCAGGCGGCGATTTGGGAAGAGCGGGGACAAGCGACCGCAATCGGGTCGCGATGTACGGCACCTCGGGCGCGGTCCTGCCCCGTGGCCCCGCTCCGCGAGCGGCCCGGCCGGGCGGCCGGTGCGGTGCCCGGGCGGCGGGTGCGGCGGATGGGGGCCCGGTGTCCTTCGGGCCGGCCCGGGACCCGCTGGCTGCGGATCGGCCGGGGCCGTTGTCTACTGAACGCCCGGGCCCCACCCGGGTCACACCTCCCCGACCGGCCGGAACCTCCTTCGCCGGCGCGGGCACCGAGCCTGGCTCCCTGACCCGGCGGCGCTCGGCGAGTGCGGACGGTCGCCGGTCGGGCGTCCTGGGGTGGACCCGCCGAACCTACCGGCCCCGGACGGTCGCCTGTCAACAGCCGTTCGACCTGCACCGGAGCCCGTGCCCCGCAGGTCAGGGCGGGGGCGGCGCGGGGTGGACGACTCCGGGGCACCACCCTCGCGGCGCGGCGCCCGGCTCGTGGATCACTCGCCCGGCCGTACGTACACGGTCCGGCCGCCGACGACGGTGCGCAGACAGACCGGCAGTTCCTGGCCGGGGCTGAGGTCGGGCAGGCCGGGGGTGCCGGAACGGGGGTCGGTGGACCAGCGGGCCACGCGGTCGTCGGGAGCCTGCACCACCAGCTCGCCGGTGCGCCACACGGCGTAGTCCGCGGGCGCGCCGGGCACCAGGACGCCCGCGTCGTCGCGGCCGGCGGCGCGCCAGCCGCCGCGGGTGTGCGCCGTGAAGGCGGCGCGGACCGAGATCCGGTGCTCCGGGGTGCGGTGGAAGGCGGCGGCGCGGACGGTGCCCCACGGGTCGAGGGGGGTGACGGGGCTGTCGGAGCCGAAGGCGAGGGGTACGCCGGCGCGCAGCAGCGCGGCGAAGGGGTTGAGGGTGCGGGCGCGCTCGGCGCCGAGCCGCTGGGCGTACATGCCGTCCTCGCCGCCCCACAGCGCGTCGAAGGCGGGCTGCACGGACGCGGTGAGGCCCAGCTCGGCGAAGGCCGCGATGGTCTCGGGGGTGACCATCTCGGCGTGTTCGACGCGGTGGCGGGCGGCGCGGACGCGGGCGAGGCCGATCTTCTCGGCGGCGGCGCGCACGCCGTCGATCACGGCGGTGACGGCGGCGTCGCCGATGGCGTGGAAGCCGGCCTGGATGCCGGCCTCGGTGCAGGCGACGACGTGCGCGGCGACGGCGTGGGTGTCGAGGTAGGCGGTGCCGGTGTGGGCGGCGTCGGCGTACGGCTCGTGCAGGCAGGCGGTGTGGGAGCCGAGCGCGCCGTCGGCGAAGAGGTCGCCCGCGGCACCGGCGGCGCCGAGTTCCCGGGCCCGTTCGACGTTCTGCTCGGCCCAGTAGCCGACGACGCGCGGGCCGGGTTCTTCGGCGGCGAGGGCGAGCAGGCCGGTGAAGTCGTCCTCGGAGGAGATCTCGGGGCCGCCGCACTCGTGGATCGTGCCGATGCCGAGGGAGGCGGCGCGGGCGAGGGCGGCGCGCTGGGCCTCGGTGCGCTGCTGCGGGCTCACGGCGGCGAAGGCGGCGGCGCGGGCGGCGTGGTGGGCGTCGGCGGTGAGGGGGCCGTCGACGGGGCCGATGCCGGGCACGAGATCGAGCAGGGCGGTGGTGACGACCGCGGAGTGGACGTCGATGCGGGACAGGTACAGGGGCCGTCCGCCGGTGGCCTCGTCGAGTTCGGCGCGGGTCGGGGGGCGTCCGCCGGGCCAGCGGGAGGCGTCCCAGCCGTGGCCGAGCAGGATCCGGTCGTGCGGGCGGGACGCGGCGAAGGCGCGGACGGCGTCGAGTGCCGCCTCCAGGGTGGGCGCGTCGGACAGGTCGAGGCCGGTGAGCGCGAGGCCGGTGCCGGTGGTGTGGACGTGGGCGTCGGTGAAGGCGGGGGTGACGAGGGCGCCGTCGAGGTCGATCACCTCGTCGACGCCGGCGGCGAAGGCGTCCGCGGCGCCCTCGGAGCCGACCCAGGCGACCTGGCCGCGTTCGACGACCATGGCGGTGGCGAAGGGATCGGCGGGGCTGTGGACCTCCCCGCGGCGCAGGAGGACGGTCTTCGGCTGGGCGGTGCGCTCACTCATGGGCACCAGTGTCCCGCCCGGGGCGGGTGGGGCTGCGGGCAGGTCGGTCAGATCCGCGGCGGGCGTGCCTCGTACGGCGTGGACAGCACGACGGTGGTGCGGGTGGACACCCCGGCGAGCGAGCGTACGCGGGCGAGGAGTTCCTCGAGTTCGTGCGGGGTGGCCACGCGGACCTTGAGGATGTAGTTCTCGTCGCCGGCGACGCTGTGGCAGGCCTCGATCTCGGGGACGCCGGAGAGCCGGTCGGCGATGTCGTCGGGGGCGCTCGGGTCGAACGGCTTCACCGAGATGAACGCGGTCAGCGGCAGCCCGACGGCCTCCGGGTCGACGACGGCGGCGTAGCCGCGGATGACGCCCCGCTGTTCCAGCCGGCGCACCCGCTGGTGCACGGCCGATGTGGACAGGCCGGTGGCCTTGCCCAGGTCTGTGTAGCTCATCCGCCCGTCCTTGACGAGCAGCTGCACGATCTGACGGTCGAGCTCCTCCATGGCGCAGAACCTACAGTGCCGCCGATCGCGTCGGATACCGGTGGTGGCGCGCGGGCCCACGGTTCCGGACAGCGGCAGGGGCGGTTCTGACCCGATCGGGGGAACGGACGGGAGGGGGCGGCGTGGGGGACTCGGAGGCTTCGGTGGACACGCGCGCGCGGCATGTGACCAACGCCACACCCTTCGAACGGTCTCCGTAATGTTCCCGTGATTACCCGGGAGACCGGACGGGAAGTGCTTGCTGTGGTCGAGGCCGCAGCGCCTTCACGGCCCAGCCCGAGGGGGAGAATCCCATGCAGAGTCTTAAGCGCCCTGGTCGTTCTGTGTCCAAGAGGCAGCAGCCGGTCGTCGAGCCCGAGCCGGAGGGCGTCGAACCCGACGCCTTCGAGGACGACGACTACGACGCGTACGACACCTTCGAGATGTACCGGGTGATCTGCCCGGACTGCGCGCAGCCGATCGCGCTGCTGGCCGGCGAGGAGGTCCTGCCGGAGCACGCGCTGTGTGCCTCGCCGTGGAACCCGTTCGGCCTCACGGTGTGCGCGGGCACCGGCCGCCGCGCCTCCGAGGCCCGGCCCGCGGACGAGACCGTGGAGCCCCAGGAGCAGGACACGGCCCTGCTGCTGACGCTGCCTCAGGGGCTGGACTGGCGGATGCAGCCCTTCTCGCACGTCGGCGGCCCGGGTTCACGCCCGATGCGCATGCCGTCGATGCGCCGGGCGGCCTGAGCGCCGTCGCGCGCGGCCGGGCGGCCCGACCCGCCGGCCGGCCCGAGCCATTCGACGTGCCCCGCACGGAAACGGCCGCGGGACCGTCGCCGTCCGCCCCCGCCGTACGCCCCGGAGGCTTCCGGGGCACCGGTTCCATTCCGCGCACCGGCCCGCTGAGTGCGACGGTGCGCGGATTCCGTTGTACGGCGGGCAAGTTGACGTCCTGTCGGACAGGGCGGGCTCGGCGGCGGGAGCGCGCGCGAACTCAGAGTCGATTCCGGGAGCCGGTGACCTGTCCGCCCCACGGCGCGTTGCCCTGGTATGACCCGAACCTCTACGGTGACCGGACATCAGCGTCTCGTCTTCGTCCCGGCACCCGCAGAATCGGTTCCCCGGGCCGACGTCTCGCGGCAGCCCCAGGACCCGCCCATCTACCGGGAGTTGATGCGGACGTGGGCCGAGCGGGGCCGCACCCTGCCGGGCCGTCACGACCCCGAGTGGGTGCGGCTGGCGGCGCCCCTGGTCCGACCGGGGCAGTTCAGCGGGTTCCGGTTCGCGCCCGACGGCGAGCGGTGATCACCGAGCGCCTGGCCGGGCGGGTGCCCTCCGCGCGTACCGCGCCGAGCGCCTCCCCCGCGACGGAGCCCACCGGCTATGTGCCGTCGCGGCGGGCCGGCGGCGGGGCCGGCAGGGAGGGTTCCAGCTCCTCGACGGCCCGCAGGGTGCCCCCGAGCATCTTGACCAGCAGTTCGCACATCGTCGCGCGGGACAGCTCGGGCCGGTCGATCCAGTCGAGGGTGGCCCCCTCGACCGCGCACACCCAGGCGAGCAGGCCCGTACGGGCGGCCGGCGCGATGTCGCCGTGCCCGTAGGCGCCCTCGGCGATGGTCGCGACGATCGCCTCGCGCACCGAGTCCCGCACGGCGTGCACCTCGGCGTCGAAGCCGACGCCGCCGCTGACGATGGTGCGGTAGGCGGCGTGGTTGTGCTCGGCGTAGCGCAGATAGCCGTCGATGGTGCGGTGCACACGATCCACCTGGGGCAGGTCGGTGCCGCTCGCCGCGAAGGTCACCAGGTCGGCGACGGAGTCCTGGACGATGGCCAGGTAGTAGCCGCGTTTGGACTGGAAGTAGTAGTAGATCAGCCCCTTGGCGACACCGGCGTGGCGGGCGATGTCGTCCATGGAGAGGGCGTCGTACGACGTGTCGGCGAACAGCTTCCGCCCGATCGCGAGGAGCTCGGCGCGGCGGGCCAGCGAGCGCTCGGTGCCGCGGGCCCGGGGGCGGGGGACGGCGTCGTACTGACGGCTGATGTTCACTTTCGACCCTGGATTCCTGCGGGCGGCGGGACCCCCGCAGTATGTCAGGTCGGCTATGTCTCAGGTCACAGCGGACCGGTGTCCGGGGTCACACCAGCCCGAGCTGGGTGACGAGCATCGCCAGGACCACCACGAGGGTCCAGCCCAGGGCGTGTTCGAGGATGTTCGGTCCGTCCTCGCGCGGCCCTCCGGTGCGGGCGCGGGCGGCGGTGGCGGAGTGTGCGCTCATGGTGTCTCGCTCGGGTCGTGCGGTTGCGTGCGGTCGACCCGTCCACCTTGCCACCGTCCGCGCCCGGCGCGGAGGGAGAGGTTCCTCACGTGGCCCGCGTCACGTCAGCGGATGCCGACGGCGGCGAGCGCCTTGCGCTGGACCGGGCTGGGGTGCGCCGGGAAGTAGAGGTAGCAGACACCGCCGGTGCCGGAGACGACCTTGCCGGAGGCGTTGTACCGCTTGGTGCGCAGCCAGATGTTCTCGAACTCGCGGCGCCGGTACACACGCCGCACGGAGTCGTTGCTGGGCGAGGCGGGGTCGTTGGCGATGACGTCGCCGTCGGCGGTGAAGCCGATCACCGTCATCAGATGCCCGGAGGTGCCGTACCCGGCCCCGGTCAGCTCGGTGCTGAGGAACGACTGGGAGGTGATGGCGGGGATGCCCGCGGCGATCAGCATCTCCAGGTCGGTGAGGGAGCCCAGGCGGGTCACGACGCCCTGGAGGCCGTCGAAGGTGGCGGCGTAGGCGGCGTTGAACGGCCAGTTGCCGCATCCCGCGTACTGATGATCGTAGGTGTGGCGGGCGGCGTGGCAGATCTGCGGGTCGGCGTACGTGGGATCGACCCAGGACAGCTGCTCGGGGGTGAGCCGGCCGCCCCAGTACTCGATGATCATCTGCGAGGAGCTGGGGCTGCACCAGGCCTCGCCGCCGTTGTCGTACTCGGGGTACTGGCCCTTGTGGATCTCCTGCGAGTAGCGCGGGACGCGCAGTTCGCGGGCGAGAGCCGGGGTGCTGGCGGGGACCTCGAAGCGGTCGGGGATGTCGGAGCCCATCGCTCCGACCCGCCACACCTTCGGGGTGGTGCCGGACCCTGGGCGGCGGTACAGCGTCAGGCGCAGCCGGTACGAGAGCAGGCGCAGGCCCGAGGCCGGGTCGTCGATGGCGAAGGTGTCCGTCCAGATGCTGCTCCTGCCGTCGCTCTGGTCGTCGACGGAGGTACGGCGGATGTCCTGGTCGCCTGCGGCCCAGCGGCCCATCACGTACCAGGGCGTGGTGGTGCCGTCGGAGTAGATGCCCTGGAGTTCGGTCTGGAGCCAGGTGCCGGCGGGGGTGTGCGCGTTCCAGGAGGCGATGACCTCGGTGGCGGGCACGCGGAGCCGGTGGACCGGCGAGGCCCAGGTGGCGTACTCCCAGGCGGCGGTGGTGCCCGTGTGCGGGTCGGTGTAGTCGGTGGTGCCGGCCGGCGTGCCGATCACGAGGCCGGGACGGGCGCCCGCGACGGCCCGGGTGCCGTGCGTGGTGCCGCCGCGCCAGTCGGTGTACGTCGTCCAGGCGCGGTAGTCGACGGGTCGGGCCGGGGCCGTCCTGCCGCGGTGCCCGGCGGCGGTGGCGGTGCCGGCGAGGGCGGGTACGGCCGCGACGGCGGCCACGGCGGTCAGCAGCGTTCTGCGGGACGGCTGTTCGGCTCTGCTCATCGGCGAAAACCCCCATGTGTCCGGGTCGGGGCAGGTCCAGTGGACGGTCAAGTCCGGGTGTGTGCGCCAACTATGGCGGCACGCGGGCGCTCCTGCCAGCACCTCGGGGCATGACAAGCCCACCAATATTGGTCTGCACCACTGGCGCGACCTGGGCGGAGGCACCCTCCACGCGCGCGTGCCACGGACCGCACCGGCGAGATCGCCGCGCTGCCGCTCGGGCACCCTCCACGCGCCTGCCACGCCGCCCGTGGCGTCCGTCGGGGCCCCGTAGACTCGGCGCGGTCCTGTCGTACCCACCCCGGGAGCGGTCATCGAGCACCTCGCCGCCTTCCTGCGCCGGCTGCCGCCGTCCTGCGGTCCGGTCCGGCTGATCGCCGTCGACGGGCACGCCGGGTCCGGGAAGTCGACCTTCGCCGCACGGCTCGCCGAGGCGCTCGGCGGCGCACCGGTGCTGCACCTCGACGACATCGCCAGCCATACGGAGCTGTTCGCCTGGACGGAGCGGCTGCGCGAGCAGGTGACCGATCCGCTGTCGCAGGGACGGACCGCTCACTACACGCCGTACGACTGGCGCGCCCGGCGCTTCGGTGAGCCGCGCGCCCTGCCCGCCGCGCCGGTGGTCCTCGTCGAAGGTGTGGGCGCGGGGCGGCGCGCGCTGCGGGGGCTGCTCGCCCGGCTGCTGTGGATGGACGTACCCGCCAAGACGGCGTGGACCCGCGGGCGGGCGAGGGACGGGGCGGAACAGCGGGAGTTCTGGGACGGCTGGGTCGAAGCCGAGCGGGAGCACTTCGCGAAGGACCCTTCACGCCCGTACGCGCATCTGCTGGTGCGGCAGGTGCCCCAGGGGTACGAGGTGCTGCCGGGGCCCGCCGCGGAGCACCCGGTCATCACCCATGGTGACGGGCCACCCCCGATGTGGTGAAGTGGTGAAGACCCTTGCGCGGGAAGTTGCGTGAGGCTCCCAACTCCGCTTGACCCAGGGCCCGTACAGGTCTTACGTTCTCAATGTGCGGCTTTCGACAGCCGCCGGCAGACGCGAAGCCCCCGGTTGTTCCCCCGTGATCGGGGGCTTCGTTCTGCCCGCACGCCCCGCGCGGTCCCGTTCTGTGGACGCCACGTGACATCACACCATCACCCTCGGTCACCAGTTCGTGTGCGCCCCCGTCCGCTCCCACCCCGTCGAACGCACCCCGCCACACCCTTCGGCGGCACAGTTCCCGCGGGTACGATGCCCTCGGTGCGACCTACGGACGACTGTCACGCGCACCTTGCAACTCCGGTCCGCGGCGCAGCGGTTCGACGAAGGAAGCCGACGGGCGACGGCCCGGGGGCACACCGACGGGGGCACGGTCTGTGGGGGACGTGATGGACTTCGGCACGCAGGGCCCCGAGGCCCCGGCCGACCTCGCCTGGTTGCGGGGTGTGGACGCCTACACCATGGGCGCGTATCCGCAGGCGGAGGAGGAGTTCCGGGCGGCGGTGCGCATCGACCCGGGGATGGCCGACGCCTGGCTCGGACTGCACGCGCTGCGCGTCGACACGACGACCGCGCTGCTGCGGATGTACCGCCACCGCGACCGCTTCGGCGAGCAGCGCGCCCGGCACCGCCGCAAGCTCAACTCCTGGTACTGGCTGGGCTGGTGGGTGCAGCCGGTGCTGGAGAGCACCCGCGATCTGCTGCTCGCGCACGCCTCGCACTGGCTGGACGGCCGGCACGTGCCCGAGCTGGACCGGGCCCTGGCAGGGCTGCCACCGGTCGACACCGACCCGCAGGTGAGGTTCCTGCACGCGTGCCGCGCCTACCTGGTGAAGGACTGGGAGCAGCTGGTGCGGCACACCGACCCGCTGCTGGACGATCCGCTGCTCGGTATCGAGGCGGGGCTGTTCGGCGGCATGGCCCGGGTGCGTCTGGAGATGTACGGGCAGGCGGAGCCGCTGCTGTCGGCCGCGCTGATGCGCTGCCGCAGCGAGCAGCCGCAGCGCAAGGAGCTGCGCTACTGGCTGGCCCGCGCGCACGAGGGCACCGGGCGGTCCGCCGCCGCGCTGCCGCTGTACCGGGCGGTGCACCGGGTGGACCCCGCGTTCATGGACACCGCGGCCCGCCTCGCCGCGATCTCGGAGGGCGACGGATACGACGATCACGCCGAGCTGGGTCTGCTGCTGACCGGGGCCGGCGGTGAGGGCGCGGACGCGGCCGACGGGCTGGAACCGCTGTACGACGCCGAGGGCCGTGATCTGAAGGTGTCCGACCCGGAGCCGCCCGCCGGCCCGCCGCCCGCGGCGGCCGATCCGGCAGTGCGGGAGAAGACGACCGCCGCGCCGGTGACCCTGCCGGCCGGGCCGACCGACCCGGGCTTACTGGAGGAGGCGCTGGCGGAGCTGGAGCGCATGGTGGGCCTCGAGCCGGTGAAACGCCAGGTCAAGGCGTTGTCGGCACAGCTGAACATGGCGCGGCTGCGGGCCGGTCAGGGGCTGCCGGTGCAGCCGCCGAAGCGGCACTTCGTCTTCTCCGGCCCGTCCGGCACCGGCAAGACCACCGTCGCCCGCATCCTCGGCCGGGTCTTCTACGCCCTCGGGCTGCTCGGCGGGGACCATCTCGTGGAGGCGCAGCGGGCCGACCTGGTCGGCGAGTATCTCGGGCAGACCGCGGTGAAGGCCAATGAGCTGATCGACTCCGCGCTCGGCGGGGTCCTCTTCGTCGACGAGGCGTACTCGCTGTCCAACTCCGGCTACGGCAAGGGCGACGCGTACGGGGACGAGGCGCTGCAGGTGCTGCTGAAGCGGGCCGAGGACAACCGTGACCATCTGGTGGTGATCCTCGCCGGTTACCCGGAGGGCATGGACCGGCTGCTGGCCGCCAACCCCGGCCTGTCGTCCCGGTTCACCACTCGCGTCGACTTCCCCTCGTACCGGCCGCTGGAGCTGACCGAGATCGGCAAGGTGCTCGCCGCGGAGAACGGCGACCAGTGGGACGAGGAGGCCCTGGACGAGCTGCGGTCGATCGCCGGGCATGTCGTCGATCAGGGGTGGATCGACGAGCTGGGCAACGGGCGGTTCCTGCGCACGCTGTACGAGAAGAGCTGCGCCTACCGGGATCTGCGGCTGTCGGCGTACGCGGGCCCGCTGTCCCGGGAAGATCTGGCGACGCTGCGGCTGCCGGACCTGATGCAGGCCTACGGCGAGGTGCTCAGCGGGCGGGGGCCGCAGGACCCGCTGTCCTGACGGCCCCCGCCCGGGCACGGCACGAGGAGAAACCTTACGACGCGAGGACCGGCTCGCCGGGTTCCTCCCGGTGCGCGGGGTCACGGACCTCGCCGACGAGGAGTTCCAGTACGTCCTCCAGGGTGACCAGGCCCAGCACCCGGCCGCCGGCGTCGGCGACCTGCGCGAGGTGGGTGGCGGCGCGGCGCATGACCGTGAGGGCGTCGTCGAGGGGCAGTTCGGACCGCAGCGTGGCCATCGGCCGCCAGATGTGCTGCGGCACGGCCCGCTCGGAGTCCTCCAGGTCGAGGACGTCCTTCACATGCAGATAGCCCATGAAGGCGCCGGACTCGGTGGCGATGGGGAAGCGGGAGTAGCCGGTGCGGGCGGTCAGTTCGACGATCTGCCCCGGGGTGACCGAGGGCGGGACCGTGATCAGGTCCTCCCGCTTCAGCAGGACGTCCGTGACCGGGCGGGAGCCCAGTTCCAGGGCGTCCTCCAGGCGTTCCTGCTCCTCCGGGTCGAGGAGGCCGGCCTGCCCGGAGTCCTCCAGCAGGCGGTTGAGCTGCTCGCTGGTGACGACGGCCTCGACCTCGTCCTTCGGTTCGACGCGGAAGAGCCGCAGGATGCCCTGGGCGCAGGCGCCGAGGAACACCGTGATCGGGCGGCACAGCCGGGCGAACCACACCAGTCCGGGGCTCAGCCACAGCGCGGCCTTCTCCGGGGCGGCCATGGCCAGGTTCTTCGGGACCATCTCGCCGATGACGAGGTGGAAGAAGACGACTGCCGCGAGCGCGATGACATAGCCGAGCGGGTGGATCATGCCGTGCGGCAGATGGATCCACTCGAAGACCGGCTCCAGCAGGCGGGCGACGGTGGGTTCGGCGACCGCGCCCAGGGTGAGCGAGCAGACGGTGATGCCGAACTGGGCGGCGGCCATCATCTGCGGCAGCCGCTCCAGGCCGTACAGCACCTGGCGGGCGCGGGCGGTGCCGAGCGGTTCGATCTGGCTGCGGCGGACGGAGACCAGAGCGAACTCGGCGCCGACGAAGAAGCCGTTGGCGAGGACGAGCAGCGCGGCGAAGAGAAGTTGGAGCACGGTCATCGGGCGGTCTCCATCGCGTTCGCGACCGGCGCCGTGCGGACCAGGCGGACCCGTTCGGCGCGGTAGTGGCCGACCTGGCGCACGGAGAGCCGCCATCCGGGCAGCTCGGCGCGGTCGCCGGGGGCCGGGATCCGGCCGAGCAGGTCCGCGACGAGACCCGCGACGGTCTCGTACGGCCCTTCGGGCACGGTGAGGCCTATGCGCCGCAGGACGTCGACGCGGACGCCGCCGTCGACGTCCCAGGCGGGCCGGCCGTCCTCGGGCGGGGCCGGGGCGAGTTCGGGCAGGTCGTGTCCGTCGTGCTCGTCGCGGACCTCGCCGACGAGTTCCTCGACGATGTCCTCCAGGGTGACCACGCCCGCGGTGCCGCCGTACTCGTCGACGACGACGGCGATGGGCTGCTCGCTGCGCAGCCGGGCCAGCAGCGGCTGCACCGGCAGCGTCTCGGGGACGAGCAGCGCGCGCCGGGCGATGCGGCCGACGGGGGTGCGCAGCCGGTCGTGGACGGGGACGGCGAGGGCGTCCTTGAGGTGGACCATGCCGACGATCTCGTCGATCTTCTCCCGGTAGACGGGGAAGCGGGACAGGCCGGTGGCCCGGGTGAGGTTGACGACGTCCTCGGCGGTGGCCGACGACTGAAGGGCGCTGACCTTCACGCGCGGGGTCATCACATGCTGGGCGGTCAGTTCGCCCAGTGACAGGGTCCGCACGAACAGGTCGGCGGTGTCCTGTTCCAGCGCGCCGGCCTGCGCGGAGTGCCGGGCGAGCGAGACCAGCTCGCCGGGGGTGCGGGCGGAGGCCAGCTCGTCGGTGGGCTCGACACCGAGCGCGCGCACCAGACGGTTGGCGACGGCGTTGAGGCCGGCGATGACCGGTCGGAACAGCCGGGAGAACACATGCTGCGGGCCGGCGACGAAGCGTGCGACCTGGAGCGGCTTGGAGACCGCCCAGTTCTTCGGCACCAGTTCGCCGATCACCATCTGCACGGCGGACGCGAGCAGCATACCGACGACGACGGCGACACCGCCGACGGCGCCCGAGGGGATGCCGATCGCGGTGAACGGGCCGTGCAGCAGCTCGGCGAGGGCCGGTTCGGCGAGCATGCCGACGACCAGGGAGGTGATGGTGATGCCGAGCTGAGTGCCGGACAGCTGGAAGGACAGCTCCTTCAGCGACTCCACGACCCTGTGGGCACGGGCGTCGCCCTCGGCGGCGGCCTTCTCGGCGTCGGGCCGTTCGACCGTGACGAGGCCGAACTCGGCGGCGACGAAGAAGCCGTTGGCGAGGATGAGCAGAAGAGCGGCTGCCAGGAGCAGCAGGGGGATGGTCATGATGCCGCCGCCTCCGCGTGGGCGCGGACCGGGTCCGCGCTATGTCGGGAGGGGGCGGCGCAGGTACTACAGGACGATCCGTCCATCGCCGGAGAGGGTCACTCCTCGGATAGCAGGAACCCCCGGGCGCCGGGCGGCACGCAGGGGTGGAGGCGCAGCGAGAACGTCTCCGCCTCACAGATTAATCAAGACTGGGCCCGCAACGGCAGGGTGGAGGTCCCCCAGTCAGCCCTGACAATGCCCTGAGCCGTCCCTGAGACGGCGGCCGGGCACGGGCCACCGGCCCTGCGGGGACTGGGCCGTCGGGCGGCGGGAGGGGGGTTCGGGCCGGCCGGCGGGCGTGCTCGGCGTGTGGCCTACGTCTCGTCCGGCCGCCCGACGGGTCGGCCGCCCCGGCCGGTCGGCCGACGTACGGGCGGTCCGCTCGCCCCGCGGACCGCCCGCCCTGTGGTCGGACCGGCGGCCGGGGTGCGCCGCCCGTCAGCCCTGCGGCCGGTCGGGCTCCGGTACGGTGCGGGCCTCGACGAGCGCGTTGAGGGTGCGCGCGTCGGCGATGGCCTGCTGCTTGGCGATGCCGGGCTGGATGCCGAGCGCGGGCAGGCTGGTGCCGTCGCTGAGGTTGAGGAACACCCACGGGTCGCCGACCCGCAGGTTCACCTTGATGATCTCCGCCCACTCCAGCCGGCGCGTACTGGCGAAGTTGACGACGGTCACCCCGGATTCCTCGGCGACGACCTTGGGCCGGGACAGCCACAGCAGCACACCGAAGATCAGCGCGCCGGTGACCACGAAGCTGAGCTTCTCCCCCGGGCCGAGCCGCTCCAGGAGCAGCCCGACCGCGGAGATCACCACGAAGATGACGGCGCCGGCGGTGAGCAGCACCGCGCGGGTACGGGTCGGCCGGAAGGTGACGGGGAGTTCGGGAAGGGGCGGGAGGTCGGACATCGGTGGCCTCTTAGAGACGGCAGGCGTGGATGGCCGTGGTCAGGATGGCGCGGGCGCCGATCGCGTACAGGTCGTCCATGATCCGCTGGGCTTCCTTGGCGGGGACCATGGCGCGGACGGCGACCCAGCCCTCGTTGTGCAGCGGGGAGACGGTCGGCGACTCCAGGCCGGGGGTGAGGGCGACGGCCTTCTCGAGCTGCTCGACGCGGCAGTCGTAGTCCATCATCACGTAGGTCCGGGCGACGAGGACGCCTTGGAGGCGGCGCAGGAACTGCTGAACCTTGGGCTCCTCGCCGTCCGCGCCGGTACGGCGGATCACGACGGCCTCGGACTTCATGATCGGCTCGCCGAAGACCTCCAGGCCGGCGTTGCGCAGCGAGGTGCCGGTCTCGACGACGTCGGCGATGGCCTCGGCGACGCCGAGTTCGATGGCGGTCTCGACGGCGCCGTCGAGGTGGACGACGGAGGCGTCGACGCGCTGCTCGGCAAGGTGCTGGGTGACGATGCCCTCGTACGAGGTGGCGATCGTGCGGCCCTTGAGGTCGGCGATGGTCTCGGCGGTGCCGGGCTTGGCGGCGAAGCGGAAGGTGGAGCGGGCGAAGCCGAGCGGGAGGATCTCCTCGGCGTCGGCGCCGGAGTCGATCAGCAGGTCGCGGCCGGTGATGCCGATGTCGAGGCGGCCGGAGGAGACGTAGATCGCGATGTCGCGGGGGCGGAGGTAGAAGAACTCGACCTCGTTCTCCGGGTCGACGATGCGCAGTTCCTTGGACTCGCGGCGCTGCTGGTAGCCGGCCTCATGCAGCATCTCCGCCGCAGGGCCTGACAGGGAACCCTTGTTGGGGACGGCGATGCGCAGCATGAGGTCGGCTTCCTTTGCGTGAAGGGGTGTGTTCTTGCGTTGTCAGGGCTTCGACGGCGGGCGCGTCACAGATGGGCGTAGACGTCGTCGAGGGAGATCCCGCGGGCGACCATCATCACCTGGACGTGGTACAGCAGCTGCGAGATCTCCTCGGCAGCCGCCTCCTTGCCCTCGTACTCGGCGGCCATCCAGACCTCGGCGGCCTCTTCGACGACCTTCTTGCCGATGGCATGGACGCCCTTGCCCACCAGCTCGGCGGTGCGGGAGGTGGCGGGGTCGCCGTTGGCGGCCTTGTGCTGGAGCTCGGTGAACAGCTCCTCGAACGTCTTCTTGGACATGGTGGTCCTAACCCTACGCGCTGCGGGCCACTCCTCAGTGCCAGGGTTCGGATACTGAGCGGAGCGTCGTCGCGGTGGCGACCGCGGCGGTGACCGCCTCGTGCCCCTTGTCCTCGCTGGAGCCCTCCAGGCCGGCCCGGTCCAGGGCCTGCTGTTCGTCGTCACAGGTGAGGACGCCGAAGCCGACGGGGACGCCGGTGTCCACGGAGACCTGGGTGAGGCCCTGGGTGACGCCCTGGCACACGTAGTCGAAGTGGGGGGTGCCGCCGCGGATGACGACGCCGAGGGCGACGACGGCGTCGTAGCCGCGCTTGGCCATGGCCCGGGCGGCCACGGGCAGCTCCCAGCTGCCGGGGACGCGGAGCAGGGTCGGCTCGTCGATGCCCATCTCGTGCAGGGCGCGCAGGGCGCCGTCCACCAGGCCGTCCATCACCTTTTCGTGCCACTGTGCCGCGATGACGGCGACGCGCAGGTCGCCGGCGTTGCGTACGGACAGTTCGGGTGCGCCCTTGCCGCTCACGTGGTGTGTCTCCTTGCCGTGTCGTTACTGGTTGCCGCAGGTGGAGGCCGCGGTGGGGGCCGCGTCCAGCCAGGGCAGGTCGTGGCCCATCCGGTCCCGCTTGGTGCGCAGGTAGCGGAGGTTGTGCTCGCCGGCGGTCACCGGCATCGGCTCGCGGTCGGTGACCTCGATGCCGTGCCGCAGCAGCGCGGCGCTCTTGTCGGGGTTGTTGGTCATCAGCCGGACGCTGCGGACGCCGAGGTCGGCGAGGATCTGCGCGCCGGCGGCGTAGTCGCGGGCGTCGGCGGGCAGGCCGAGCTCCAGGTTGGCGTCGAGGGTGTCACGGCCGCGTTCCTGCAGCTCGTAGGCGCGGAGTTTGGACATCAGGCCGATGCCCCGGCCCTCGTGTCCGCGCAGGTAGACGACGACTCCGCGGCCGGCGGCCTGGATGCGTTCCAGGGCGGTGTCGAGCTGGGGTCCGCAGTCGCAGCGCTGGGAGCCGAAGACGTCTCCGGTGAGGCATTCGGAGTGGACGCGGACGAGGACGTCGCGGCCGTCGCCGAGGTCGCCGTGGACGAGGGCGACGTGTTCGACGCCGTCGGCGGTGGAGCGGTAGCCGTACGCGGTGAAGGTGCCGTGCGCGGTGGGCAGGTGGACCTCGGCCTCGCGGCGTACGGTGGGCTCGGTGCTCTCGGTGGCGCGGCGGTAGGCGATCAGGTCCTCGATGGAGATGATCGACAGGCCGTGCTTGCGGGCGAAGGGGATCAGCTCGGGCAGGCGGAGCATGCGGCCGTCGTCGCCGGCGATCTCGACGATGGCGCCGGCGGGGCGGAGCCCGGCGAGGCGGGCGAGGTCGACGGCGGCCTCGGTGTGCCCGTCGCGGGCGAGGACGCCGCCGGGCCGGGCGCGCAGCGGGAAGATGTGGCCGGGGCGGACGAAGTCGTCGGCCTGGGCGGTGCCGCCGGCGAGGAGCCGGAGGGTGGTGGCGCGGTCGGAGGCGGAGATGCCGGTGGTGACGCCGTGGGCGGCGGAGGCGTCGACGGTGACGGTGAACGCGGTCCGCATGGACTCGGTGTTCGCCTGGACCATCTGGGGCAGGTCGAGGCGGTCGAGTTCGTCGCCCTCCATGGGGCAGCAGATCATGCCGCGGCATTCGCGCATCATGAAGGCGACGATCTCCTCGGTCGCCTTCTCGGCGGCGATGACGAGGTCGCCCTCGTTCTCGCGGTTCTCGTCGTCGACGACGACGACCGGGCGGCCGGCGGCGATGTCGGCGATGGCCTGCTCGACGGTGTCGAGCCGGAACTCCTCGATGTCGTCGGCGGGGCGGAGGATCGGGGCCGTGGTCATGCCGGTGCTCCTTCCAGGGTGGGCTGCGACGTCCGGCGGGAGCGCAGCCACCAGTCGCGCAGGCCGGAGAGGACGAGCGCGCCGTAGATGATGTAGACGAAGCCGGAGAAGGCGTAGCCGTTGGCGAAGTTCAGGGGGACGCCCACGAGGTCGACGAGCAGCCAGGCGAGCCAGAACTCGACCATGCCGCGGGCCTGGGCGTACATGGCGACGACTGTGCCGACGAAGATGTAGGCGTCGGGCCAGGGGTCCCAGGACAGGGACGGGTGGGCCTCGAAGAGGAGGGCGACGGCGACGGTGCCGGCCGCGGCGGCGCCGGCCAGGGCGGCGCGTTCGGTCCAGGTGGCGAAGCGGACGGTGATGCGGCCGTCGTCGCCGCGGCCCTTGCCGCGCTGCCACTGCCACCAGCCGTACGCGGCGACGGCCATGACGACGACCTGCTTGCCGGCGCTGCCGGTGAGGTGGCCGTAGAAGGCGGTGAACAGCACCAGGCCGGAGACGAACTGGGCGGGCCAGGTGAGCAGGGAGCGGCGCCAGCCGAGGGCGAGGGCGACAAGGCCGAGGATGTTGCCGATCATGTCGGACCAGATGATGTGCTGGCCGAGGAGGGCGAAGGCCTCGGAGTTCAGCCAGTTCACTGTGCGGCCCCCCGGGTGCCGAGCAGCCGCTCGACGTACTTGGCGACGACGTCGACCTCGAGGTTGACCGGGTCGCCGGGCTGCTTGATGCCGAGCGTGGTCAGGGCGAGGGTGGTGGGGATGAGGCTGACGGTGAAGTGGTCGTCGGCGGCGTCGACGACGGTGAGGCTGATGCCGTCGACGGTGATGGAGCCCTTCTCGACGACGTACCGGGTGAGGTCGGCGGGGAGGGAGATCTTGACGATCTCCCAGTTGTCGGAGGGGGTGCGCTCCAGGATGTGCCCGGTGCCGTCGACGTGGCCCTGCACGATGTGGCCGCCGAGGCGGGCGCCGAGGGCCATGGGGCGTTCGAGGTTGACGCGGGAGCCGACGGTGAGGGCGCCGAGGCTGGAGCGCTTGAGGGTCTCCGCCATGACGTCGGCGGTGAACTCGTCGCCCTCGTGTTCGACGACGGTGAGGCAGACGCCGTTGACGGCGATGGAGTCGCCGTGCTTGGCGCCTTCGGTGACGACGGGGCCGCGCAGGCGGAAGCGACAGGCGTCGTCGAGGGTCTCGACGGCGGTGACCTCGCCCAGCTCTTCGACGATTCCGGTGAACACTTCCCGGGTCCTCCTGCCTCTTCGGGCTCGGACTCCGGGGCTGTCGATGACGACAGAGTGAACAGGTGGGCACACGGGGTGCGACGCCGTAGGGGTCCCGCCCGCGTGGGGCGTGGCCCGAAGACGGCGGCGCGACATGAAGGCATGCCCGCCCGCCGCGCACTGCCTCCCATCCGGACTTTAACCGTCGGTCCAGGAATTTCACCTGGTCAACCGGCCGCTGGAGGCGACCGGGTCGCGGACTGTAACCGCCGGTTCGGACTTTCACCGACCCCGGAGTGCGCTGCTTCTGGTACAGGGCCAGTGTGCCACGGCTTCGATGCGTCCATGCGGGTGATCCATGTGGGTTGGCTCACAGCCAGTGCTGCGAGCACCACTCGGGGGCATTGGTCCATACCTATTGACGCACTGGTCTAGTCCTCTCTAGGGTCTGCCCAACTCCGTGGAGAGGAACCGATTTTGCTGTCCCCGACACGTCACCGCCGCGGCGCGAGACCCGCCCTGCTCGCAAGCGCCGCCGCCGTCGCCGGCCTGCTGCTCGCGGGTCTCCCGGCGACCGTCTCGCACGCCGCCGACCAGGACTCCTGCCGCCCCGACGGGCTGTACCGGACGCCCGGGGTGGCCGTCCCGTACTGCTCGGTCTACGACGAGGCCGGGCGCGAGAAGATGGGCCCCGACCATCAGCGCCGGGTCATCGGCTACTTCACCGGCTGGCGCACCGGCAAGGACGGCACGCCCGCCTACCTCGCCTCGGACATCCCCTGGGACAAGGTCACCCACATCAACTACGCCTTCGCGCACGTCGACGCCGGCAACCGGATCTCGGTGGGCGCGGACGGCCCGTCCAACGCGGCGACCGGGATGACCTGGCCGGGTGTGCCGGGCGCGGAGATGGACCCGTCGCTGCCGTACAAGGGCCACTTCAATCTGCTGACCAAGTTCAAGAAGCAGCACCCGGACGTCAAGACGCTGATCTCGGTCGGCGGCTGGGCGGAGACCGGCGGCTACTTCGACGCCGACGGCACACGAGTGGGCTCGGGCGGCTTCTACTCGATGGCCACCAACGCCGACGGCTCGGTCAACCAGTCCGGCATCGACACGTTCGCGGACTCGGCCGTCGACTTCATCCGCACGTACGGCTTCAACGGCGTCGACATCGACTACGAGTACCCGACGACGATGAAGGACGCCGGCAACCCGCTCGACCGGCAGATCTCCAACGGCCGCAGGGCCGGGCTGGTGAAGGGCTACGCGGCGCTGATGAAGACGCTGCGCGAGAAGCTGGACCGGGCGGGCGCGGCGGACGGCCGGCACTATCTGCTCACGGTGGCGGCGCCTTCCTCCGGCTATCTGCTGCGCGGCATGGAGACCTTCCAGGTGCAGAAGTACCTGGACTACGTCGACATCATGTCGTACGACCTGCACGGCGCGTGGAACGAGTACGTCGGCCCCAACGCCTCCCTCTTCGACGACGGCAAGGACGCCGAACTCGCCGCGGCGGGCGTGTACTCCACGTCCCAGTACGGCGGCATCGGCTACCTCAACACGGACTGGGCGTACCACTACTTCCGCGGCTCGATGCCGGCGGGCCGCATCAACATCGGGCTGCCGTACTACACCCGCGGCTTCAAGAACGTCACCGGCGGCACCGACGGCCTGTGGGGCAAGGCTCCCTCGACGGACTGTCCCGCGGGATCGGGCCTGACCAAGTGCGGGGACGGCGCCACCGGCATCGACAACCTGTGGCACGACCTGGACGACAACGGCCGTGAGGCACCTGCCGGTTCGAACCCGATGTGGCACGCGAAGAACCTGGAGAAGGGCATCGTCGGCGACTACGTCACCGCGTACGGCTTCCCCGCGGACACACAGCTGACCGGCACGTACGCCCGCAAGTACGACTCCACTCTGGTCGCGCCCTGGCTGTGGAACGCGCAGAAGAAGGTCTTCCTGTCCACCGAGGACGAGCAGTCGGTGAACACCAAGGCCGACTATGTCGTCGACCGCGGCATCGGCGGCGCGATGATCTGGGAACTCGCCGGCGACTACGGCTGGAACGCGGCCAAGGGCCAGTACGAGCCGGGCACCACGCTGACGACGGCGCTGTACGAGAAGTTCAAGACGGCCTCCCCCTACGGCGCGCGGCGCGCCACGACCGAGCTGCCCTCCGAGGCGCTGGACATCGCCGTGGACTTCGGGCAGTTCCCGCTCGGCGACTCCAACTACCCGATCAGCCCCAAGCTGAAGATCACCAACAACACTGAGGTGACCCTGCCGGGCGGCACCGAGTTCCAGTTCGACTACGGCACCTCGGCCCCCGGCAACGCCAAGGACCAGTCCGGCTGGGGCACGACAGTGATCCGCAGCGACCACACCGGGTCCAACGTCGGCGGCCTCGAGGGCGACTACCACCGCGTCTCGCTGAAGCTGCCGGCCTGGCAGTCGCTGGCGCCGGGCGCCTCCGTGGAGCTGGACTTCGTCTACTACCTGCCCGTGTCCACCCCGTCCAACTGGACGGTGACGTTCGGCGGGAAGACGTACGCGCTCACCGGGGACCTGGCCCGCGGCACCACACCGGCGGACCCGGGGACGGCCACGCCGACCCCCGACCCGACGCAGACCCCCGGCGGCACCTGCACCGCGCCCGAGTGGTCCGCGACGACGGAGTACGGCGGCAACAGCACCGTCTCCCACAACTCCCGCACCTGGAAGGCCAAGTGGTGGACGAAGGGCGAGGAGCCCGGAACCACCGGCGAATGGGGCGTGTGGCAGGACCTCGGCGCCTGCTGACGCCCGCACGGACCGGCTCGGCGGCGGTGAAGACGGCCCTTGCCCGCCGCCGGGCCTCCCAACCCTCCCCCGCGGCGGCCGTGGCAGGGTGAAGGCATGACCACCACAGTAGCCGACGACTTCGAAACGCACCGCCCCCGGCTGTTCGGCCTGGCCTACCGCATGCTGGGCTCGGCGCACGAGGCCGAGGACGTGGTCCAGGACGCCTACCTGCGCTACAGCGGCGCCGACCGGGGCGAGATCGGGCAGCTCGGGGCCTGGCTCGCCAAGGCCGTCACCAATCTGTGCCTGAACCGGCTCACCTCGGCCCGGGCCCGACGCGAGACCTACGTCGGACCGTGGCTGCCGGAGCCCGTCGTCACCGCCGACGGCACGCTCGGCCCGCTGGAGTCGGCGGAGCAGCGCGAGGCGGTCTCCCTCGCCCTGCTGGTGCTGCTGGAGCGGCTCACCCCGACCGAGCGCGCGGTGTACGTCCTGCGGGAGGCGTTCGGGTACGCCCACCGGGAGATCGCCCAGCTGCTGGAGCTGACCGAGGCCAACTGCCGCCAGCTGCACCGCCGGGCCGTGAAGCGGATCTCGGCCGAGGAGACCCGCTTCACACCGACGCCCGAACGGCAGCGCCGGCTCGTGACGTCCTTCCTCGGTGCCGCGCGCGACGGCGACCTGGCCGGCCTGGAGAAGCTGCTCGCGCAGGACGTGGTCTGGTCCAGCGACGGCGGCGGCAAGGTCCGCACCGCGCTGCGCCCGGTCCTGGGCCGCGAGAAGGTACTGCGCTTCCTCGCCGGCCTGGCGCAGAAGTACGGGCCCACCTGGGAACTGGCCGAGGCCGAGATCAACGGCGAGCCCGGCGTCCTCGTCCATGCCGACGGGGCGCTGATCGCGGTGATCGCGTTCGAGTACCGGGAGGACCGGATCGTCCACGCCCGGGCCGTGATGAGCCCGGAGAAACTGGACTTCGCACGGCGCCAGTTGTCCGCGCAGGACGACGATTAGCCGCCCACGGCGGGGAAGGGGCGTGCCGGGGGTGCCCGCCCGCAGCGTGCGGCGCGAACCCCGGGCGCGGATCTACGGGACAGAGCGTCGCACCGAGGACGGACACCCCCCGGCGCGCCCCCGACGCACCCACCGGACGGTCGGCCCTACACCAGCCACCCACCCACAGACGGGCCGCCGCAGCCATCAGGGGCGCGGGAAACTGCGCGGCAAGTTCCCCACCGGCCCGCAGGTGACCTATAGGGGCGCGGTGAACTGCGCGACAGGCCCCCCACCCGGCCCGCAGGTGGAAACGATGGCCCCGCCACCTCAAGGGGCGCGGGGAACCGCGCGGCCGGCCCCCACCGGCCCGCGGGGAACAGCGAAACCTCACGCACCCCGAACCAGGGGCGCGGGGAACGGCGCACAGGGGGCGTCACCGGCACGCCGGTGGCACAGAAGGGGCGCCGGGAACTGCGCACAAGAAAAGATCCCGCACCCGCGAAATCACCACTCCCCCGCCCCGAACAACTCCTCCTGCGCCCTCTCACGCGCAGTGAGCACCGCACCGCGAAGCACCGCCTCGCCGCCCAACGCGGAGGCCCGCACCTCCGTCGGCAGGGGCGACAGCCGCCGGAGTCGCTCCTCCACCCGCCCGGCCAGCGCGTCCCCGCCGGCCCGGCCCACCTCGCCGCCGAGGACCACACAGCCGGGGTCCAGGACGGCCACGACGGAAGCGACGCCGATAGCCACGCGGTCGGCGAGGGCGTCGAGGAAGGCGCCGGCCGTGCCGAGCCGAACCGCCGCGCGGACCAGCGCCGCCGCCCTCGGCTCGCCTCCCGTCGGGGTGGCCGTCAGCCCGTGCTCCGCGGCGAGGTCCGCGACGGCCTGGGAGCCGGCCAGGGCGTGGAAGCCGCCCGAGCAGTCGGTGGCCGCCGGCAGCGCGCCTGTGCCGGGCACCGGCAGGAACCCGATCTCGCCGGTGCCGCCGGAGGCGCCGCGGCGCAGGGTGCCGTCGAGGACGACGGCGGCGCCGGTGCCGTGGCCGAGCCACAGCAGGACGAAGGTGTCCCGGTCGCGGGCGGCACCGTCGCGCTGCTCGGCGAGCGCGGCGAGGTTGGTCTCGTTCTCGACGCTGACCCGGGCGTCGGGCAGACGTTGCTGGAGGGCGGCGACCAGGCGGCGGTGCCATTCGGGCAACGCCGCGGTGTCACGGAGTTCGCCGGTCGCGGGGTCGATCAGGCCGGGCGCGCCGATGCCGACCGTGTGCAGTTCCTTGGCGCCGGCCTCCTCGGCGGCCCGCTCCACGAGGGCGACCGCCTGTTCGACGGCGGGCTCGGTGCCGGACTCGCCGGCGATCGGGGCGGAATCCTCGGCGAGCACCCGGCCGACCAGGTCGGAGACGACGACGGCGACGCCCTCGGTGCGCACGTCGAGGGCGGCGAGATGGGCGCGGTCGGCGACGATGCCGTACAGCCGGGCGTTGGGGCCGCGGCGCTGTTCGCCCGCCTCGCCCACGACCTGGACGAGCCCGGCTGCGGTGAGCCGTTCGACGAGGTCGGCGACGCTCGGCCGGGACAGTCCCGTGAGCTGCTTCAGCTGTGCGGCCGTGAGCGGCCCTTCCTGCTGAAGCAGCCGCAGCGCGAGCCGGTCGTTGATCGCTCTGGCGGTGCTCGGTGATGCGGGCATGACGGCCATCGTATCCGCTATCTATCAGGCAGGCTTCCTGATAGTTTACTGCCGCATCGAACGGACAGGCGGAGGGGCGGGACAATGGAGGCAGTGACCTACGAGCAACGCGACGTGCGGCGGGCCCGGTACGCCGTGGCCGCCGTGTTCGCCGTGCACGGCGCGGTGACCGGCTCGTTCGCGACGCGCGTTCCGTGGATCCAGGACCATGCCGGGGTGAGCGCGGGCCAGCTCGGGCTGGCGCTGGCGTTCCCGGCGCTCGGCGCGTCCCTGGCGATGCCGCTCGCCGGGCGGATCAGCCACACCTTCGGCGCCCGCAACGCCCTGCGCGGTCTGATCGCGCTGTGGACGCTGTCGCTGACCCTGCCGGCCCTCTCCCCCAACCTGCTCGCCCTGTGCCTGGCTCTGTTCACGTACGGCGCGACCGCCGGCATGGCCGACGTGGCGATGAACGCGCTCGGGGTGGAGGTGGAGAACCGGCTGGGCCGCTCGATCATGTCCGGGCTGCACGGCATGTGGAGCGCGGGGGCCCTGGTGGGTTCGGCGGCGGGCACGCTCGCAGCACATCTGGGCTCCGACGCCCGGCTGCATCATCTGCTGGCGGCGGCCGTGCTGACCGTGCTCGGGGTGGGCGCCTGCTCCTGGGTGCTGGACCTCCAGCCGGCCGAGGACGAGGAGACCCCGCCGCGGTTCGCGCTGCCGCCGAAGTCGGCGCTGCTCATCGGCGCGGTCGGGTTCTGCGCGGTGTTCGCCGAGGGGGCGAGCCTGGACTGGTCGGCGGTGTATCTGCGGGACCGGCTGGAGACGTCCGCGGGGCTCGCCGCGGCGTGCACCACCGGCTTCACCCTCACCATGGCCGTGGCCCGGATCGCCGGCGACAGGGTGGTGGACCGCTTCGGCTCGGTGCGCACCGTGCGGGCGGGCGGTGTGCTCGCCGTCCTCGGCGGTCTGCTCGTCGTGTGTGCGGGGCATCCCGCCCTGGCGATGACCGGGTTCGCACTGATGGGACTCGGCATCGCGGTGGTCGTACCGCTGTGCTTCGCCGCGGCGGGCCGCAGCGGCCCGAACCCGAGCCAGGCCATCGCGGGTGTCGCCACGATCACCTACACCTCGGGGCTGGTCGCGCCGAGCGCGATCGGCGGGCTCGCCCAGGCGACCAGCCTGGTGGTGTCGTTCGGGCTGGTGACCCTGCTGGCCTGCGGTCTGGTCGCGTTCGCGGGGGTGCTGCGGGCCGGCGACAGCAGCCGGCCGACGGTCAGCCGTCCGAAGGACGCAGCAGTTCCCGGCCCGCGGTCCTGAACGTCTCGCTCCACGGCGCCGGGCGCAGGGTCTCGGCGTCGAGCCGGACCAGCACGCGGCTGCCGTGGGCGTAGGTCGTCGCTCCGTCGGCCGAGCAGAAGCGGAAGCCGTAGGTGAGGCCGGTGGTGCCGAGCCGCTCCAGCCACAGATGGACGGCGTACGCGCCGGGCCGGGTGACCGGGGCGTCGTAGGTGATCCGCAGTTCCTTCACGGCGTTGCAGGCGTCGCCGGCGGCGGCCCAGTCGCCTTCGAAGGTCAGGCCGTGCTCCTGCCACAGCCGGGCCCAGGCCCGCTCGACCATCACCGGGTAGCGGGCGTTGTGCAGCAGGCCGAGCGCGTCGAGGTCGTCGAAGTGGACGGTGACGGGGACGAGCCGGCCGTACGACACGGCGGGGGCGAGGGAAGCTTCGGCGGTCACGGCGGGGCACTCCTGTGGTGGATGGTTCAACCACCTACCATCCTAAGCGGGCGCTCACCATGCTCACGGGCGGGGACAATGGTCCGCGGCCCGTCGTCCCCCACGGTCCTTCACCCCGTACAACCGAAAGCGAAACCACCATGGATCTCGGCGTCCGCTGGAAAATTCACGGCGACGGACGCTCCCCGGCCCCCGGTGCGGTCGTCCGGCCCGACGAGCGGCTGTCCTGGCCGCGCACGGTCGGGCTGGGCGCGCAGCACGTGGTCGCGATGTTCGGCGCGAGTTTCGTCGCGCCCGTTCTGATGGGTCTCGACCCGAACCTCGCGATCATGATGTCCGGTGTGGCGACGGTCGTCTTCCTGCTCGCCACCCGCGGCCGCATCCCCAGCTACCTGGGCTGCTCGCTGTCCTTCGTCGGCGTCGCGGCCGTGATCCGCGCCCAGGGCGGCAGCAGCGCCACCGTCACCGGCGCGGTCTTCGTCGTCGGCGCGGCCCTGTTCCTGGTCGGTCTCGCGGTGCAGCGGTTCGGGGCGCGGATCATCCACGCCGCGATGCCGCCGATCGTCACCGGCGCGGTCGTGATGCTGATCGGCTTCAACCTGGCGCCCGTCACCGCGTCCACGTACTGGCCGCAGGACCAGTGGACCGCCCTGCTGGTGATGCTCTTCACCGGTCTGGCCGTGGTCTGCCTGCGCGGCTTCTGGTCCCGGATCGCCATCTTCCTCGGGCTGGTCTTCGGCTACGGCATCTCCTGGGCGTTCGACCGGATCTTCGGCAAGATCCACTCCGTGGACGCGAGCGGCAAGCTCACCGACCACTGGCGGCTCGACCTGTCCGGTGTGTCGAAGGCCGACTGGATCGGCCTGCCGCATCTGCACGGCCCGTCCTTCGAGTGGTCGGCGATCCTCGTCGCCCTGCCTGTGGTCATCGCCCTGGTCGCCGAGAACGCCGGGCACGTCAAGGCGGTCGGCGAGATGACCGGCGATCCGCTGGACGACCGGCTGGGCACCGCGATCTCCGCCGACGGCATCGGCTCGATGCTCTCCACCGCGGTCGGCGGCCCGCCCAACACCACCTACTCCGAGAACATCGGCGTGATGGCCGCGACCCGCGTCTACTCCACCGCGGCGTACTGGGCCGCCGCAGGCTTCGCCCTGCTGTTCGGTCTGTGCCCGAAGTTCGGCGCGGTCGTCGCCGCGATCCCGGGCGGCGTCCTCGGCGGCATCACCGTCATCCTGTACGGCATGATCGGCCTGCTCGGCGCCCAGATCTGGACGAACGCCCGGGTCGACCTGCGCAACCCGCTCAACCTGGTCCCGGCCGCGGCGGGCATCATCATCGGGGTCGGCAACGTGACGATGAAGTTCACCGACACCTTCTCCCTCAGCGGCATCGCGCTCGGCACGGTCGTCGTGATCACCGGCTATCACGCCCTGCGCGCCTTCGCGCCCGCCCACCTCAAGCAGCAGGAGCCGCTGCTCGACGAGGGCACATCCCGCTACGACGACGCCAAGTCGTAGGCGTACGAGGGGGAGAACTGCCCCGGCTCGCCCTTGCAGCCGTCGGACTCCCCCGGCAGCTTCACCCACAGGTAGGCGTCGATGCGCGCCTCACCGGTGCTCAGCGTGGGGGTGCGGCCCAGCTTGCGCCCGTCGGGGTCGCACCACTCCCCGTCGGGCGGAGCGCCGGCCCCGTTGCGGCTGGTGTCGATCACGGCACCCAGCCCGGCGGGGCCGCCGAGCGCGTCGAGGACGGCACGGTCGTAGACGATCTCGTCGGCCGTGCGATGGAAGTTGGAGACATTGCTGAAGATGCCATCGGAGGAGGCGGCCGACGCGGCACCGGCCTGCCGCAGCAGCGCCGCCTGCTTGGACGCCGCGTGCCAGCCGGAGTGCCCGGCGTCGTAGTAGACCCGCGCCCGCGGGTTCGCCGACTTCAACACGCGCCCGGCGCGGGCCAGCGAGGCGAAACGCGCGGCGCGCCCGTCGGCGGAGAGACACTCGGACTGGGCGATCGAGTCGGGCTCCAGGACGACGATGACCTCGCCGGAGCCCAGCCCGGCTGCGAAACCGTCGATCCAGGCGTCGTAGGAGTCGAGGTCGGGCGCGCCGCCCTCGGAGGCGCCGCCGCAGTCCCGCTCCGGTATCGCGTACACCACGAGCACCGGGACCCGGCCCTGTGCGGCGGCACCCGAGGTGACGGCGCGGACCCGGGAGGCGATGGTGTCCCGCCGGCTGTCGGTGAACCAGACCGCGGCCGGCTGCTCCGCGATCCGTGACCGGATGACGGACGCCCGGGGATCGCCCGGGTTGGCCCGCACCCAGTCCAGCACCTGGGAGGACGGGTTGCGGTAGAGACGCCCGGACGCGGCGGGGGCACGGGTCCGCCCGGCCGCCGGGGCGGTCGCGGTCGGCCGGGCGGACGCCTTCGGCACGGGCGACCCGGACAGACGCCCGCGCTCCGCCGGTGTCGGGGACGCCGACGGGGAGGGCGGCACCACGGGCGCCGGGTCCAGCGACGGCGAGTTCGTGACCGACGGCCTGGCCTCGTCCGTGCCGTCCCGGTCCTCGAGTGCGGTGATCATTCCGGTGGCGGCGCCGACGGCGACCACGACGGACGCCGCCGTCACCATCGCGCCCCGGCGGGCGGTGTGGTTGCGCTGTGTCCGGCGGGCGGCCAGCCTCTGGGCACGGGTGCCTGGCACGGTCGCTCCTCCCCCTCGTCGTTCCTTCCGCCGGACGCCACCGTCTTCCGGTGCCGTCCGCCGGGCCTTGCCCCCTGGGCCGCGACGTCGTCGTCGCGGGCCTGCCACCCCCCGGTGGCTCACTCTTCCGTGTGACGCGCGCGTTGCTCCGTTCCGGGGAAGCCGCGGCCCGTCACCACCACGGCCAGCCTAGGACTGGGACCCTGCCCCCATGGCGCAGTTGGAACAGTTCACCACACCCGTCGACGCGGTGCTCTCCCGGATGCGGGCCCTGGAGGCGGCGCTCCCCGCCCGGGACGGCGTCGCGGTGTTCAACCGCGTCTATCTCGCGGTGACGGAGGCCGTGGACCGGCGGATCGACGCGGGCGACTTCCCCGACCGGCGGGCGGCGATCACCCTGGACGTACGGTTCGCGGAACGGTATCTGACGGCGGTGGAGCCGCCCGGGCCCGACCGCCGTCCGCCGGCCTGCTGGCGGCCCCTGCTCCAGTTCCGCCGCCATCCCGGCGTACGCCCGTTGCAGTTCGCGCTGGCCGGTATCAACGCGCACATCGGCCACGACCTGGCGCTCGCCGTGGTGGACGCCTGCCGTACGCTCGGCTGCGCCCCGTCCGAGCTCGAGGACGAGTTCGACCGGGTGGGTGATCTCCTCGTGTCGCTGGAGGAGCGCATCCGCGAGGATCTGATGCCCGGCCCCGACCTGCTTCAGATCGCCGACCCGCTCACCCATCTCCTCGCCTCCTGGAGCCTGGAGCGCGCCCGGGACGCCACCTGGGCGGCGGCCCGCGCGCTGTGGGCGCTGCGGGACATGCCGGACTTGACGGCGGAGTTCACGGACCGGCTGGACGCGGCCGTGGGGTTCGCGGGCCGGATGCTGCTCACCCCGCTGTCCGCCTGAGCCCCGGCCCGACTGGCGCCCGCGGCGGCCCGCTGTACGTTGGCCGATGGGGCACACCGACGCGCGAAGGAGCAGTGCCATGGCCGTTCGTCTCGGACTCGGTCTTCCCCAGCACCGGCAGTACGACCCCGCGAAGGACGTCACGGACGTGGCGCGCGAGGCCGAGCGGATCGGCTACGACAGCGTATGGGTGTACGAGCGGGCGCTCGTCCCGGAGAACCCGAAGCAGGGCCTGTACGGCATCCCCGGCCTGCCCTGGCCGGACTCGTACAAGGGCCTGGCGCACCCGCTGGTCACGCTGACCCTGGCCGCCGCCGTCACCGAACGGGTCCGGCTGGGCTCCGGCATCATCGTCGCGCCGCTGCACGGGGCGTTCCAGCTGGCCAGGGCGCTGGCCACGCTGGACGCGGCGAGCGGCGGCCGGGTGGTCGCGGGCCTGGGCCCGGGCTGGTCGGCGGAGGAGTTCGCCGCCGCGTCGGCGACGCCGTACGAGGAACGCAACCGGGTGCTGGAGGAGACGCTCGACGTGTGCCGGGCGGTGTGGGGCCCGGACCCGGTCTCCCACGAGGGCCGGCTCGCCACGATCGAGGCCGCGGTGGTCGCACCGAAGCCGGCGCGTCCGATCCCGGTGCTGCTCGCGGCGTCCGGGCCGAAGGCGCTGGCGCGGGTCGTGGAGCGGGGCGACGGCTGGATCCCCGTCGCGATGGGCGCCGAGGGGTACGCCGACGGCTGGCGGCGGTTGCAGGACATCGCCGCCGAGCGGGGCCGCACCCGGCCGATCGAGCGGGTGCCGCGGGCCAACGCGATGTACTCGCCGAAGCCGTACGACGGTGACGACCGGCAGCCGTTCCAGGGCAGCGTCGACCAGATCGTCGAGGACCTCGTCGCGCACGCCGAGGTCGGCATGGACGAGGTGCTGATCGATCTGCAGACCACGCCGCGCGACGCGCAGGAGCTGAAGGACGTCGCTGCGGAGGTGTACGAGAAGGCGCGCGCCGCCGGGCTGTGACCCGGGCGGCGCGCGCCGTGCCCGCCGACGACGGTGGGTGTCAGTCCTCGGGCAGCTCGACCGGCGCGATGTCGTCGTAGACGTCGCCGGGGCCGGGGTTGGTCGGGTCGGTCTCGCCGCCCAGATGGTGCATGACGCCCCAGACGGCGTTGAGCGCGGTCTGCACGGCGCCCTCGGCCCAGCCGGCCGTCCAGGAGATGTCGTCGCCGGCGAGGAAGATGCCCCGCTTGTCCTCGGGCAGCCGGTCCTGCATGAAGTGGGTGAACAGGCGCCGCTGGTAGCGGTAGTGGCCGGGCAGGTTGGCCTTGAACGCGCCCATGAAGTAGGGCTCGTTCTCCCAGGAGACGGTGACCGGGTTGCCGATGATGTGCTTGCGGATGTCGACCTTCGGATAGATCTCCGACAGCGACTTCAGCATGACCTCCATCCGCTCGTTCGCGGACAGCGGCAGCCACTTCAGGCTGTCGTCGCACCAGGTGTACGACAGGCAGATCACGGCCGGCTGGTCGGGGCCGTTGTCGAGGAGGTAGGTGCCGCGGGTCATGCGGTCGGTGAGCGTCATCGACATGACGTCCCGGCCGGTCTCCTCGTCCTTGTCCAGCCAGAACGGCCGGTCCACGGGAACGAACAGCTTGGAGGACTCCATGTAGTGGGTGCGCTCGATCGCGGTCCAGTGGTCGATCGGGAACAGCGCGTCGTCGCAGTCGATCTTCGACAGCAGCATCCAGGACTGGGCGGTGAAGATCGCCGCCTTGTAGGTGCGGATGTCGCCGTTCGCGTCGGTGACGGTGATCCGGTTGCCGGTGGTGCGGTGCAGCCGGGTCACGGCGGGGCGGGGCTCGCCGTCGACGTGCAGGGACTTCAGCGAGGTGCCGTACGGCCAGTGGACGATCTTCTCCGGCTCGCGCTCCCACAGGCGCAGCGGCAGCTGCTGGGAGCCGCCGACGATGCCGCGGTGGTGGTCGTCGGCCTCGGTGTAGACGACGCGGAGGATCTCCAGGATGGAGTTGGGGAAGTCGGTGTCCCAGCCGCCGGTACCGAAGCCGACCTGGCCGAAGATCTCGCGGTGGCGGAAGGACTTGAAGGCCTCGGAGTCGCAGAGGAAGCCGTAGAAGGTCTGGTTGTCGAGCTTTTCGACGAGCTTCGCCCAGATCTCGCGGATGCGCTTGACGTCCCGCTCGCGCATGGCGCGGTTCATGTCGGAGAAGTCGGCGCCCTCTTCGAGGCACTTGTTCCAGGCCTCGGCGACGTCCCGGTACACCTGGGGCAGGTCGTCGATGGTCTCGGCGTAGTGCGTCTCGCCCTTGAGGTCGACGACGGTCGACGGGGTGGCCTCGGCGAGCGGGTTCGGGAACGGCTTGGTCTCCAGGCCGACCAGGTCGATGTAGTGCTGGAGGGCGGTGGAGGACGGCGGGAAGCGCATCGCGCCCAGCTCGCAGTTGAGGGACTCGTCGCAGCCGTCGAAGCCGACGGTGCGCAGCCGGCCGCCGATCTGGTCGGCCTCGTAGACCACGGGCTTGAGGCCCATCTTCATCAGCTCGTAGGCGGCGACGATGCCGGACAGGCCGCCGCCGATGATCGCGACCTCGGTGCCGTGCTCGGTCGCCGGTATCTGGCCGAGGCCCGCCGGGTGGGCGAGGAAGTCGTCGTAGGCGTAGGGAAAGTCCGGGCCGAACATGGTGATCGGCGGCTGCTGCGCGTCGGTGTGCTCGACGGCGTTGGGCACCGTGGACGTCATGGGGTACGGACTCCTTGCGACTTGCGAGAACTGTGCGGGGGTGGGGGGGCGGGCCTCAGACGAGGGACCCGTACAGGCCGGGGCGG
Organism: Streptomyces sp. XM83C; assembly: GCF_023072675.1. GTDB lineage: Bacteria > Actinomycetota > Actinomycetes > Streptomycetales > Streptomycetaceae > Streptomyces > Streptomyces thermocoprophilus. Next base: position 47,927 of record NZ_JALLGL010000003.1, read on the forward strand.
CGGTCCTTCAGATACGGGTTGGCCTCGCGGGAGGCGGCGAGGAACACGGGGTCGGTGTCGGCGAACACCAGGTCCTCCTCGCGTCCGGCGCGGGTGCGGGCGACGCCGTCGGGTCCGGCCAGGGTGGACAGGCCGACGAACTCGAACTCCCCTTCGAGGCCCACGCGGTTGACGTACGCGACGTACATCTGGTTCTCGAACGCCCGGACCGGGATCATCGACTCGGGGACGAACTGGAAGGGGTGCATCTGCGCGGTCGGCACGAGCAGCAGGTCGGTGCCGGCGAGGGCGTGGGCCCGGACGTTCTCCGGGAACTCGACGTCGTAGCAGATGAGGATGCCGACGCGGAGGCCGTTCAGCTCGGCCTGCACCACCTGCTGCTCGCCGGGGGTGAAGTGGTCCCGCTCGTAGCAGCCGAAGAGGTGGGTCTTGCGGTAGTCGGCGAGGCGGGTGCCGTCGGCGGAGATCAGCTGGGCGGAGTTGTGGACGGTGTCGCCGTCGCGTTCCGGGTAGCCGTAGGCGACGGCCAGGCCGTGCCGCCCGGCGATCTCCGCGACGGCGTCGGCGGACTCGCCGTCGGCGGGCTCGGCGAGGCGCGCGATGTCGTCGCCGATCGCATACCCGGTGAGGAACATCTCCGGCGTGACCAGCAGCCCGGCTCCGGCGGCGGCGGCACGGGCCGCGGCGTCGTCGAGGACCTTGAGGTTCTCGGCGGTCGAGCCGGGGCGGCCGGAGCTCTGGAGCAGGGCGGTACGCATGCGGGTTCCTCACCGGTCACGGGGGTTCGGGGGATCACCTAGACGGTACGGTCGGCGCGCGCGGCCGGACAAGGAGAAGCCGTTGCGCGCCGGTGGAAGGTTCGTTGCGTCCCCGGGGCCCTTCGCGGCGATTCGTTGCGCGGCCCTATTCGCGCGTCCGGGCCCGTACGGTCAGCGACAGGGCGGTGACCAGGTACGGCACGGAGAGCACCGCGAAGACGGTGCCGTGTCCGGCCATGGAGCCGATCGCCGCGTACGCCCCGTAGACGGCGACGGTCGCCACCTCGGTGCCGAGGCCCGCGACCGAGGTCAGGGTGGCGCGTCCGGTGTCCTCGATGCGGTGCTGCATCCGGGCGTCGGCGAGGACGGTGGCCAACTGGAAGCCGCCGAAGGCGACCGCCACCAGCAGCAGTCCGGCCGGCCGGCCGGTCAGGGCGCCGGCGGCGAGGGCGAGGGCGGCGCCGGCGAGCAGGGCGGCGAGACCGCGGGTGCCGAGGCGTTCGGCGGGCCCGGCGAACAGTCCACCGACGGTGGCTCCGGCCCAGATCAGCAGCAGTGCGTACGGAACGAACGCGTCGGGCACGCCGGTCTCGCGGGCGAGGAACGGGGTGTACTCGTCGAGGGAGCCCCAGATCGCGCCGACGGCCGGGACGAGCAGCACGGCGGCGCGCAGCCGGCGGTCGCGGCGGGCGGCGGACAGGCCGGACTTCAGCACGGCGGCCCAGCGTTCGTCGTCGGCCAGGGGCCGCCGGTGTTCGGGGAAGCGGGTCGCGGTGGCCGCGGTCAGCAGGCAGGCCAGGACGCTCGCCGTGCCGACGGCCGGGTAGCCGCCCCAGGCGAAGACGGGCCCGGCGGCAGCCATGGCAGCCATCACGCCGGCGAGTCCCGCCGCGTGGGCGCGGCCCATGACGCGGGCGTACCGTCCGGCGGCGCCGATGCGGTCCAGTTCCTCGTAGACGAGGGCTTCCAGGGCGCCGGAGCCGAGCGCGCCGCGCGCTCCCCACAGGACGAAGCCCAGCGCGAACGCGCCGTAGGACGGCAGGATCACCCACAGGGCGAAGCCGACGGCGGTGAGCAGGGGGCCGATCCACAGCAGCAGCCGACGCGAGACGGAGTCGGCCCAGGCGCCGGAGGGGACCTCCAGCAGGACGCCGGTGAGGGACCACAGGGCGAACAGGGAGGAGATCTGCCACAGGGACAGTCCGGCGTCGGCGAAGAGCAGCGCGTACACCGGGTAGAGCAGGACGAAGTCGTCCAGGAACTGATAGCCGTACAGCGTGGCCGTGATGCGCCGTTCACCGACGGCTGCGGGCACGCGCGCGGAGGTGAGTGTCATGGGGCCTTCCCGAGGTGGCGGTTCGGACGTCGTCGCGGGAACGGCGTCCGAGGCGGCCCTCGGGAGGCATCAGGTGTGGATCAATGTCGCCGGGTCATGTGACCGATGCTATCCGCCGGGAACCTGGCAGCCCAGGGATTTACGGGAAGCCTGAACGGGCGGGGCCCTGTGGACCCGGGGATTCACGGGAAGCCTGAAGGAGTGCGGGCTCCGGTGGGCCGGGGTTCCGGGGGGCCCGCTTGCGGCGCCGGGACGGGACATGCCCCCAGGGGCGCGGGGAACCGCGCGAGCGACCACGACGGACCGCACCCGCCGGACGGCGGCAGAGCCCCCGAGAACGGCGCCCCGGGACAGGCCCCGTGGCGCCTACGTGGGCGACCCGGACGAGAACCGGCGCAGCAGCGGCGACAGCACCAGCACCGACTTGGTCCGCTCCACGAACGGCTCCCCCGCGATGCGTTCCAGCACCCTCTCGAAGTGCCGCATGTCCGCCGCGAACACCTGCGCGATCGCGTCCGCGTCGCCGGTGACGGTCGACGCGGCCACGACCTCCTGGTAGCGCTCCAGGCCTCGCTGGATGGTCTCCGGTGAGGTGTTGCGCCGGCAGAAGATCTCGACGAACCCCTCGGTCTCCCAGCCGAGCGCCGCCGGGTCGACGCGGACGGTGAAGCCGGTGATGGCCCCGGTGGCCCGCAGCCGGTCCACGCGCCGTTTCACGGCGGGTGCGGAGAGGCCGACGAGCTGGCCGATGTCCGCGTAGGAGCGGCGGGCGTCCTCGGCGAGGGCGTGCACGATGCGTTCGTCGAGATCGTTCAGCACGGAAGGTGGTTCACTTCGCTTCTGGTCAGGACTGCGGGCCGGTCACCGCGAGCCGGGAACGGCGGTGACCGTAACTGAAGTAGAACACGAGACCGGCGGCCATCCAGCACCCGAACACCACCCAGGTCACGGTGTCCAGGCTGAACATGTTGTACGCGCAGAAGAGGAAGCCGAGCAGCGGCAGCACCGGCCCGAACGGCACCTTGAAGGTGCGCTCCAACTCCGGACGCTTGGCCCGCAGCACGATCACCGCGACGTTGACCAGGGCGAAGGCGAACAGCGTGCCGATGCTGGTGGCGTCGACGAGCTTGCCGAGCGGGATCAGCGCGGCGAGGGCGCCGCAGAACAGGGAGACGAGGAGCGTGTTCAGGCGTGGGGTGCCGGTCTTCGGGTGGACCTTGCCGAGCGCCTTGGGGACGAGTCCGTCGCGGGACATGGCGAAGAGGATGCGGGTCTGGCCGTACAGGACGGTCAGGACGACGCTGGCGATGGAGATGACCGCGCCGAGGGCGAGGAGGGTGCCCCAGAAGGTCTGGCCGCTGACGTCCTTCATGATCGCGGCGAGGGAGGCCTCGGAGCCGTCGAACTTCGTCCAGTTCCAGGCGCCGACGGCGACGCCCGCGACGAGGACGTACAGCGCGGTGACGATGATCAGCGAGAGCATGATCGCGCGGGGCAGGTCCTTCTTCGGGTTCTTCGCCTCCTCACCGGCGGTGGAGGCGGCGTCGAAGCCGATGTACGAGAAGAACAGGGTCGCGCCGGCGGCGCTGACGCCGGCCATGCCCATCGGCATGAAGTCGGCGTAGTTGCCGGACTTGAAGCCGGTGATGCCGACCGCGCAGAACAGCACGAGCGCGACGATCTTCACGGCGACCATGATCGTGTTGGCGCGGGCCGACTCACGGGCGCCGCCGAGCAGGAACACCATGGCCAGCAGAACGACGAGCAGCGCGGGCAGGTCGACGATGCCGCCTTCGCCGGGCGCCGAGGACAGGGCGTCGGGGATGGTGACGCCGATGGTGCCGTCGAGGAGTTCGTTCAGGTACTCGCCCCAGCCGACGGCGACGGCCGCGACGGACACGCCGTACTCCAGCACCAGGCACCAGCCGCACACCCAGGCGACCAGCTCGCCCATGGTGGCGTAGGCGTACGAGTACGAGGAGCCGGCGACGGGGATGCTGCCGGCCAGCTCGGCGTAGGACAGGGCCGAGAACAGGGCGGTCAGGCCCGCGATGACGAAGGAGAGGGTGACGGCGGGGCCGGCCTCGGGGACGGCGTCGCCGAGGACGACGAAGATGCCGGTGCCGAGCGTGGCACCGATGCTGATCATGGTGAGCTGCCACAGCCCGAGGGAGCGGCGGAGCGAGCCGCCCTCACCGTGGCCGCCCTCGGCGACCAGGCGTTCCACGGGCTTGCGGCGCATGAGGCCGCCCATGAGGGACATGGTGGCGGTCCGGTCGGGGTCCTGCGGGGGTGCACCTTGGTCGAGCACGCGCGGCTCCTTGTCGCTGCCGGGGAGGGGGCGGCGGGGACCGGGCGGCGCCGCGTCCCGCGGGGGCCACCGAGCGGGGTCCCCGCCACGTACAGCGCGACACTTTAGGGGTGGGGACATTGCCCCTGTAATGCAGCAACCTTGCGCACTTCTGCAAGATCATTGCGTTGCTCGCGGTCAGACGACCATTCGTTGCACACCGGGTTTCGGGCGTTGCATCCGCACTTTGCGCACCGGTCGTCGAGGAAGCGTGACAACGCTGTCGAGGCGGGCCGGGATCTCGACGTGACAACGCTGTCGAGGACCAGGCGGCATTCGGCGTGTAGGCGCTGTCGGCGAGGGCGCGGAGCGGCGTACGGCGTGACAACGCTGTCGACGACGGGTACGACAAGGCCCCCGCCACCCCGGTCGGTCGGGGCGGCGGGGGCGCTGTGCGGGCTACGGCGGGTCAGCTCCAGCTGGCGTGCAGCGGCTTGCCCTCCGCGTAGCCCGCGGCGCTCTGGATGCCGACGATGGCGCGCTCGGCGAACTCCTCCAGGGTGGAGGCGCCGGCGTAGGTGCAGGAGGAGCGGACACCCGCGACGATCGAGTCGATCAGGTCCTCCACGCCGGGGCGGGCCGGGTCGAGGAACATCCGGGAGGTGGAGATGCCCTCCTCGAACAGCGCCTTGCGGGCGCGGTCGTAGGCCGACTCCTCGGAGGTGCGGTTGCGCACGGCGCGCGCGGAGGCCATGCCGAAGGACTCCTTGTACGCCCGTCCGCTCGCGTCCTGCTGGAGGTCGCCCGGCGACTCGTACGTGCCGGCGAACCAGGAGCCGATCATCACGTTGGACGCGCCCGCGGCGAGGGCCATGGCGACGTCACGGGGGTGGCGGACACCGCCGTCGGCCCACACGTGCTTGCCGTACTTGCGGGCCTCGGCGGCGCACTCCAGCACCGCGGAGAACTGCGGCCGGCCGACGCCGGTCATCATGCGGGTGGTGCACATCGCGCCGGGTCCGACACCGACCTTGATGATGTCGGCGCCCGCCTCGATCAGGTCCTTGACGCCCTCGGCGGAGACGATGTTGCCGGCCACGACCGGGACCTGCGGGTCGAGTGCCCGTACCGTCCGGATCGCGCTGATCATCGTCTCCTGATGGCCGTGCGCGGTGTCGATGACGAGCGTGTCCACGCCCGCGTCGAGCAGCTGCTTGGCCTTGCCGGCGACGTCTCCGTTGATGCCGACGGCGGCGGCGATCCGCAGCCGGCCCTGCGCGTCGACGGCCGGCGTGTACAGGGTGGCGCGCAGGGCGCCCTTGCGGGTGAGGATGCCGGCGAGCCTGCCGTCCTTGCCGACGGCCGGGGCGTAGCGCCGGTTGTGCGCGTCGAGGGTGTTGAACGCCTCGCGCGGGTCGATGTCCGCGTCGAGCAGCAGCAGGTCCTTGGACATGACGACGGACAGCTGCGTGAAGCGGTCGACGCCGGTGAGGTCCTGGTCGGTGACGACACCGATGGGCCGCTGCTCCTCGTCGACCACGACGCCGGCGTTGTGGGCGCGCTTGGGCAGCAGGGCGAGGGCGTCTGCGACGGTCTGGTGCGGGGCCAGCACGATCGGCGTGTCGAGCACCAGGTGGCGGCTCTTCACCCAGGAGACGACCTCGGTGACGACCTCGATCGGGATGTCCTGCGGGATGACGACGAGGCCGCCGCGCCGGGCCACCGTCTCCGCCATCCGGCGGCCCGCGATGGCGGTCATGTTGGCGACGACCAGCGGGATCGTGGTGCCCGTACCGTCCGGGGAGCGGAGGTCCACGGCCTGACGGGAGCCGACGGCGCTGCGGCTCGGCACCATGAAGACGTCGTCGTACGTCAGGTCGTAAGCGGGCCGGATGTCGTTGAGGAAACGCACGTGCTGCACATCCCAGTCGTTCAGAGGCGACCCCCTGACAGGTGTGCCAGGGGGAAAGAGCACGTACTTCATTGTCCCATGTCAGGGGGAATGCGACGCCTGGTCGTAACGTCCAGGAACCGTCCGTGACGCTTTGGAGGATCCGACAGGGGCCTGGGCGGGCTCAGCGGGCTCCGGCTCGGGTCCGGGCTCGGGCTTCGGTCCGCGTCCGGGGCAGGCTCGGGCGCCGGACGTCCGGTGGCCGGGTCGGTCCGGGCTTCGGTCCGCGTCCGGGGCAGGGCCCGGGTCCGGCGTCCCGGCTCACCGCAGGGCGAGCGCCACGGTGACCGCGTCGGCCAGGGCGAACACCTCGCGGGCGGTCTCCCACTCGGCGGGCCGGGCCTGGGCGTATCGCTGCCAGTTGCGGACGACGACCAGCGGCTCGTCCGCGCCGGCGGGGCGCGGCCACAGCCCGGGGTCCGAGAGCACGTCGGCGAGGGCGTCCCAGTTGCGGCCGAACCACTCCGGCAGGTCCAGGTCACGGGCGCAGCGCTCCATGAGGGCAGCCTTGTCGGTGACCCCGGCGAGGTCCAGGGTGAGCACGGTGCGCGTCATCTCAGTACCGCCCGGAACGATTCGTAGTGATCGTCGGTGTAGTAGATCTCGCCGCCCTCGCCGGTGACGATGCGGCGCGCGCCGCGGTCGCGGGAGCCGGGCGTGGGGACGGTGTACTCGTGGTACCAGCCGCGCCGGTGTTTCGGCAGCAGGCCCTCGAAGTTGCCGAAGACGGCGCCGTCCTTGGCGTACGGGAAGGGGCCGCCGCGGTCGATGAGGTCGAGGGTCTCGCGCGCCTCGGCGGGCAGGTCGGCCACCCGCACGACGGCCGTGCCGCGGGCCCAGGACGGGATACCGGCGGACGGTGTGCCGCCGGAGGGTGTGCCGGGCGCCGGGGTGCCGGAGCAGCCGACGAGGAGGGCGAGCAGGCACACCAGGACGCGGGGGACGAACCGCTGCAGCATGCGGTCGATGCTGCCACGGCCCTCCCCCGCTCACCCGCTGTCAGGCACCGTCCGGGTCCGCCCGGTTCAGCGCGGGGCGCGGCGTGGGGCCCGCCGTCATCAGGTAGTCGGCGGCGGAGGTGTCCGTCACCAGGCTGGTGACGAGCCCCGAGCGCAGCACCGCGTCGATGGCGGGCGCCTTGCGCTGGCCGCCCGCGATCGCCACGACCTCGGGGATACGGCGCAGCTGGTCGGCCTTGACGGTGATGCACCGCTCGCCCAGGTCCCGGCCGACGCGGCGTCCCTCGGCGTCGAAGAGGTGCGCGGACATCTCGGCGGCGACACCGAGGGAGGCGTAGTGGGCGCGCTCCTCCTCGCTGAGCATGTCGTGCACCGTGGAGATGCCCGGCTCCCAGGAGCCGATGGAGACGCAGGCGACTGTGACCTTGTCGAAGTACTCGAAGGCCCGGGCGATCCCGGTCTGGTTGCGCAGCGCCGCCGCGGTGGCCGCGTCCGGCAGCAGCATCGGCGCGTAGATGGGGTGGGCGTCACCGCCGGACACCTGGGCGGCGCGGCGCACGGCCTCGACGGAGCCGCGTTCGGCGGTTCCGGCGTCGTACACGCCCGTCAGCTGCACGACGGTGCACGGCGGCAGCCGGTCGAGCGCCGCCGCCATGTGGATCGTGGAACGTCCCCAGGCCAGGCCCAGTACGTCGCCCTCGTTGACCAGTTCCCCGAGCAGGTCGGCGGCGACTTCGCCGAGGTTCTCGGGGTCGGGGGTCTCCTCGGAGTCCGGCGGGGACTCCACCACGACGGCGTGCCTGAGGCCGTAGCGGGCGCGCAGCGCGTCGGAGCGCTCGGCATCCAGCTCGGCCGGGACGCGGATCTCGATTCGTACGAGATCCCGTTCGAGGGCCGTCTCCAGGACCCGGGCCACCTTGAAGCGGCTGACGCCGAACTCCTCCGCGATCTGGATCTTGGACTTGCCCTCGAGGTAGAAGCGGCGGGCCATGGCCGCCGCCTGCACCAGCTCTGCGGGTCCCATCCGCATGGCTGACCGGCCCGCCGACATACCCGACACGGCGATCTCCTCACTGCTGTTCACACTCTGGATTCGCCGTTCATCCTTGCAGATCCGGCGCGGTTGATCAGCCCTGATGGCCGCCGTTCACATTCCTGACGCCCATCGTCCTCCCGCAGGCGGGTTTCGGCGGCTGCGCGGGCGGTTCACGACAAAGTTTCCGTGCGGCTCACGGCAGGGCCTTCCGTACGGCTCACGACCAGGCTTTCCGTGCGCTCACGGCACGGTCTCAGTGGGCGCAGGCCCAGCTCGCCTGCGCGGTGGCCGACTGCGCCCGCTCGCGCAGCGCGCGGACGGCCTCGGCCGGGTCGTCGGCGCCGTAGACGGCCGACCCGGCGACGAAGACGTCGGCGCCCGCCTCCGCACACCGTTCGATCGTGGCGGCGGAGACACCGCCGTCGACCTGGAGCCACAGTTCGAGGCCGTGCTTGCTGATCAACTCGCGCGTGCGGCGAATCTTGGGAAGCATGATGTCGAGGAAGGCCTGCCCGCCGAATCCCGGCTCGACCGTCATGATCAGCAGCATGTCCAGTTCGGGGAGCAGGTCCTCGTACGGTTCGACGGGCGTCGCGGGCCGCAGCGCCATGGAGGCGCGGGCGCCCTTGGCCCGGATCTCGCGGGCCAGCCGGACCGGGGCGGTGGCCGCCTCGACGTGGAAGGTGACGGAACCGGCCCCCGCCTCGACGTATTGAGGCGCCCAGCGGTCGGGGTCCTCGATCATCAGATGGCAGTCCAGCGGGGTGTCCGTCGCACGGGCCAGAGACTCTACGACCGGCACGCCGAGCGTGAGGTTCGGTACGAAATGGTTGTCCATCACGTCGACGTGGAGCCAGTCGGCTCCCTCCACCGCCTTGGCCTCGTCCGCGAGGCGGGCGAAGTCGGCGGACAGGATGCTGGGGTTGATCTGCACGGCCATGGCCCAACTCTGCCATGCCGTGCGGGGCCGGGCAGCACCGGTCCCGGACCTGAGCCTTACGGCACGGGCGTCGGCGTGCCATGCTGCGAGCGGTATCGGGGGTGGCCATGAGCGGGAACCGAGGTGTCGCACATCTGGTCTGCGGGCGGCGCGCCAAGTGGCTCGTCCTGGCGCTGTGGCTGGTGGTGCTGTTCCTGACCGCGCCGTTCGCGCAGAAACTGACCGACGCTCAGGACAACGACGCACAGTCCTGGCTGCCGGGCTCCGCGGAGTCCACGCAGGTGCTGGAGATCTCCGAGGGCTTCCGGCCCGAGCAGATCCCCGCCGTCGTGGTGTACGCGCGTGACGACGGCCTGACCGCGCGGGACCGGGCGCAGATCCAGGACGACGTACGACAGCTGAAGCAGCTCCGCGAGCACGGGGTGCGGGGCGCGGAGACCCGCGGCCCGGTCTTCGACCGGCAGGACGATCCGCGGGCCGCGCAGGTGTACGTGCCGATCACGATGGACGAGAAGGGCTGGGAGCGGATCGGCCCGGCCGTCGACTCGATCCGTGACATCACCGGCACCGGCGGGCAGGGCCTGGCCGTGCACATCACCGGCCCCGGCGGCACGTCCGCGGACTTCTCCGAGGGGTTCGAGGGCATCGACTCGACGCTTCTGCTCGCCGCGATGGGCGTCGTGGTCGTCATGCTGCTGATCACCTACCGCAGTCCGACGCTGCTGCTGGTGCCGCTGCTGTCGGTGGTCGCCGCGCTGTTCACCGCGCAGGCGCTGATCTATCTGCTCGCCACGCACGCGGGGCTGACTGTCAACGGCCAGAGCGCCGGCATCCTCACCGTCCTCGTCTTCGGCGCCGGGACGGACTACGCGCTGCTGCTGGTCGCCCGCTACCGGGAGGAGCTGCGCCGGCACGAGGACCGGCACGAGGCGATGGCGCTGGCGCTGCACCGGGCGGGCCCGGCCGTGCTCGCCTCCGGTGCGACGGTCGTGCTGAGCATGCTGGTGCTGCTGGCCGCCGACATGAACTCCACCCGCGGTCTCGGCCCGGTCGCGGCGATCGGCGTCGCCGTGGCCCTGCTGGCGATGCTGACGCTGTTCCCCGCCCTTCTGGTGATCATGGGCCGGTGGATCTTTTGGCCGGTGATCCCGCACCTCGGCAGCGCCGAGCCGACCGAGCAGGGTGTGTGGGCGCGCACCGGCCGCCGTATCGCGCGCCGCCCGCGCCGGGTGTGGGTGCTGACGGCGCTGGCGCTGGCGGTGTGCTCGCTGGGGCTGATCCAACTGCGCGCGGCGGGCATCTCCAACGCGGACGCCTTCACGGGGAAACCGGACTCGATCGTCGGGCAGGAGGTCTCCGCACGGTACTTCCCGGCGGGCAGCGGCGATCCCCTCGTCGTCGTCTCCGACCGGGCGCAGGCCGAGCAGGTCGGACGGGCCGTCGCCGAGACCCGGGGTGTCGTACCGGAGTCGCTGGGGCTGCCGCCGGGCGCGAAACCGGTCCACGAGGGACGGGTGCTGTTCGAGGCGACGCTGCGCGACCCGGCGGACAGCGAAGCCGCCAAACAGACCGTGGAGCGGGTGCGGGACGCCGTGCACGCGGTGCCCGGCGCGGACGCGATGGTCGGCGGCGGTACGGCGGCGCTGCTGGACATGGACAAGGCGACCACGCACGACAACATCCTGATCATCCCTCTGGTGCTGATCGTGGTCATGCTGATCCTGTGCGCGCTGCTGCGGGCACTGATCGCGCCGCTGCTGCTGGTCGGCACCGTCATCCTGTCGTTCGCGGCGGCGCTCGGCATCAGCGCGCTGGCGTTCCGGTACGTCTTCGACTACGCGGGCGAGGGAACGGACTTCCCGCTGTTCGTGTTCGTGTTCCTCGTCGCCCTCGGCATCGACTACAACATCTTCCTCACAACCCGTATCCGGGAGGAGGCCGCCCGGCAGGGCACCCGGCAGGGCGTGCTGACGGGGCTCGCGGCGACCGGCGCGGTGATCACCTCCGCCGGCCTGGTCCTCGCGGGGACGTTCGCGGCGCTGGGCACGCTGCCGATGGTCGCCTTCGCGGAGATCGGCTTCGCCGTGGCGCTCGGGGTGCTGCTGGACACGCTGGTGGTGCGGTCGGTGCTGGTCACGGCGCTGTTCCTGGACGTGGGGCGGGCCGTGTGGTGGCCGCACGCGCTGTCCCGGCGGGACGGGGTGGCCGATGAGCGGGCCAGTGAGGTGAGCCGGTCGGGGGCGGGGTGAGTGTGCGG